>JAJZZH010000001.1 GCA_021797675.1 Bacillota bacterium | reverse complement strand
CGATGGCGTCTAATGCAAAACGAACCGTCAAAAAAACTCTTGGCCCTGACGGGCCAACGGGCTGATATCCCCACGCCTAAAGGCGGGGGCTTTACGCCCGTTTTTGGTAATGAGACCGCTGGCCACAAACTCGCGCACCACCACCCATCGCTCCTCTCTCGGAGATGAACCCGGCCGTTACCATCGACCGGCCTCAGTTCTCGTCCTCAGCGAAAATGGCACGCAACCCAGTGAGCCGGACGGGACTCCTTCCATTCCGGCACCTGGACGCTGCAGATATCTTGGGCAATAGGGCAACGGGTGTGAAATCGGCACCCTGATGGTGGATTGACCGGGCTCGGCACGTCCCCCTGCAGAATAATCCGTTCGCGGCGCAAGGTGGGGTTCGGCACCGGAATCGCCGAAAACAGCGCCTCGGTGTACGGATGCAAAGGCTCGCGGTAGATTTCCTTGGCGTCGGCCATCTCCACCATCACACCCAAGTACATCACGCCGACCCGGTTGGAAATATGCCGAATGACATTCAATCCGTGGGCGATAAACAGATACGTCAACCCAAATTCGCTCTGCAAATCTTCCAACAGATTCAGAACCTGGGACTGGATCGAGACGTCAAGCGCCGACACCGGCTCATCCGCCACAATTAACTTTGGATTCAGGCTCAGTGCGCGCGCGATGCCTATGCGCTGCCGCTGTCCGCCCGAAAACTCATGCGGAAAGCGTCGCCGATGATAGGAGGCCAGCCCCACGACCTCTAACAAATACTTCACACGCTCTTCCCGCTCCTGACGCGTCCCCACCCTATGCACATCCAGGGGCTCCTGAATGATTTGTCCCACGGACATCCTCGGGTTCAAGGAACCGAATGGGTCTTGAAAAATAATCTGCATTTGACGACGCACCGAGCGCATTTCCCGGTGATTCATACGGAGGATGTCCCGACCGTCAAACCGCACGCTGCCAGAGGTGGGCTCCACCAGCCGCAGAATCGCCCGCCCGGTGGTCGTCTTGCCGCATCCCGATTCTCCCACCAAGCCCAGCGTTTCGCCAGGATAAAGATCGAAGCTCACCCCGTCGACCGCTTTGACGTGCCCGACCACGCGGGAGAAAATGCCGCCGCTAATTGGAAAATATTTCTTGAGATCGCGCACCGAAAGCAATGCCTCACGGTTTTTCGCCTCGGTCGCCGGTTCAGCCATACTCATGAAACCGCCTCCTCGGGCTTGTGATCAATGTGCAACCAACAAGAGACCTTGCGACTGTCGTCCACCGCAGTCATTGGCGGTTCTTTGATTCGGCAAATGTCCATCACCTTGGGGCAACGCGGTGCGAAGGCGCAACCCTGAGGCAAATGGAGGAGATTGGGCACGCTCCCGTCAATCACGTGCAATCGTTCGCTAGGAGGCGTATCGAGGCGAGGAATCGAGGCTAGCAAGCCTTCCGTATATGGATGCAGCGGTTGCCGGAATAACTCCACGGTGGTCGCCTCTTCGACGATTTTTCCCGCATACATGACGGCTACTCGGTCGGCCATCTCCGCCACCACGCCGAGGTCGTGGGTAATCAACAAGATTGCGGTATGAAAGCGCCGCTTCATGTCCTTCATCAGCTCGAGAATTTGGGCTTGAATCGTCACGTCTAGCGCAGTGGTCGGCTCGTCGGCGATCAGCAGGGCGGGATTGCACGACAGCGCCATCGCAATCATGACCCGCTGGCGCATGCCGCCAGACATCTGGTGGGGGTATTCGCGCACCCGGCGTTCCGGCGCCGGAATACCCACTAAGCGGAGCATTTCCACCGCCCGAGCCAACGCCTCCCGACGTCCCAATTTTTGATGCAGCACGACCGCTTCAGCGATTTGATCGCCCACCGTATACACCGGATTGAGGGAGGTCATCGGCTCTTGAAATATCATGGCCATATCGTTGCCACGAATCTTGCGCATCACTTGCGGCGACTGCTGGACTAAATCCTGTCCCCGAAAAAGAATTTGCCCGCTGGCGATCCGCCCGGGCGGACTGGGAATCAGCCGCATGATGGAGAGGGAAGTTACGCTCTTCCCTGAACCCGATTCGCCCACCAATCCCAACGTCTCTTCCGCATCCATGTATAGACTCACATCGTTGACTGCCCGCACCACGCCCTCATCGGTGTGAAAATGCGTCTCCAGCCCCTTGACCTCCAAGACGCGCTCACTCAATGTCTGCTCTCCCCTTTCATCGCCGCCTGATCTCCCGGCTGGCTGGCGGACACCCCCGCGCTCCCGGTGCGACCGGCCCGCTGCAAAAATTCCTCTGCGTTCATAATGTGGATTCCCAGTTGCCGCGCCTTGCTCAATTTGGATCCCGGCCGTTCGCCAGTGACCAGGATTGTGGTCTGGGAGGACACCGAACTCGCCACCCGTCCTCCCTCGCTGACCACCAGGGCTTCCGCCTCGGTTCTAGTTAGGTTGGCCAGCGTGCCGGTGAGTACCACCACCTCCCCGGAAAAGGCGCTGCCTCCTTCGCCCGCAGGGGTTTCCGTAAAATTGAGGCCGAGCCGGCGCAAGTCCTCGATCACGGCGACGCTGGAGGGCTGGCCAAAAAACGCCGTGACCGCCTGGGCGATGCCAGGGCCGATCTCCTCAATCGCCTCCAATGCCTCCCTGCTTGCGCCCATCAGGGCGTCTAGTTCCTTAAAGTGACTGGCCAGCACCGTCGCGACCTTCTCGCCCACCAGGCGGATCCCAAGACCGTGTACTAATCGTGACAGGGGCCGTGTCTTGCTGCTCGCGATGGCGCGCAACAAATTTTGCGCCGAAAGGTCGGCAAAGCGCGGCAAGGACCGTAGTTTTTCCTGGTCCAACCGGTAGAGATCGGCCACCGTTTCCACCAATCCCTGTTCCAGCAGCAGGTCAACCGTGCGCTCGCCGAGTCCCTCGATATCCATGGCCGCCCGGGAGGCAAAGTGGAGAATGGATTCCCGGCGCTGCGCCGGGCATCCCATACCGGCCACGCACCGATAGGCCTTCTCCCCTTGGAGGCGAAGCACGGTCCCTCCGCAGACGGGACAACGGTCGGGATATTCGAAGCGTACGGTGCCGGGTGGGCGGAGTTCCAACTCGACGCGAACGACTTCGGGGATGATCTCGCCTGCCTTGCGCACGTAGACGGAGTCTCCTACCCGCACATCCAACTCCTGAACGATATCGGCGTTGTGCAACGATGCCCGCTGCACCTGGGTGCCCGCAAGGCGAACCGGATCGAGCTCGGCGGTCGGCGTCAGGACCCCGGTCCGACCGACGGTCAGCCGGATAGCACGCACCACGGTCAATGCCTCTTCCGGCGGAAACTTATAGGCGATCGCCCATCGAGGTGACTTCTTGGTGGCTCCCAGACGACGCTGCAGACCCACCTGGGCCACTTTAAACACCAGTCCGTCGGTGTCGAAGTCCAAGCTATCCCGTCGGTCACGCCACTTTTCCACATACTCCCCCAATTCGTCCACCGAGCGACACAACTGCCAGTGGGGTTCTACCGGCAATCCCCACTCCGCCATCTGGATCAGCGCGACATGGTGCTCACGGACGTCTTCTGTCATCCCTGACCGAATCTCGTAAAAAAATGCTGATACCTGACGACTTTTCGTCACTTCGGGATCGAGTTGGCGCAAAGATCCCGCCGCCGCATTGCGCGGATTCGCAAACGGGGCCAAGTTCTGCGCAATCCGTTCGCGATTCAACTGTTCAAACCGAGAGCGGGGCAGATACACTTCGCCCCGAACTTCCACGTCCACCGCCGCGGCGAGCTGGCTCGGGATGGCATCAATCCTGAGGACATTGGCCGTCACATTTTCTCCCACCAGGCCGTCCCCCCGCGTGGCAGCCCGCCACAAACTGCCCCGCCGGTAGTTGACCACAATACTTACGCCATCAATTTTCAATTCCGCTACCATGGCCGGCGGTTCCGAGCTTGCTGACTCAACCCGCCGCCAAAAGTCCTCCACGTCGGCGCGGCTATGCGCGTTGGTCAGAGAAAGCACCGGCTGTTCAAACACCACCGTTCCCAGCGTTGCCGACGGCTGACCGCCCACCTTGCCCGTTGGCGAATCAGGTTCTGCCCACTCGGGGTACGCCCTTTCGAGCGTCTGCAATTCCTCAACCAGAACATCATACTCCGCATCACTGATGACGGGGTCATCCAGTTCGTGGTAACGCCGACCGTGCTCGGTAATCGCACGGGCCAATTCCCGCATCCGCTGTTGAATCCGTAGCCTTTCGCGATCGCTAGCCACTCGATTGTTCCCGCTCTCTGCCTAGTTGGGCGTACTTGGCGAGAAACGAGCGAACCCCGCCGCCACTAAATGCGATGGTGAGCTCGAGGTCGTCACCGGAACCTCGCTGGCTAACCAGCGTGCCCCAGCCAAAGCGTGGATGCCGCAGGCGATCGCCCACCCGGTAGCCCCCTGCGGGTACCCCGGTGGCCACCGCTGCCCGCCTACGCGCCGCACTGTCCTGATTTTGCGCGTCCTCCACTAAATTTGGGGGAATTTCGGCCACAAATCGGGAGATCGCGTGCGCCTCGGTATGCCCCATCATGGTTCGCGTCTCCGCCGCCGTCACATAGAGCTCGTCGCGCGCCCGGGTCAACGCAACATAACAAAGACGCCGTTCTTCCTCGACCAGGTTATCTGCGATCGAGCGCATATGGGGGAAAACCCCTTCTTCCATGCCCACCAAAACCACCAGCGGAAATTCCAACCCCTTGGCGCTATGCACCGTCATCAACCAGGCTCCTTGACCTTTGTCTTCCGTCGCCTCCCAGTCTGAAACCAACGCCAAAAATCCCAGGAACTCCCCGAGATCGCTTACCCCTTCCGAATCCATAAAGCGCTTGGCTTCAGAAATCAGTTCACCGAGATTTTCCATCCGTTCCTCGGCTTCATGACCGCCCTCGGATTCGAACTGCTGCCGAAGGCCGCTTTCCTCGGCCACCCGGCGGACCAGTTCGGCAAGATCCTCGTCCACCTGATCCCGCCAAGCCTGGAACTGTGCCCAGAGTTCAACGGCTGACTTTTGCGCGCTCGAGGTCAGCCCGGAAATCATTGCCGCTTCGCCCAGCGCGTCGTACAAGGGGATTCCCTGCGCTTGGCTTGCCTCCACCAAGTGCCGGGTCGCTACGTCGCCGAGGCCACGGCGCGGGAAATTGATAATTCGCAACAGCGACACGTCGTCGAGTGGATTGAAGATGACTTTGAGATAGGCCAGCAGGTCCTTCACCTCTTTGCGCTCGTAAAAACGCTTGCCGCCCACCAGGCGATAGCCGATGCCGGCACGTGTCAACGCCATTTCCAGCGCGCGCGATTGGGCGTTAGTGCGGTAAAGAATAGCGCAGTCACCAGGAGAGAGCCCACGGCCGACCGCCTCATGGATAATCTCCGCCGCATACCAGGCCTCGCTTTCCTCGTCGGCCGAGCGATACCAGCGGATCTTCGCACCGCCCTGCCTACTTGTCCATAGCGCCTTGCCCAAGCGTTCGCGATTGTGTTTGACCACCGCGTTGGCCGCTTCCAGGATAACCGCCGTCGACCGGTAGTTCTCCTCGAGACGAATCACCGTGGCTCCGGCAAAGTGCTTTTGAAATTCAAGGATGTTGCGCATATCCGCACCGCGCCAGGCGTAGATCGCTTGGTCGTCGTCTCCGACCACGCAGAGGTTTCCGCTTCCGCGGGCGATGGCCTCAATCATGCGGTATTGGGCCAAATTGGTGTCCTGATATTCGTCGACCAACACGTGCTGAAATCTCTGATGGTAACGCTTGAGGACGTCAGGATGCTGCTCCAGCAGAGTGACCGTGTAACCGATCAGGTCATCAAAGTCCAAGGCGTTTAAGGCGATGAGGCGCTCTTGATAGCGGGTGTAGGCTTCCTGCACCTTGCGGCCGAAAAAAGAAACATCGTTCCAATTTTTAGGACCAATGAAGCTGTTCTTGGCCCGGCTCACGGCAGCCAATAGCGCGGCCGGGGCAAATTTCTTCTCATCCCAGCCAAGGTCGCGCACCACGGTCCGCATCACCGACTTCTGTTCGTCGGCATCATAGATGACGAACTGTCGGCTGAAGCCCAACCGGTCTATATCGCGACGTAAGATTCGCACCGAGATGGCGTGGAAGGTTCCCACCCACATGCGGCGACTAACCTCCGTGCCCATCAGTTCATCAATGCGCTCCAACATTTCCCGCGCCGCTTTATTTGTGAAAGTGAACGCCAAAATGGCGGAAGGATCCACGCCGACATTTTCAATGAGATGGGCCACCCGATAGGTGAGGGTACGCGTTTTGCCGCTGCCGGCTCCCGCCAAAATTAACACCGGACCTCGCGTTTGGGTACATGCCTTGCGCTGCGGTTCATTTAATTGCGCCAGCAAATCCATGATCCGACCTCCCTCACCAACTTACCTCTATTATAGCATTTGGCGGCGGCGATCCATGGGGGTCCCAGTTCAATCGATCCAGGATCTACCGGTACCCGTTATCATTGTCAAACGCACCGCCCTATGGGGCAGCGCCGCGCACCTATTCACGGCGCGAATGAGCAGATTTGTGTTGGCGAACCATTTAGTATGATGGTCTACAATTCTATTTCCCTCCGCGGCAAGATGAATGGATTCGGGCACGGCGTGCTCCCGGGGGGCGACATCAGCGATGATACCCACCGGCCTCGGCGTGGTTCCCCATGAAGGTGATAGGATGCGATTTCCCCTCGTGGCCTCGTCGATTGGCAGGATGCAGCGAACCACCTCGGGGGTTAGCCAAACGGCCTGCCGTCCGCTTTTTTTACGCTTCGACGCGCCTCCAAGCTTGTGAAAAAAGCGTCTGTAGGTCTGGCCGAATTTGACGGCGCGGTTGCGCAAACTCTTCGATGGCATCTCGTGGACACAGGCTGTGGGATCCGTAACGAACCGGCTATGAGCGTTGGTGGCCAATCCCAGGGAGTAAAAGGGGTTGCTGCTCGGGGTTTGCAGACCGGCGAAACTTATCGCCGTTGAGCAATCCCTGGTCTTCGGCATGAACGCTCCTGGGTTTAGCCTCGGGGGAGAATGTCCACGCTGTCGGCGGCTATATCCGCCGGAACGCAATCAAAGCCCTGCGGGCGGCCAAGAGGCCGCTCGCTCGGTCCTCTTCGCTATCCCATCGCCTAAGGGAATGCGCGGGCAGTGTGCTCAACCTCGGCTACCGCTGGCCGAAGACGGGCCACTGGATCCCTCGGCCGACGCGCCTGCGCCACTCGACGACCCCGACGACGATTTTCCGCCTGAACTGCTCGATGAAGTCGCTAAGCCTATCAATGCCGTGCGCACCGCATGGTCGATGGCCGACTTGACCGAACTGGATGACATCCCTTTCATCACCTGAGCCTCAATCATCTGCTCGACCGTGGAACTTTGGAGCACACTTTCGAGCGCCTTGGTCATGGTCGACTGTCCGAGTGGGCTCATTAATGCGGTTTCCAACTTGGCGGCGGAAATCGACTGGGCGATCAGGCTCTGCATTTTCGGCGTGTTGAGCTCGTCCTGAACCGCCTTTTCCACGTCCGTACGGGGAGCGCTGCTCTTCGACGCCCCGCCCCCCGCCGGGTCAGCCGAATGGGATCCCGATGATCCGCCGGCGCTGCTCGATGTCCCGCCATGTTGCGCGGATGCTTGGCCATGTTCCGCCGCCGGCGAGCCCATGCTCACCGAACACCCGGTCTGAGCCAGCCCCACCATCAAAGTGAGTATCGCGATGCCGAACTGCCTGCTTGCCACCACCCACCTCCTCGCTCGTCGGAGTTAGTGTGGACGCAGGAAACACATTTTAGCCAACCGAATCAAACTCCGCGCCAATATCCCGGCGCACCACGGCTCCCTCTAGCGCAATTTCATCCACTGCGGCGTAGGCCGTGGTGCGGGCGGCGGCCAAATCGGGACCAAGTCCTACCACGGTCAACACCCGGCCTCCGCCACTAACCAGGCTCCCGTTGACCAACTTGGTGCCTGCGTGCAAAACCCGCGCGCGGGCAATGGTACGCCCCATCCGTATCGCCCGACCCACACGGGGCTCAGACGGATACCCTTCGGAGGCGACGACCACCGCTACCGCCGCTTGCTTGGAGACGGGCAGCGTGGTCGCCAGCAATCTGCCTTCGGCCAGTTCGGCCAACCAGGGATAAAGATCGTCGTTTATCCGCGCCAACACCACCGCGGCCTCGGGATCTCCCAGCCGCACATTAAACTCCAGAACGTAAGGACCGTCCTCCGTCATCATGCATCCAACATATAATACACCCCGATAGTCGATGCGGTGTTCCTGCAGGTAGGCGATTAACGGGCCTAACACCTTAGCATCAATCCGACGCCGGTCGTCCTCTGTCAGCCACGGCACCGGGCTGTAGGCGCCCATCCCGCCCGTGTTCGGACTGCCGGGGGCGGCCGTCAGCCGTTTATGGTCAACTGCAGCCGGGAGCCATACATAGTCACGGCCGTTGGTCAATACCTCGATCGAAACTTCGCGGCCTTCTAGATATTCCTCCACGATCCACCGTGACGACGACTTAGCCGTGGCCTCATGGAGCAAGAATGCGGCCCAATCGTCCTCGCTGCGCACGATGGTAACGCCTTTGCCCTGGGCCAGACCATCTTCTTTAATCACGACGGGCAGCGGCCACTCGCGCCGGACTTGGGAAGCCAACGCATCCACGCTGTCCACGGCGATCGCGCGCGCGGTGGGAATGTTCATCTCCGCCATGACGCTTTTAGCATAGATCTTGCTGCTTTCCAGCCGGGCGACTTCGGCGCCGGGACCCACCACGGGCAGCCCGCGAGCGCGCAACCGGTCAGCCAGCCCGGCGGCCAGAGGCGCTTCCGGGCCCACCACGGTAAGTCCCCCCACCGATTCGGCCAAGTCCACCCACGCCTCGATCGTCGCCGCCGGCGATAGGCGAGCCACTTGCGTCAGCCCAGGATTGCCAGGAGCCGCCCAAAGCTCCCGCACCCAACGACTTTCCGCCAAAGCCTGAGCCAAGGCGTGTTCCCGCGCACCCTGGCCGAGGATTAAGACATTGCCTGCCTGCATCCGAATTCTCCTTCCATGGTCTCATGCATGCCAGAGGGCGTTCACGGCATCCCGCTCAATGCGTGAAGTGGCGTTCAGCGGTGAACCAGAGTTGAATGCCCGCCTTCTCGGCGGCTTCAATGCTCTCGCCGTCGCGGCGCGAGCCCCCGGGTTCCACGATGACCGCGATGCCATATTGGGCGGCTTCGGCCACCACGTCACCGAAAGGAAAATACCCGTCCGAGGCCATCACCGCGCCACGGGCGCGGGATCCGGCCCGCTCCAAGGCATGTCGGGCCGCGTCGATGCGATTGGTCTCTCCACCGCCAATGCCCGCACTGGCGCCGTCCTTGACCACCACGATGGCATTGGAACGCACGTGGCTCACGGTTTTCCAAGCAATTTCGGTATCCCGGCGGAGCGCGGGCCCAAGCGGCTCTACAGGACCCGCCACCTGCCGGAATTGGTCAAGGGTCCGCTCCAGGCGATCCGTGCGTTGTACGACAAACCCACCGGCCACCATGCGCAGATCGAACGGCCTCTGGCCGGTCAGCGGCATGGCCAACAACCGCAGATTTTTCTTTTGGCCTAAAACGGCCATGGCCTCGGGGGTAAACTCCAAGCCGATCACCACCTCCAAAAACGTATTCCGCAATGACCGCGCCAACGCCTCATCGACCCGTCCGTGCACAGCCACGATCCCCCCATAGATCGAAACCGGGTCCGCAGCGTAACACAACGCATAGCTCTCTGCTGGAGTCGCTGCCACGCCCACTCCACAGGGAATCTGGTGCTTGACGGCGACGACCGAGTTCGGCGGGAGATCGCGGACCAGACGCCATGCCGCCTCGGCGTCCAGCACGTTGTTGTACGAAAGCGCCTTGCCGTTCAAAAGATGCGCGCGGCCGAAGCCGTCATTCACCGGCCACCGATACCATCCGGCCGTTTGATGGGGATTTTCCCCATAACGGAGGGTGTCGAACCGTCTTCCGGCGATGACCCAGTAGGGTCCGAATTCCCCGGCCTGGCTCTGTTCGCCCAGCGCATCGGCAATCATCGCATCATAATAGGCCACATAGCGGAGCGCGTCGACCGCCCAGGCCCGCCGCTCGTCCACCGTCCACGATGCCAACGGTTGCTCCAACACGGCGGCATACTGTTCGGGGCGAGTCAGCACCAGCACGCGCTCAAAATTTTTTGCGGCCGCCCGCACGAGCGCCACACCACCAATGTCGATGGCCTCGACCAACTCGCTCAAGGGGGCCTGCGCTGCCAGCGCTTCTTCAAACGCATACAAATCTACCGCCACCACGGCGATTTCCGGAGCGCCCACCGCCGTGCGATCCCGGACATCGGCATCCGTTTCCTGGGAAAGGATACCCGCGTACAGCACGGGGTGAAGCGTTTTCACGCGTCCAGCCAGCAGCGTCTCAAATCCGGTCAGCGTTTCCACCCGGGTAACCGGAATCGACTTGCCTTCCAGATAACTAGCCGTCCCTCCGGTGGCCAGGATAGCCAGGCCTTGCGCGATAAGATGCCGCGCCAGTTGGTCCACGCCCTGTTTGTTGGTCACGCTTAACAGCGCCCACTGCATGATCTTACTCCCTTTCTATGATTATGGCCGCCAGATGGCCCTGCGCCCGCTGACGAAGAAACGCTGCCGTTCAAAGGCCTGCAGCACGTCCCCGTAGAGTCGGTGCTCGACCGCGTGAATCCGGGCCGCGAGCGACTCCTCGGTGTCTGCCGGCTCTACCGGTACCGGTTCCTGGGCGACGACCGGTCCGGTATCCTGCCCCTCGTCGACCAGGTGCACGGTTACCCCCGTCCAGCGCACACCGTAGGCAAGCGCCTGGCGAATCGCGTGCAGTCCGGGAAACGCAGGCAGCAGCGACGGATGCACGTTAAATATCCGCCCGCGATACGCCTGGACCGTCTCGGCGTCTAGCCAACGGAGAAAACCGGCCATCGCGACGGCGTCGATCGCCGCGTCGTCAAACGCCTGTCGCAGAGCCTCCCCGTAGGCCTCCCGGCTGGGATAGCGGGAAGGCAACAGCACGGCGGCCGGCACCCGATGAGCCCGGGCAATCGCCAGCGCCCCCACCCCAGCACGGTGCGAAACCACCAGTTCGACGCCCACTCCGCGTTCGAGCAGCGCGGCCAGATTGCTTCCGGCGCCCCCCACCAGTACCGCCCACCTCACCGCCAATGGACTCCAGACCGGTCCACCACCGTGCCCACCCGGACGCCGCAGAGCCCCCACCGGGCCAGCGTGCCAACCACCGCCTCGCTTGCCTCGGGGTCTACCACGAGGGCAAACCCCAGGCCGCCATTAAACGTATGTGCCATTTCCTCCGCACTGAGTTCCCCCAGCTCCTGGAACCAGGTCAACAGCCGGGGCAGCCTCCACGCAGCACGCTCCAATTCCACACCGAGGGCCGGGTCTCCAAGCGCCCGCGGCACATTGTCGATAATCCCGCCCCCCGTGATGTGGGCAAGTCCACGCACGTGGGGGCCCACTGCGTTGAGGACGTCCAAGACGGCCGGCACGTAGATCGGGGTGGGGGCGAGGAGCGCTTCGCCCAACACCCGATGGTCGATCGCGGCGTAGGCGCAATGATAGTCGAGGCCCTTGGTTTCGACGATTTTGCGCACCAAACTGAACCCGTTGGCGTGAAATCCCTCGGCGAGGATGCCGACGATGGCGTCCCCGACCCGGCCTGCCCGCGGCTCAAATACGCGCAGGCCAACGGCAAACCCGGCCAAATCGTAGTCGTCCGGCCGGTACAGTCCGGGCATTTCTGCGGTCTCGCCGCCCAGCAAACGGCAGCCGGCCTGCTCGCACCCGTCGAGCATGCCGGCGATCAACGTCTCCAACAGATCACCATCAAGTTGAGCCGCTGCGATGTAGTCCAGGAAAAAAAGTGGCCGCCCCCCCGCGGCCACGATATCGTTCACATTCATGGCCACCAAGTCCAAACCGATCGTTCGCGCGTCTCCCATCGCTCGTGCCACCAGCACTTTGGTCCCCACGCCGTCCGCGCCCGCCAGCAAGGTGGGACCGGACTCCAGCGCGTACGCCCCGGCAAACCCGCCAATCGCACTCAAACTCTCCGCTTGCGAAGCGCGCTTATCCACCAGTTTGCGAATGCGGACTACGACATCTTCAGCCGCTTCCAGCCTTACCCCGGCCTCTCGGTAGCGATCGCCGCCTTGGTCTTTCCCGTTATCTGCGGTCATGCCCGTCCTCCACGCCGGTATATGCGACCGGTTCTAGAATTGGGGGCACCGGGTACCCGCCACCGAAGCAGGCTAAGCACCAGCCGCCGCCCCCTTTGAGTCCTTGGCGCAACCCGTCCAACGACAGGTAGGCCAGCGAATCGGCGCCAATCATTTGCCGAATTTCTTCCACCGATTTCGTCCGTGCGGCCAGCTCGGTGGCCCGCGAGGTGTCAATCCCGTAATAACAGGGATCGGTGTAGGGCGGCGAGGCAATGCGCACGTGCACCTCGGTCGCCCCACAAGCGCGCAGCAGCTGAATCAGATAGCGCGAATTGGTGCCCCGCACGAGCGAGTCGTCGACCAGAGCGACGCGCTTGCCGCGCACCACTTCCTGCACTGCCGCAAGCTTCAGTTGGACGGATCGCGTCCGCTCGGATTGCCGGGGCATGATAAAGGTGCGCCCGACGTAGCGGTTTTTGACTAAGCCAAAATCAAAGGGAAGGTGCGACGCCTCGGCATAGCCCATGGCGTGGGGCAGGCTCGAGTCAGGCACCCCAATCACGACGTCGGCTGCGGCCGGTGCCTCCTGGGCCAACACACGCCCCATCCGTCTGCGGGCCATTTGCGCGCTTTCTCCCCGGATCTGAGAATCCGCGCGCGCAAAATAGACCGATTCGAATGCACACTGGCTGACGGCCGCGCCGCGCACGCTGGTCAGCCGTCTTACTCCGCTCGGGCCCAACTCCACCAGCTCCCCAGGTTCGACCTCGCGCACGAATTTTGCCTGCACCGCGTCCAGGGCACAGGTTTCCGAGGCCAGCACGTGCCCCTCCCCAAACTCGGTCTCCCCGACCACGAGCGGCCGGATGCCATTGGGATCTCGGACGCCATACACCGCGTCGGCGTTCAGAATGACGAAAGCAAAGCCCCCCGTCAACTTGGCAACCGCCTCCACCAGGGCTTGGCTGAGGTTGTTGGCCGCGCTGCGCGCGATTAAGTGGGCCAGAATTTCGCTGTCGCTGGTTCCCTGAAATACCGCGCCTTCCGCCTCCAGCGGGCGGCGCAGAGTTTCCGCATTCACCACGTTCCCGTTGTGGGCGAGGGCGATTTGGCCAAACCGCGTCCGCATGACGAGCGGCTGCGCATTAAACACCTCCGACTCGCCGCTCGTCGAATAGCGCACGTGCCCGATGGCTAACTGCGCACGCGGTAGTTCGCCGAGGATGGGGTTGAGCACCTCTGTCACCAGCCCCATTCCCTTGCGTACTACGAGTTGCCCCTGATCATCGACGGCTGCAATACCGGCACTTTCCTGGCCGCGGTGCTGAAGGCTGAAGATACCCCAATAGGTATCGGTCACGGCGTCAGGATCGCCGTAGACCCCAAACACCCCGCACTCTTCCTTGAGTTCGTACGCCATGCTATTTGTCCTCCCACAACCTCCAGGCAGCTGCCAATTCCGTACGCGGCCAGTGCCAGTGCGAGGCGCCGGAACCCGATCCCACGCGCACCGTCAACCCGTCCTCAGCGACGGTTTGGCCAAGGACGCGGTGGTCTATGGCGCGCGCCGTCAGTTGAGCCGACACTTCCGGCCAGCCCCGATCATCGATACTCAGCACAAATTGCCCCGCGGCTTCGTTCAACAGCTGTTCGGCGAGTGCCTCCGCCGACAGCGTCACCGCGATCCCAAGGTTCCCCGGACCGTCTAGCCCCAACAGCTTGATCAGGGCAAGCCAAAGTCCCCCGTCAGCCACGGTGCGGACCGCCTCGATACCCAAGGCGTCAGTTAGGAGCGCTTGCCGCAGCCAATGAACCGTCCGCGCCAAGCGCTCCAGGTCCACCCGAGGATACGCCGTAAGCTGCCCCGTGCGCTGCTCCCAGACGCTGCCGGCCAGGGTTGGCTTTTGAGGCGCGTTGATCAGAACGATCCACCTCCCGACCCGCGTCACGGCGTCCGCCCACGGCCGTTCGGGCCGCGGGTGCCGCCCGACCGCGCCGATCACGGGAGTGGGCCAGATGGACACGGCATCGGTCTCATTATGAAACGATACGTTGCCGCCGGTCACCGGTACCTCAAGCGCCAAGGCTGCGTCCCGAATCCCCAAAATCATTTGGTCAAAAGCCGCCAGCGTTTCGGGCTGGTCGGGGTTGCCGGCATTGAGCCCATCGGTTAAGCCGAGCGGTTCTGCCGCCTGGACGGCCAATCGGGACACCGCCAGGGCCACCGCCGCGGCGCCGCCGCTATAGGCGTCGACCGCCGCCCAGCGGCCGGGGCCAGCCACGGCGATGGCCAGGCCCAACGTTGATTCCTTGAGGCACAGAACGGCCACCTCGTGTTCGGGGCCCCAAACCGTCCGGGTTTGAATCATCGAGTCGTACCGTCGGTAGATGGGTTGGCGGTCGCGGAGGTCAGGGTCGGCCAGCATTGCCAGCAGTTCTTGGGATGCGATCGACACCCGCACGGATCCCGTCGTCCGTGCCGGGAGAGGAGGCGCGACGCGCGGCGAGGGCGCCGGCTTCAGCGGGCAACCGTCGACCAACCACGAGGCCTCAAGGACGGCTACGCGTTGTCCTCGAAAGGTAAGCACATACTGACCATCGGCTGTCGTGACGCCGATTTTCGTTGGCACCAATCCCCATGCGCGGATCGCGTCCAAGGCGTCCTCCCCGCCGTCGGCAGCGAGCACCAGCAGCATGCGTTCTTGTGTTTCCGAGAGCATGATTTCATACGCCGACATTTGCGCCTCACGGCAGGGCACTCGATCCAAGTCGAGTGCAATCCCCACCCCCGAGCTGACCGCGAGTTCCGCGGTGGCCGAAGCCAGGCCGGCCGCCCCCAAATCCTGCACCGCACTCACCCCGCCCGCGGCCACCGCGGCCAGCGTTGCTTCCATCAGCAACTTTCCGGTGTACGGATCGCCAACCTGCACGGTCGGCCGCATATCCCGATCGGCCTGGGAAAAATCTCGGGAAGCCAACAGGCTGGCTCCGTGAATGCCGTCGCGTCCGGTCGGCTGCCCGATGAGATAGACCTCTTCGCCGGGCTTGGCACCACGGGCGCCGATCTCCCGCCCCGGCCGGCGGATCCCCACACACAGCACATTGACCAAAGGATTCTTGGCATACCCCGGTCCATAGAAGACTTCCCCGCCGACCGTGGGCACCCCAATCGCGTTGCCGTAGCCGCCTATTCCCCGCACTACACCCTCTCGCAACGCGGCGGCCTGAGGGCCAAACCTGAGCGAGTCCATCAGCGCGACCGGCCTCGCTCCCATGGCGACGACGTCGCGGATAATGCCTCCCACCCCCGTCGCCGCACCCTGAACCGGCTCTACAAACGACGGGTGGTTGTGGGATTCCACCTTAAAAGCAACTTCTACCGCAGCGTCCAGGCGCACCACGCCCGCGTTGCCGCCGGGTCCGGCGACGACCGCCGCTCCATCCTTGGGCAGCCATCGGAGCCGATTTCGCGAGCTCTTGTAACTGCAGTGCTCGGACCACAGGACGCCAAACAGGCCCCATTCCAGATCCGTCGGTTCGCGGCCGACGAGTGCCCGCACGGTCATCGCCTCGGCCCGGGTCAAGCCGACGTCCGCTGCCGTCATGATGGTCCCCCCAGCCACAGATGCAAAAACCGCCTCCCGTCCTCAGAACCGAACACAGGACTCATCGCCCGCTCCGGGTGCGGCATCAAGCCGATGACTCGGCCTCGGCAGATGCCGGCTATCCCCTGCACCGATCCGTTGGGGCTGTACCCCGTCGCGGCATTCCGGACCGGGTCGACATAGCGCAGGAAGGCCCCACCTTCAGCCCAAATCTGCGCGGCGCCGCCTTCGTGCACACGAAAAGCGCCCTGGGCGTGGGCGATAGGCAGGCGAAAACGCATTCCGGGGACAAATGCCGGCCAGCCGGGCGGCGACGTGGCCACCTCCACCCATTCCCAACGGCAGAGAAACTCGCCGGAGGTGTTGGACCACAAAGTCCCGGGCAGAATCCCTCGTTCACAGAGAATTTGAAAACCGTTGCAGATGCCCAACACGCTCACCGCGTCGCGCGCGACGGCGCGTCCCACAGCATCCATAATCGGTGCATGGGCGGCCAGGGCTCCCGCGCGCAAATAATCCCCATAGGAAAATCCGCCGGGCAGCACCACCCGATCACACCGGGGCAGCTCGCGCGCATCGTGCCGCACCATCACCACTTCGGCGCCCAGCTCCTGCAACGCCCATACCGTGTCGTGATCACAGTTGGATCCCGGGAAGGTGACGACCGCCACGTTATTCCCCATCGCAACCCGCCCCGAGGCGGAGATCTTCTTCCATCCATACGTCAAATCGCTCCAGCACCGGATTAGCCAGAAACTCGCGGCCTAACCGTTGCGCAACCTCGAGCGCCTCGGCCGGATCCCTCGCCTGCACGCTGAAGTCGACCAACTTGCCTATCCTGAGCTCATCAACCATCCCGAATCCCCGTTCCTTGATCACCGCCAGCGTGGCCTGTCCCGCGGGATCCAGCACCTCTGGCTTCAACGTTACCGCCATGCGCACTGGGTAACGCGTCACTGTTGCACCCTCTTCCATGCTTCGCGATAGCCTTCGATGACGCCGCCCAAATCCCGTCGAAATCGATCCTTGTCGAATTTTTCGAAGGTAGTGCGATCCCACAGCCGGCAGGTGTCGGGAGTAATCTCATCCGCCAGCACGACGCCTCCGTCTTCTTGCGTCGGCGTACGGCCAAACTCGAGTTTGAAATCGACCAAAATCAGGGCACGAGCCGCGAAGAATTCCTCTAGCAACCGGTTAATTCTCAGCGCCATTTGGCGCATGCGGAGCACCGTCTCCTCATCCGCCATCCCCAACACCCGGATGTGGTCATCGTTGAGCAAGGGATCTCCCAACGCATCGTCTTTGAGATAAAACTCGACCACCGGCCGGTCCAGCACGGTTCCTTCGGCAAGGCCCGTACGCGTAGCCAACGAACCCGCCACCCGGTTGCGCACCACCACCTCCAGCCCAATCATGGTCAGCCGCCGCACCAAGAGCCGCCGCTCGTCGATCTCCGCCAGCAGGTGGGTGGGAATCCGCTCAGACTCCAAGTAGCGGAACAAACGCACGGTAAATGCCCGGTTGATGATGCCCTTTTCTTCGATCGTGGCCCGCTTTTGCCCGTTGAGCGCCGTGGCGTCGTCCTTGAATTCCATCACCACCTGGTCAGCACGCTCACTCGCGTAAATCCGTTTGGCCTTTCCTTCATAGAGCAATTCTTCAGCCATGGTCTCGCCTCCTCTGGCTGCCCGCGCGGGGCGTTGCCAGCACTTGGACACCGTCCAGCAGGTTACTGTGGCTTGGCGGTGACGTCCTCAATACCTATCCGTCGGAAAATGTCGTCTACGTGGGTCAGATACGGGTCAATCCGGAACAGTTCCGCCAGGCGCTCGGCGCTGATCCGCGCCGCCACCTCGGGATCGCGGCTTAAACGGGCGCTGAAGGGCGGCGCACCCTGCTGCAGAAAATCCATGGCATGGCCTTGGACGAGCTTGTACGCCGCTTCACGGGTCATTCCTGCCTCCACCAGCGCTAATAACACCTTTTGCGAGAACACCAGGCCGCCCGTAGCTTGAATGTTCGCCCGCATCCGGTCGCTGTGCACAGTCAGCCCGCTCATCACGGCATTCATCGCCTGGAGTAGGTAGTCCGCCAAGATCGTGGCGTCGGGCAGGATGACGCGTTCCACGGACGAATGGGAAATATCGCGTTCGTGCCAGAGCACGACGTCTTCGAGCGCAGGCACCACGTAGCCGCGCAAGACGCGAGCCAAGCCGCTGATCTGCTCGCAGCGAACCGGGTTGCGCTTATGGGGCATCGCGCTCGAACCGCGTTGGCCAACGGCAAACGGCTCTTCCAGCTCACCGACCTCGGTCCTTTGCAAATGACGGATTTCCGTCGCCATGGCGTCTAATCCGCTGCCCAAAATCGCGAGTGCGGTCAACACTTCGGCATGCCGGTCGCGAGGCAGGACTTGGCTAGCCAGCGGGGACGCCTCCAGCCCCAGTTTCGTGGCCACATAAGATTCCACGAAGGGAGGAATGTTGGCATAGTTGCCGACTGCACCCGACAGTTTCACCACCCCGACGGCCGCCCGCGCTCGTACCAAGCGTTCCCGGTCGCGCCCCAGGGCAAGCCACCACAAAGCCAGTTTAAGGCCCAGACTCGTCGGTTCCGCGTGCATGCCGTGCGTCCGACCCATGATTGCCGTGTGCCGATGGGCCAAAGCCAACTCCCGGACGGTTTGGCGCAAGGCATCGATATCGTTCAACACCATGCCCAGCGCCTCATGCAGCAGGGTGGCCAATGCGGTATCCACCAGGTCCGTCGAGGTCATTCCAAAATGCAGATACTTGGCGTCTTCAGGGTCTGCCGTCTCACCCGCGGCGCTGAGAAACGCCAACACGTCATGATGGTACTCGCGTTCGTAGGCCTCGACGCGTTCCGCACTCACCGAGGCGCCCGCCAGACGACGGGCTACACCGGCCGGGATCGCTCCTAATGCTTCCCAGGCCTCCACCACCAATCGCTCAATTTCCAACCATCGCCGATAACGGTTGTCGTCCGACCACAGCCTTTGCATGCTCGGATGAGCATAACGGTCAATCACTCGGCATCCCCTTTTCCGAACGTTATGGTTCCACTATAGATTAAACATTCGGGTACGGTCAATTGCCGATTTCTCTCCGCGCCTTCCTAGCGGCCAGCTTACCCGCAAGCAAAGCCCCCTAAACATGGTCTAGCCTGCGGTTATCAGCGGCGGGGCCCGATGCCGGACGCGGCTATTCCCACTCGATGGTCGCCGGCGGTTTGGACGTAATATCATAGGCTACCCGGTTGATGCCGGCCACCTCGGCAACCACCCGCTGGCTAATCCGTTCCAGGGTCGAATCGGGCAACCGCGCCCAGTCCGCCGTCATTCCATCCTCACTCTGCACCACGCGCACCACTAACGGATGCGCATATGTGCGTCGGTCGCCCATCACCCCCACCGAATTCAGCGTCAAGAGGACGGCAAAAGCTTGCCAAAATCGGTGATCGGGGTCAACGCGGGAAACCTCCTCGCGCACGATAGCGTCGGCCGCGCGGACCATCGCCAAGCGTTCGGCCGTCACTTCACCCACAATCCGTACGGCAAGCCCCGGCCCGGGAAAGGGCTGGCGCCACACCAAGGCTGCCGGCATCCCCAACTCCGTGCCAATACGCCGCACCTCGTCTTTAAACAGCCAGCGCAAGGGTTCGACCACGCGCATTGACATTCCCGGGGGGAGGCCGCCAACGTTATGGTGGGACTTAATGGTGCCGGCACTCCGGCCTCCCGATTCAATCACGTCGGGATAGACGGTGCCTTGGACGAGCACTGAAGCCAACCCCAAACGTTCACGGACTCGGTCAAAGGCGGTCACGAATTCGCGCCCGATGACCTTGCGCTTTTGTTCCGGGTCGATGATCCCGGTCAGTGCGGCCAGAAATTCTGCGCGGGCGTCCACCACGAGCAAATCCAGGTTGGGGAAGGCGGCCTGGATTCCCTCCACTTCGCCCTCCCGCAACAGCCCGTTATCGATGAGCACGGCCTGCAAGCGATCCCCCAGCGCCATCTCAGCCAACTTGGCAGCGACCGCGGAGTCGACGCCCCCTGACAACGCCACCAGCGCTCGGCCGTGGGGGACGGCCTCGCCGATAGCGGCAACGGCTTGGGCAATGATGTCCCCGGCTTTCCAGTCGGCGCTGAGACCGGCCAGGCGAAACAAGAAGTTGGCCAGCACTTCGCGGCCGCGATGCGTATGCGAAACTTCGGGATGAAACTGGACCGCCCATCGATTCGTGGCCGGGTCCCCCATGGCGGCGACCGCCGTTGCCTCGGTGCGAGCCAAGACCGAAAACCCAGCAGGCACCGCCTCGACGCGGTCGCCATGGCTCATCCACACGGTGCTGGGGTTGTCGATGCCCGTCAACAAGGGATTGTCGGTGACTCGGGTAAGGCTGCACTTGCCATATTCCCCCCGATCGTCGGTGGTAACTCGCCCGCCGAGCATCCGCGCCATCACCTGCATGCCGTAGCAAATGCCCAGCGTGGGTAGGTTCAGGTCAAAGATGGCGGGGTCAGGGAGCGGGGCTGAGGGAACGAGTACACTCGCGGGCCCCCCGGAAAGCACCAGCGCTCGGGGAGCTTTGGCTCGAATCTCGGCGGCCGTCGTGTCATAAGGGATAACCTCGCAAAACACCCCGGCCTCCCGGATTCGGCGAGCAATCAACTGATTGTACTGCGCGCCAAAATCAAGCACGAGCACCGCAGCCATCTTGATCCTCCTCTCGCCACCTCAGCCGGCAAACGTCGGGCAGGTTGCGGTAACATTCGTCGAAGTCCAGTCCGTAACCGACGACAAACTGGTCCGGAATGTGAAAGCCGACATAGTCGATCCGAACTTCCGCCAGTCGGCGGGCGGGCTTGTCCAACAGCGTGCAGACCGCCACACTGGTGGCACCCCGATTGGCTAGCTGATGATAAATGTAATTCAGCGTCAACCCCGTATCCACGATATCTTCGACCACTATCAAATGTTTGTCGTGAACTTGCTCGTCAAGATCCTTCAGAATGCGTACTACCCCTGAGGAGCGGGTCGAGGCGCCATACGACGAAATTGCCATAAAATCCACAGCAAGGGGAAGCTCGATAGCGCGAATCAAATCGGCCAAAAACACAAATGCACCACGTAGGATCCCAACCAAAAGCAGCGGCTGCCCGTGATAATCCTGGCTGATTTGTTGTCCCATTTCCGCCACGCGGGCCTGGATCGCCGCTGCCGACACCAACACCTCCAGCGATTCTCCGGGGCGTTCCTGCACGTCAGTCGTCCTCCTCCTCATATGCGTGTTCCCGGAGAATTCGGCGCAACACCGCCTGGCGGTCTTTCATAGGGAAAGGGAAACTTTTGCGCACTTCGCCGCGCGCAATCCGCTTGCCTTCGAAGTAGCTTTCGGCATCGCGTTCCAGCTCGTAGCCATCGTCCCGCCGCGCCAGCGCATCCAGTTCACTCAGCCTTTCGCGCACGCGCTTAAGCGACTTTCCGCTGTCCAACAGCTGCTTGATCGTCTTTAACCGCTCAACGTCGCGGTCGCTGTACAGTCTCTGGTTACCCGCGGTGCGTTGCGGAGTCAGTAGTTGCAGCTTCTCGTAATAGCGGATCCGGCGTTCCGTCAGGCCGGTCGTCACTTTGACTTCCCCGATGGTATGAAATTGTGATTCCCGATGGACCTTCATGTCTCCTCCATGATAAAGACCGCGGGCCCTCTGCCACGTCGCGGGCAGAGGCAGCCGCCTGTTTTAGGATCGCTGGGTCCGCGGCCTTGGGTCCGCCCGGTGACGCAGGCTCCCCGCTCCTCCCGGATCCCCCGACCGACGCGCTCGCCTTTCGCTCATCCACTCCAATCGCCCTCGACGAAATGGCATGCCGACGGTTCACCTCCCGTCCGTTAACCTTCGTCCGGCACCGGGGCCATCCGGGTGCCACTAGCTTGACTGACCCTATCTTAACGAATTTCGGCCCATAAAAAAATAGCCAAGGACGTCTGGATCCTTGGCTAGGGACTTGCTTGGCGGTAAAAGGAGTCGCCGGCCACTCGGCTCGTCTACGCGATCGCCCGGATGGATTTCCCCCGTGTCGCCTTCGTGAAACGACCGGAATCAGTGGGAGACGGCAGCATCCACCATATTCATGATGGCGGCAGGCCTCCACGGAACAGCGCATGGTCCGGCCGGCCAGGACAACCCGTCCGCGCCCCCTATTCGGCCCGGGCCAAGGAAGCGTTGCCGGCGATTTGCCGCTCCAGGCGTCCGACCTCCTGATGGGCTTGACCCAATTTGAAGGAGAGTTGCTGAATCTCGTCAGTTTGGTGGTCGAGCCGCTCATTGCGCTTGGCCATTTCCTGACTCAACAGTTCCACCATTTCGCGCATCATTTGATGTTGCGACTCCAGCACGCGGATTAGCGGATACCACGACTCCGTCGATTCCTGACGCAGATCGCCCCCGGTCCAACGCTCCGACTCTACCCGCCGCCGACTGCGCACGGCAGGGCTCAAGGATTGTTCCAGCCGTTTAGCCAATTGCCGGTACAACTCCCGATCCGACTGTCCCAACACCTCCGACGCAATGACGTAGGGCCTGCCCGCCATGCCCTTCTTGCGCTCGGCGGGGAGCCTCCCCGAACGAATGTCTTCCCGAAGCATTTGCGCCATTTCCGGCACCAGATCCATCACTTGGCTCAGTGTGACTTCCACGCGAATCCCTCCTTGAGGTTTCATCCTGGCGATTTCTTCTTCTTTGCTTAACATTCCTCAGCATTCCCGTTTTTGGAGCAAACAAACCAAATCCTTCAAAACTTTTGGCTGAGTGAATCGCCACATTCAGCAAGGCCGCTTCCGCCGCGACTGCGTCTTTCGCGGTTGCGGAGACTCGCTCACCCCTGGCTGAAGCGGGGGCCTTGCGCTCGCTGTGGGGTCAATCCGACCAATCTGGGCGCCTCCGCCAAAAGCGCGTAAGGCCCCGGCACTGAGCCGGGGCCTTACGACGGGAAAGGGCTAAGCCTACATCATCATGTCGCCCATACCACCGCCCATGCCGGGGCCGCCACCGCCCATCGGCGCGTCTTTCTTTTCGGGTTTGTCAGCCACCAGCGCTTCCGTGGTCAGCAACATGGCGGCGATCGACGCGGCGTTTTGCACGGCATAGCGCGCCACTTTGGTCGGATCCACAATCCCCGCCTTCACCATGTCTACCACCCGCATGCCGACCGCGTCGTAACCCATGTTTCCGGTCTGGTGCTTGACTTGGTCCACAATGATCGACCCCTCGACCCCGGCATTCTCGGCGATTTGCCGGACAGGTTCTTCCAAAGCTCGGCGCACGATATTCATCCCAATTCGCTCGTCGCCTTCCACCTGCGAGGGGTCCATGCCGGCGATGGCCCGAATAAACGCCGTCCCGCCGCCGGGCACAATGCCTTCCTCCACCGCTGCGCGCGTTGCCGACAGGGCATCCTCGATCCGGAGCTTCTTTTCTTTGAGCTCGACTTCGGTCGCCGCCCCAACTTGAATCACGGCTACGCCGCCTGCGAGCTTGGCCAGCCGCTCCTGGAGCTTCTCCTTGTCGTAATCGGAGGTAGTGTCCTCGATTTGCGTGCGGATGACCTGAATCCTCTTTTTAATCTCCGTGTCCGACCCGCGTCCCTCAACCAAAGTGGTTTCCTCTTTGGCCACCTTGACCTGGCGCGCCTGTCCCAACATGTCCGGCGTCACGTTTTCCAACTTGAGCCCGATATCCTCGGAAATCACCTGGCCACCAGTCAAAATGGCAATATCCTCCAACATTGCCTTCCGACGGTCACCAAATCCGGGGGCTTTGACGGCCACCGCGGTGAGCGTTCCCCTAAGCTTGTTGACTACCAGCGTGGCTAGCGCCTCGCCTTCGATGTCCTCGGCAACAATCAGCAACGGCTTGCCCCGCTGCACGATTTTCTCCAGCACGGGCAACAAGTCTTGAATCGCGGAGATCTTGCGGTCGGTAATCAAGATGTAGGGATCACTGAGCACGGCCTCCATCTTTTCCGTGTCGGTCACCATGTAGGGAGAAATATATCCCCGGTCAAACTGCATACCTTCCACGGTTTCCAACGTCGTGCCCATGGTCTTGGACTCTTCGACGGTAATGACGCCGTCGGCTCCAACCTTTTCCATTGCCTCGGCGATGAGTTTTCCGATCTCCTCATCGTTGGCCGAAATGGCGGCTACCTGGGTTATTGCCGCTTTGCCTTCAATCGGTGTCGCGATCTGTTTAATGGCATCGACGGCGATTTTGACGGCTCGCTCGATCCCGCGCTTAATGCCCATCGGATTCGCGCCCGCGGTAACATTTTTCAGCCCTTCTTTAATCATCGCATGGGCCAACAGCGTGGCGGTCGTCGTCCCATCTCCGGCAACGTCCTGCGTCTTGGTGGCGACTTCTTTGACCAGTTGCGCCCCCATGGACTCGAACGGGTCCTCCAGTTCTATCTCGCGCGCGATGGTCACCCCGTCGTTGGTAATCAAAGGAGCGCCAAATTTCTTTTCCAGAACAACGTTGCGGCCTTTGGGACCTAAGGTTACTTTCACCGCGTTAGATAACTTATCGACTCCCCGCTCTAGTGCACGGCGAGCCTCTTCATCGTAGATCATCTGCTTTGCCATCGTTCGCATTCCTCCCATGAATGTCGGTCTTGGGTGCTTAGGCCAGGACCGAGGTTTCTGCCAGAACCGCCAGGATGTCGGACTCACGCAACAGTAAATAGTCGTGGCCTCCAACGCGGACTTTCGTTCCTTGTGAGGCCTCGAACAGGACCACGTCCTCCGTGGTCACTTCGAGCGGAACCCGGGTGCCGTTTTCCAAAAGACGTCCGCTGCCCACAGCGACCACCCGCGCCTTTTGCAACTGATCTTTGGCGGTATCGGGCAGAACAATCCCGGCAACCATAGTCTCTTGGCTGACCACTTCTACGACCACATGGTCCGCCAGAGGACGAACTTCCATGCTTCTCCACGCCCCTTTCCCTCGAACAGCTTCGCTCGTGTTAGCAGTCGTACCTGGTGAGTGCTAACCGTTCCATTCCGAGTGTACCTAGAACCCATCGCGTAGTCAAATTTTCCTCCCTGTGGGAGAAACTTGATTTGGCGGCTCATACGCGCAATATCGCCCGTTTAATTTGGATTGCAAGGCCTAACGCGATTTTTGGCTAATTTTCCTGTCGTTTCGGGCCCGGGCGACCCAGTGGAAAAACAAAAAGGCCGCTCGGTCCGAATCCCCCCTACCTTGGTGCCGATAAGGTCAAGGGCTCTCCGTCAGGTGGCTTTCCGCGCGCAATCCGAGGCCGCTCTCCAAGTCGAAAGGCGTTTCCTGGTACACGTAATAGTTCAACCAATTGGCAAACAGCAAATGCGCGTGCGCACGCCACGTCTGCCGCGGGCGTGCCGTCGGCTCGTCTCCCGGAAAGTAGTTTTGCGGCAGCCTGGGGTCCATCCCGCGTGCCTGGTCTCGCCGGTATTCCTCGGCTAGCGTATAAAGCTCATATTCGGGGTGACCGGTGACGAAAACCTGCCGGCCATCGCGGGTGGCAGCGAGATATACCCCGGCGGCATCCGAAGACGCGATCACGTCGATTTCCGGCACGCGAACCAAATCTTCGACGCGCACTCCGGCATACCGCGAATGGGGAACCCAGAAGCGGTCGTCAAATCCCCGCACAAGTTTGGCGGCCGTCTCAATGCGGTGTGCAAACACGCCGAAGATCTTGTCCTTGACGACGTACTTTGGCACGCCAAAATGATGGTATAGTCCCGCCAACGCCGCCCAGCAGACATACAAGGTCGACGTCACGTGCGTCTGCCGCCAGTCCATGATTTCCTGAAACTCTCGCCAGTAGCCGATTGCCTCGAAGGGCAGGTGTTCGATGGGCGCCCCGGTTATCACCATGCCATCGAAATAGCGTCCGGCAATCTGCTCCACGGTTTGATAGAACGCCGTCAAATGTTGGCTTGACGTATTCTTGGACTCATGGGTCTTCATTCGCAAAAACACGATATCCACCTGCAACGGCGTATTGCCTAGCAGGCGCAACAGTTGGGTTTCGGCGGTCTGCTTGATGGGCATCAGGTTCAAGATCACGATGTGCAAGGGCCGAATGTCTTGGTGAAAAGCGCGCTCTTCGCTCATCACAAAGATATTTTCGCCCTCCAAAATTTCTCTTGCCGGCAACATATCCGGTATCTTAATCGGCAACTCGGCAGCCCTCCTCCCATAGTTTTCCTGCCCCTTGGCACCGACAGCGGTTTTGGGGCGGTGGTCTCCCCCCAGCTTGCTTTGCCCTTGTTCTTCTAAGGTTATCATGCTATCCTCGGCGGGGAAACTCCCATGGCCGCAACCGACGCGTTCACTCGACAAATCGCGAGTCGGGGCACGCTTGTCAGCGAGTTTGGCCCAGGTCCCCATCAACATACGCTCCCGGATTCTCCGCCCTCCTCGGGGAACGTGCGCACCGGTCTTGCGCGGAAATGAGGAATCCCATTGATGATCGAACTCATCGCCACGATGTTCGCCATTGGCCTAGTTGTGGGTTTTATTGGTGCCGGTGGTTCCGGATTTATTCTCTCGGTCCTGACCACCGTGTTCGGGTTTTCCATTCATCTTGCCTCGGGCACGGCTTTGGCGGCCATGGCGTTCACGACTTCGGTGGGGGCCCTCAGCCATCTGCGAGAAAGAAACGTCGCTCCGAGCATTGGATTGATCATGGGCGCCTTAGGCGCCGTCGGGGCGCTGCTAACCTCTCGACTCGCGGCACATCTTCCCGCGGCAGAGCTTCGCGTGCTGACAGCAGTCATTCTGTTCGTTGCCGCGGTGTTGTTATGGGTCCGTCTTGTGCTGACTCAGCGGCTGCGGGAGCGTCGGCAGAGTCAGCCGAGATGGCGGCGGGCCGTCTATTCCGCCCTGATCGGGCTAGGTGCTGGCGGAATCTCGGGGCTGTTCGGTATTGGCGCGGCACCCTTCATTCAACTGGGGCTGTTGACCGTACTCGGGGTGCCTGAACGTCAGGCCGCAGGAACCACGATGTTGGTCATCATCCCTACCGCCCTCGCGGGAGCAATTGGCTATGCCCGAGCGGGATTCTTGGATTTTCGGCTGCTTGCCGAAGTGGTGGCCGGCACCGCCGTGGGGTCGTATCTGGGGGCTAAACTCACGCAGCGCCTGCCGCGACGCTATTTGAGGGCGGCCATGATTATCGTGCCTGCAATCGGCGGGGGCATCCTGCTTTCCTAACCCCCGCCCCGACTTCCCCAAGACCGGGCGAGGTCAGGATCTCCCCGTCATCGCTTTCACAGAAAGGATTTTCTGCCATGTCACTATTCTCTCCGGATGCACAACGTTATCAACGGATCCCTTACCGGCGAAGCGGCCGTTCAGGACTCCAACTGCCCAGCATTTCGCTCGGCCTTTGGCGACATTTCGGTAACGATTCGCCGTTGGCAACGATGCGCGAGATCGTTCGCACCGCCTTTGATTTGGGCATTACCCACTTCGACTTGGCCAACAACTATGGGCCGCCCCCGGGTTCCGCGGAAACCCACTTCGGCCAAATTCTGCAGGACGATCTTCGGGCTTACCGCGACGAACTGGTGATCTCCACCAAGGCCGGATTTCCCATGTGGCCTGGCCCCTACGGCGACTTCGGATCCAAAAAACACCTTGTCGCCAGCCTCAACCAAAGCTTGCGCCGGCTGGGGGTCGACTATGTTGATATTTTCTATCACCATCGTCCGGACCCCGCCACGGCCTTGGAAGAAACCATGGGCGCCTTGGATGCTGTCGTTCGCCAAGGCAAGGCGCTTTACGTCGGCATTTCCAACTATGACGCGGCCACTGCCATCAAAGCCGCGCAAATCCTGCGTCAGTTGGGACAGCGGATGGTGATTCATCAGCCGGCCTACTCCCTCCTCAATCGCTGGATCGAACGCGACCTCCTGGCCGCGGCAGATCAGGAAGGCTTTGGCGTTATCGCCTATTCACCGCTGGCGCGGGGCGTGCTGACTAACCCTGAGCTCGACCGCATCGGGGCCCGGAGCGATGGGGAGGATCCACCGGCTGCCCGCCTCCGCGAACTCGCTGACCTAGCTCACCGACGCGGGCAGACGGTCTCTCAGCTTGCGCTCACCTGGGTGCTTCGAGATCCCCGGGTGACTTCTGCCCTAATTGGGGTGAGTGCGGCGGAACAGCTGCGGGAAAATATCCAAGCGGTGGACGCACCCGCCCTTAGCCAAGACGAGTTGGACCGCCTCGACCGAATTTTCCCGGTCCGCGACCACCCATAACCCACCACGGTTGGTTGACAGACTGGACGTTGTGGGAGGCGGGTGGGTCGTATGAGGGCCATCCGGCAGCTTAAAGAATCGGATCTGGGCCCACGTCGGACCGCGCGGGATCTGATGCGCTAACGTCAGCATGGATGGATGGCCTCCTGAGGTGTTTCGGATTGCGCAATCGGTATCCACGGGATAGACGCGCTGCAAGCACCCGTAAGGCTTAGGGCCAACCCCACCGGGTCAAGCGATCTTTATGGGCCACAGTCAAAGTTTCGACGGCTCCGGCTTCCACCGCGTCCGGCAGAGCAAGAACTTTTGGCTATTTGCAAAAGGCGGTTGAATGAGCGACAGATCTACCGGGCGGAGTTGGGTCCGTTCTGTGCAATATTAGGTGGAATTCTCTTTGAAGCACAGGCTCAGTCTTGTGCAAGATATGGTTAAACTCTTTTTCCGCACATTTCCGAGGCGATTTCTTCCCCCAGGGTGTTGAGGATCATGAACTACTCAGACTTTGGATCTCAGAGTACACGGAACAGATCGAACGTCAAGACGGGGGGCTGCCTAAAATTTGTTGAAGGGTACTGACTGTCGCTTGTAGGGAACTCTTGTAGGGAACTATGGGAGCGATAGTCGTCACAAGTCTAGAAAATTTGCGATGTGGCAATATCTGCTAAAGGATTTCAGCCCCCTCATAGAGAACCCTTGCTTATGATCTCCGGGGCAACCCGGATAGGAGCTTTGGGGGAGGGGATAGATGGTGCCGACCGTGGAAGCAGGTTCCTACCGCGTAGAGACGGAACGTCTCGGAGCCCTGCCGATTCTCAATCATTTTCTGGTGCGCCTCGGCCTGGAAGATCGGCTTCAGCGCGCGTTGGCAACGCTCGAAACCTGGACCGAGGTGCCCACCGCCAAGATTCTCGGCGTCGTGTTGCGCATTCTCTGCCTCCGGCGGGAGCCGCTGTATGCGGTGGGCGAATGGACGCGTCCGTATGCCTGGAACGTCTTGGGGTTGACCGACGAGACCGCACGCGAGCACCTCAACGACGATCGGGTAGGGCGGGCGTTGACCCGGCTGTTCTTTGCGGACCGGGCGACCCTACTCAATGATGTCGTGTTGGCGATGATCAAGGCGTTTGACATCGACTGTAGCCAACTGCATAACGACTCGTCGACGATCACGTTGCACGGCGGTTATCCGGAGGCCATCGGGCGGCCGCGCGGTGGCAAGCCGACGGCGCAAATAACATGCGGACACAATAAGGAGGGGACGGGGTATTCCGCCGCTGGGTAGTGACGCATACGCCGCGGTGGGAGGAAGTCCGACGGCAACCGGGGCGGCGGCACGGCGATCCCGAGGCCATTTGGTGGGGCTTTTCCTGGCCGGAGCCTTCGGAGGAAGGGTATCGGATCAGTTGGTTGCGTTCCTCG
>JAJZZH010000225.1 GCA_021797675.1 Bacillota bacterium | reverse complement strand
CACCGCCGGGCAACTCATCATGTCCCTTCTCGGCGTGGAACTGGCGGGCACGTCGCAAGCCGGCATTTTGAGTGCGTCTTCGGGGTTTTCCAGCTGGTGGACGTGGATCGGGCTGCTCGTGTTTTTGCATCAAGACGGATTGCTGTTGGTAATCGACGCGCTGCGTGCGAGCGTGCAAGCCCTTCCCCTGACCTATTGGGGCATTCCGCAAGACGCCTGGACCTATCTCATTGGGCTGTTTAGCAACCTGCTTGCTATGACCCTTCTGCTGGCCGCTCCCGTGGTCGCCGTCGTGCTGGCGAGCATTTTCCTGATTGCGTTGATTTCCCGCGCGTATCCCCAACTCCAAATTTACTTCCTCGCCTCTCCTGGGATGATTCTCGTCTCCTTGCTGACGTTGTGGGTCATGGGGCCCTGGATGGTTCCGCTCTTGACGCAGCTGTGGCATCTGACCTGGATGCAGCTCAGCCATGTCTTGGCGTTGTGGCATGCAGGTATACCGCCCAGCGCACGACGCCTGGTGGTTCCCTAGCGGGTGTCGCAGTGCCCCGCGAGTTCGGTCTAGACGCAGCCAGAAAGGATGGGTCATGGCAGGCTCTTCCGATGCGCAAGAAAAGACCCTGGCTCCCAGTCCCCATCGCCTTCAGCAAGCGCGAGAGCAGGGGGAACGCTGGAGCAGCGTGGACCTGCCTACGGTGATGGGCTTGGTGGCGGCCATCGTGGGCATTCCGGCCTATCTGCGCGGGATTTGGCCCACGATCCGTGCGGATCTGCAGGCCATGTGGATGCTGATCGCAACGCCCGAACATTGGGAACGCGCGGTCCTGTTGGCGGGGATGGCCCTATGGTGGAGCGTCGGCCCCATCGCCCTGGGCATGATGGTGTTTGGACTCTTGGTGCAGTTCAGCATGCAGGGATTTCAACTGAGTTTTCACTGGAAATTTCATAATCCCCTGGCCAACATCCCCCAATGGCTCAGTGTGATGATGCTCTGGAATCTGCTGAAAGGATTGGGCAAAGTGATCGGCATGGTCGCCGCGGCCGTGCTGGTGCTGTGGATAGAGCATATGGCGTTTATCCACTTGGCGTTCGGTACGGTCACCAGTCTACTCGGCAGCCTCTGGCATTTGATCGTGCCGATGACGTGGGCGGCGTTAGTCGTGTTTGCGGTATGGGGCGTCGCGGACGCGATTTTCCAGCGGCGTCAGTTCCAGCAAAAGCTCAAGATGAGTCGTCACGATCAGCAGGAAGAAATGAAACAGCAAGAAGGCGATCCTCACGTACGCCAGCACCGGCGGGGCCTGCATCGGCAACTCTTACGGAACGCGCTGGCCTCGGTGGATGACGCGGCGGTGGTGATTACCAATCCCACGCACGCGGCCGTCGCGTTGGCATGGGCTCCCACCGACACGGAGGCCCCTCGCGTGGTCGCGAAAGGCTGGGATGAGACGGCGGCGGCGATTCGAGAACGCGCCTATGCCGCTCGGGTGCCCATGGTGCAAAACCCGCCCTTAGCGCGATCGCTGATGACGAGCCCGCTCGATCAGCCGATTGCGGAACCATATTGGCGGGACGTGTCGGTGGTGCTGATTTTTATTCTTCGGCGCCGTCAAGCCGCCGCGATGGCGTCGTCGACCTCGTCGACCGCGCCGTAAGTCGCTCGCGTCGGAACCCGAGTCATCCCGATCCTGAGAAGAGAGGAGGTCATCCATCCGTGCGTACCGCGCTTCAGCGTTGGGTGCCCAAAGAGTTTCTGATTCCGCTTGCGGCGATTATGGCGATTTTGATGCTGGTGATCCCGATGCCGCCCATCATTTTGGACTTCTTTCTTCTCGCGAATATCGCCATGGCGATTGGCATCCTCGTGCTGACGTTGAGCATTCACAGCCCCCTCGAACTCGGGGCGTTTCCGACCCTCTTGCTGTTGGCAACCCTGTTTCGCTTAGCGTTGGAAGTCACGGCCACGCGGTTGATTTTGATGCACGGTTTTGCCGGGGCTGTGATCGCCACGTTTGGGAAGTTGGTCGTCGGGGGCAACCTCGTCGTGGGCCTCGTGATTTTTACCATTTTGGTGCTGATTCAATTCTTGGTGATCACCAAAGGAGCGGAACGTGTGTCCGAGGTGGCCGCGCGGTTTACCTTAGATGCCATGCCGGGAAAGCAACTCGCGATTGACCAGGCCATGAATGCCGGGCACCTCTCCGAAAACGATGCGCGTCAACGCCGAGCCGATGTCGAGGCGGAAGCCGACTTTTACGGAGCCATGGACGGGGCCTCCAAGTTTGTGCGCGGCGATGCGATTGCCGGATTACTCATTGTCATCATCAATTTGATTGGCGGCTTGCTGATTGGTCTCGTGGGTCGCCACCTCAGCATTGGCCAGGCGGCGCACACCTATTCCATCCTAACCGTAGGCGAAGGACTGACGACGCAAATTCCGGCGCTGTTGTTTTCCACAGCCACGGGATTTTTAGTGACGCGTTCCGGGGCGCGGGAAGGGGCCGCTGCCCATGCCCTGCTGGATCAAATCACGGCGATGCCGCGGGTGTTTTATCTCGTCGCGCTCGTGCTGTTCGCGCTGGCTATCTTAGGCATTCCCCCACTCTATCCGCTCGTGTTGGGAAGTGCTGCGGCCGGGACGGGATGGATGCTGGAGCGACGCCATCAGCAACGCACCGCCGCTCAAGCGGCGCAGCAAGCCACCGAAGCCGCTCCACCCGTCTCGGCGACGGCCACGGCGTTGGCCAAAATCAATGTGGCCCGTCTGCAAATTGAAGTGTCGGCGAGTCTGATCCCTTTAGTCAGTGGCGATGCCGGACGCGTGCTCAGCGATCATATCCAAGGATTGCGCAGTCGGATTGCCGCCGACCTGGGCTTTGTGGTGCCGACGATTGATGTCCGGGATCTTCGCGATCTGGGTTGGAATGCCTATCGCATTCGTTTGCGCGGCGGCATCGTCGGCGGCGGTCAATTGTATCCCGAACATTTGCTGGCCATGGGCGGCAATCTCGAAGGCATCCAACCCGTGATCGCCGTCAAAGATCCGGTGTTCGATCAGGACGCCGCCTGGATTCCGGCGAGCGCCAAAAGCCGGGCGGAAATGGCCGGGGCCACGGTGATTTCGGCGGCGACGGTGCTGCTGACTCACCTGGGCGAGGTCATCCGCCATCACGCCGCCGAGTTGCTCAGTCGCGAAGCGGTGCGCCAACTCATGGATCATGTGCGACAAAGTCATCCGACCGTCGTGAATGAGTTGTTGCCCGACGGGCTGTCTATCGGCGAAATCCAACAAGTCCTGCAAAATCTCTTGCGCGAGCGGGTGACCATTCGGGACTTGCCGACGATTCTGGAAGCGTTGGGGGATCGGGCGCGCACATCGCGGGCGATTGTGGATCTCACCGAAGCCGCCCGGCAGGCCTTAAGCCGCATGATTGTGGAACCCTACCTCGCGGCCGACGGACACTTGCACGTCATTGTGTTGGCACCTGCCACCGAGCAGTGGCTAAGCCAGCATCGCATGGTCACAGAGGCCGGGCCGATTCTCAGCGTGCCGCCGGCCGTGGCGCAAGCCTTGCTGCAGCAGTTGCGCAAGGCCGCGCAGAGCGCGTCGGTGCAGAGCACGCCGGTCTTGTTGACGGCCGGGGAGCTCCGCTGGGCTTTGCGACGGCAGGTGGAACGCAGTCTTCCGCAGATGCCCGTGTTGTCCTATTCGGAGTACCCCCCCGATCTCGCGATGCAGACCATCGCGCAGATTACCATCCCGACCGTCGCCGATACGGAGAGCGCTTTGGCGTAGCCCATGGTTGGTTGTCGACCCACGGATTTTACGAGGATTTTACGAGAAGGAGGCATGGGTGTGGAAGTTCGTATGTTTCACGGAGCGACGCCCGATCAAGCGGTTCGTCAGGCGCAAGCCACCTGTGGAGCCGACGCCATAATTTTGCATCAAACGCGTCATCCGCGATGGCATGTGTGGAGGCCTCGTTGGACGGTCGCCATTGCGGTAGAGCCGTCCTCGGCGACGTCGTTTCAATCGTTGGTTCCTCCATCTTTGCGGACGAAAACGGTGGGGTCTCCTGAGCAAGGCGCGGCGCCTTCGGTTCCGTTGCCTACGCTCTCTGCCGTCGAACGGGCGGCTAGCCCGTCCCGGGTGGCGCTGGACCACGCCGATCGCGACTTGCTGCGGTCGGTGCTCCACGCCGTGCAGCGCACCCAACCCCCCGAAGCATCCTGGACCTGGCCTGAGACGTGGCCCTTGCGGACCATTCCCGCTACAGGACTTCAGCGCATCGCCTGCATTGGACCGACGGGCGCGGGCAAGACCACGACGATCGGCAAGCTGGCAGCCTGGAGCGCCTTGCGCGATCATCACCCCACCCAGCTGCTGACCACGGATACCTTTCGGGCCGGGGCGGCGGCGCAACTGCAACAATTTGCCCGCGTGTTGCGGGTCCCCTGCGCCGTGGTGGGATCCGGGCAGCCGTTGCCCGATGCGGTGGCCGCTGCGACGACCGGCCGGTGGTTTCTCGACACCCCCGGCGTGACGGCGCGAGAACCCTACCGTCTGGCCGAAATTCAAGCGTGGCTGCATGCGTTTCAGCCCACACTCGTCTATGTCGTCTTGCCCGCTTCCTTGGATCCCGAACGCTTTGCGGCGCTGGCGACCCTCTTTCAAAGCCTGACCGAAACGCCGCCCGCCGTGATCTTAACGAAAGTCGATGAGGTGGACGACCTGACGAAGATTGCCCAGGTGGTACACACTTTGGGATGGGCCTGGAGCTACTTGGGGACGGGACAGACTGTTCCGGACGATTTGGTTCCCGCGACGCTGGAAGCGGTTCAAGGCTGGGCCCCCCGCCCGCCGTGGAGGTGGTTGG
>JAJZZH010000145.1 GCA_021797675.1 Bacillota bacterium | reverse complement strand
GTGGCGAATCCAAAGCGCGCCAGCCGATCCTTGTACTCTACCGCCACGATGTCCGCCTGGTGTTGCTGAGCCAGTTCCAACAGTTGATGCAGGCCCCGCCGCTTTTCATTGAGGCCACTGGCCACGCCGGTCAAGGCGGCGACCACCGTCCAGTGTTGTGCTCCCGCAAACGTGGTCAGACGCCCGAGTTGGCGATCAAGATTCCCGGCTTCTTGTTGCTTCTTGTTGCTTCTTCGTGGAGACACGCGCATACAGGAGACAGCGCGAAGTCTGGCCGATTGCGGGCGTCTCGGGGAGCAAAGCCTGTAAATCCGCCACCCGATAACGCCGTTGATTCGTCAAGGTCCGCATCGGAATGAGAACACCCGCCGATTCCCAATGGCGCAAACCTTCAATGCTCATGCCAATCATCTTGGCCGCCTTGCCGATACTCACGAATTGCTCGTCCATCATCTCATCACCGACGAACATGATACCATGCATTGTGATTCTTTACGAGCAATTAGTGTAGCAGTTACAACCTCCTGCCATCGCGCCCCGCCTGGAAGGAAGGGAGATGCAGGGGAACTGTTCGGGATGGACGGGCACTTTCACTTTTTTCTGTACCTGTTTAATAAAATCCTGCATCGGTCCCGAATTTCATGTCCGTTTCCCACCGTCGCTTCCCGCATCCTGGATGCATGCTACGCATCCACGGCATGCAGGGTGGCCACCCAGTTGAGGATCGCAGCCAAACCAACCGGTTTGACCAGATGGACGGAAAATCCCGCCCGCCGCGATCGTTCGCGAGCTTCGGGGCCATCCCAGCCGGTCAGGGCCAGCGCGGGAACGGTACTCCACCCAGACATTCCCCGTAATTCGGGTAAGAGATCCCAGCCATTGGTATCGGGAAGTGTGATGTCGCAAACAATCGCGTCCGCCGGCGCGTGCGATCGCGTCCAATCCCTCACCGAGCGGGCATCCTCGAGCGCGGTGACCGCATGCCCGGCTCCCGTAAGCGCTTCCTTGATGAGGGTCGAGAGTTCTGGATTATCTTCCACCACCAGCACCCGCTTGCCCTGATCATTGGCGCCCGCCGCGAGATTCGCCGGCATCACGACATCTTCCCGGTGCCGGGGCAGGCGTACCACAAAACGGCTGCCTAGTCCCGGCCCGGCACTCGAGGCGTTCACTTCCCCGCCACATTCGCGCACCCATTGTCGGACCAAGGCCAGACCCAATCCAAGCTTGCCTTCCTGGCGAGCGCCGATGGCCGGAAACTGCCAAAACTCGTCAAAGAGATGGGTCGCCGTCTCGGCGTCGAATCCCCTTCCGGTGTCTTCCACCGCCAGCTCAACCTCGGACTCGAATTCCGTGACCGTGAGCGTCACCAGGCCGTTTTGCGGGGTAAACTGCAGGGCATTTTGCAACAGATTGATGATCACCTCGCCCATGCGATCGCGGCTGCCGAACACCCATGCGTCATTCTTCGATTGCACGACAAGCCTGACACCCTGTTCCGTTGCGGCCGTCTGCCAGGTGTCCACGACTTGGTCAACCAAGGCGCTCAGCGAAAACGTCTGATGGGCCGCCGCCCATTTGCCGCTTTTCAGCCGGGCCCAATCCAGCGCGTTGTCTACCAGGCGGGCCTGCAGGCCGACCTGGGTTCGCAGACGCGCCAAGTGGGGGCCGAGCGAGGCGGTGCCATCATCATGGCTGCGCTGGAGCCCATCGATGGTAAGCTCCATCGCGGTCAAGGGATTGCGCAACTCGTGAGCCCATCTACCAAGCCATGACGCTCGATCGAGTTGGAGCTGCTTGAGGGCCAGGACTTGGCGCACCGCCCGAGCCCCCCGCTCGATGCGCTGCCATTCACCCAGGGTGGGGAGGCCGGGCACTCGAAAATACGCCGGGAAGGCCGCTATCACGCGCCCATCCAGGGACCGAATGGGCCAGAGCAGAGCCGCGCGAATGTCATGCCGCAGTGCGGCCTCGCGCAGCGGAATCCACGCCGGATCCTCCGCGATATCGGCGAACATCACTGGCCGTCCCGTCGCCATCATTTGCTGCACCGGCATCGCCTCGATGGGCAAGGTTTCCGCCCGCCGCCGATAGCCGTCGGGCACGTGCGGACCGGCCACAAAGCGAAGTCTGCCGTCCTCCGCCTCCCATTTTGCAATGCCGCAGCAAACGCGGGGCAGGTGCGTTTCCAAACTCTCGCAAACGACGGTCAACAGCTCCTCCAGCGGCGCCCCTCCCTGGTAGGCGCTATACCAGTCTGCCGTCTCGGCAGCGGCTTCAAAGCCCGGACGGCTTTCCTGCAGGACCATGCTGGCCAGATGCGAGGCTGCCTCCAAGGCAAGGTGCAACGCCTCGTCAACCGGAGGGACCCGGCCCCAAAACACGCCCACCGTCCCCAGCGAACAGATGCTGGTCCCGTCCATAATGGGCATCACTGCACCGCCGTTAATCTCCCGCTCGCGCGCCCAACGCCAAAATGCGGGGTCCCAGGCGCCTTGGTTCAAAGCTCGGCTGGACCACCAGCGACCCGACTCGGCTGCGATGCTCTGCGGGGTGCGACCCCGGACTGACAACTGCGGGGAGCCGTCCCGAACCATGCGCTGGCCACCGCCCGCCTCGGTGAGCGAGATGAGCACCATAACCCCGGGGAATTCCTGTTCCAACAGGTCCGCAATCTCCCGCAGGACGTCCCCCCCGGGGGCCCCCTGGCTAAGGTGAGCGAGGATCGACACCAGCGCTTCGCCCAAGCGCCCGGTTGGCCAGGACATCGTATACACCTCGGCTTTCACAAAACCATCCCAGGTGACCGGCTCATCTCGCTATCTTTCGATCCGCCTCTATCGATCCTTCGATCCATCCATTGCGGGAACCGGGGGGAGCGCACCGCACGGTTGCGAAGTCTGCCGAGGGTTCGTGGCAGACCCATTTTGCGATGGCTCCGCCGCCCCTGCCGGCCGATGCCTCATCCCACGACGGAGTCTCTACCAAACCGTCCCCGCTCATGAGCCAATCAGCCTCGTTGAATTCGTCTTAGCCTATTGCGCGTTTGGTAAATGAGTATTTGGTACTGGTTTCGCGATTCGCAGAGGAAATTCCTGTAGGCGATCGGACCTCTCCCCCCAAGATCCGAGAACAGGGGGAAAACCCCGTGCGGCGGGAGCCTGCCGAGGAGACTGTTCCGCGTAGGCCGCCAACCCGTGTTCGGTTTTGCGAAAATGCTTCCACATATTTGATATCGGGTTGCAAACGTGCAAGAATAAGCGGGAGTCGGCTGACGGCCAAAACTGCAGCACAACACTGATGCAAAACGCTAGCTCGTGAAACTGAATCACCGTCGCATCAGGAGGTAGCCGAATGCGAGAAAGAATGGGAACCGGTCTCGACGGACTCGATACCGTACTTGACGGAGGATTTGTCAAGAATTCGACGGTGCTGCTGGAGGGCATGCCCGGCTCCGGCAAGACCACGATGGGACTGCAGTTTCTGCAAACGGGCTCCCGCCCGGGAGACGCCGGTGTCTATATCACCTTCGAGGAGCTGCCCCAACAAATCTATCAGGATGCGGCCGAACTGGGCTGGGACCTCAAAGCCTTGGAGGCTGAGGGGCGTCTGCGGATTGTCAGCACTTCGCCTGAAGCCCTGATGGCCGAATTGCTGGAGCCCGCAGGCTGGATCGATGAACTCGTGCAGACCATGGGCGTGAACCGTCTAGTCATCGACAGCGTGACCGTCCTCAGTTCGAAAGCCGCGCCGGACTCCGCCCGCGCCCTCGTGTTCACCATGCAAAGCGCCCTCAAGCGCCTGGGCCTCACCTCGCTCCTGATCCGAGAGCTGGCGGAGCCGGACGGACCGGTCGCGGCGGATGCGTATCTCGCCGATACCTGGATCCGCCTCGGCTGGATGGCCAACCGCCACCAATCGCGTCCATTGATCGGCGTGCGCACGCTGGAGGTCTTGAAACATCGCGGCAGCGACTTTCTGGCGGGCGAGCACGTGCTAAGGATCACCGACCAGGGTTTGCGCCTGTATCCGGCCGGAATCCTGCCTCCCCACGTCATGTGGCGGGAGCACGATCTGGCCACGATTTCCACCGGCCTGCCCGAGCTCGACCATGCCCTGGGAGGCGGCCTCATCGCAGGCGCCACGTATCTCTTCGACACCAACAGTCGGACCAATTATGCGGTGCTCCTGCAGGCCATCCAAGCGGAACACCTTCGGCGCGGAGGAGCCGTCTTGGCCCTCTTGTCCAGCGCCGTTTCCTTCACCAAGCTCGCCGACAACTTTTCGGGCTTTGGCCTCGATGTGCTGGAGCTCGCGCGCCAGGGTCGATTTTTGGCCGTTGACGGATATCGCCGCCACGTACCCAATGAATTTGCCCCCTTCGTACTGCCCCATCACGACCGCGAAAGTATTGCCAAGACGCACCAACGGCTGCAAGAACTGATGCTCTCCGACCACGAGCGTTGGATGTTGTTCTATGACATGAATACGGTCATTTCCACCATGGGGTTCGACTACATCCGCGAAACCTTTGCCCAGCAGGTCTCCGGGACCCGAGACCACGGCATTCCGTTCGTCACCACCTGCAATTTTGCCGAAGTGCCGCCCGAATTGGCGTCATACCTGGAACGATCCGTCAATGGGGTGATCCACACCTGGCAGGATAGGCGTTACCAGTACCTGCAGGTTACCAAGTCCCCATCGGGCAAGACCACCGACCCCCTGCTGGTGTTACCGACGGCCGAACCCCCGTTTGTGGTGTTGCGGTGACCGTGGCGGACGCCCGGGAATTGGGCACAGCCACGCGATCCGCGCTGAGGAGGCATGCAAATTTGAAAGGGATCAGCATCATTCGTTTGGAAATCCTGGAGTTTTTCGAATCGAATCCCTTCGCCTGGGAAACCGCGGACGACCTAGCGCGTAAAATCGGACGCGATCCGCTCACGGTCCAGGAAGCCCTCGAGCGCCTGCGCGAACTCGGCATCCTGACCGCACGCGGCGCGTCGCCACCGCTCCGCTACCGCTATCAGGCGCCGTACCAACCACCCGTGAGGCAGGTGGACCATGGCCACCTTTAATTGTGCTCGGGGAGCAGCGGTTGCGGATCCGAGCCCGTGGCATGCCTTCCTACAGGGCATCCAACGGCTCACGGGCGCCGATCAGCTGCGATTAACCTCCGGCAATCCGAAAGCCGCGAGGATTCTGGGGCAAGCGGGCACGGTTTCGGCGAAAGGCGTCCAAGAGCTGGAGGCGGCCGCTGACCTCGCCTGGACGCGCAAGACCGTGGTGGTCGTCCCGGATACGCTGCGACCGATGGCCGGCGCGTCGGGGTCGGACAGGCCCGCCGAGGATCGCGGCAAGCGGGCCATCCCCGATGGTCGGGCGTGGTTTCGGAGTCTGGCAGCGATTCCGCTGACCGACGACCGACGCTCGGTGGGCGTATTGGCCATCGGCTGGAACGAGCCGGCCAGGGATTTGTCTACGATTTTGCAAGCCTTGGGTGAGGTGACCCCCCTCGCCGCCATGGCTCTGCAGGCTTCATCCCAAGACCCCGCCGAGCCGTCGGCGGAGCTCGCGGCTCTGGCCGGGCTGTCTGAAGTCGGACGGCGCCTGAACCAGCGCATGGCTATGGAGGCCGTCCTGGAAGTCGTGTTGAACACGGCCATGAGCATATCCGACGCTCCGGCCGCCGCGATCTGGCTGAGAAACCGGGAAGGCGTCTGGCACCTGAGGCTTTGTCGGGGCCTCGGTGAACTCGAGCGGGATCACTTGCTGAGTCTCGTGAAATGCCTGCCGGCGGACGCCGTCTCAGGCCTATCGTGGCCGAGCTCTCCGCATCTGTTCCATGTCCTGGCAGCGACCGACGAGGTGTTGGGCTGCCTGCTGGTCAGTCGCCAAACGCCCTTTACGCCGTTTGAACAGAGCCTATTGCGCATGCTGTCCCAGCAAGCCACCACCGCCATCTTGTATCACCAGGCGGCCTATTATGACACCCTGACCGGATTGCCCAATCAGGCCTACTTGACGCGATGGATCACCCGGCATGTTCGCGAAACGCCCTCGATGCCCCTGAGCCTCTGGCGACTCGCTCTCAACCAGTTCAAGCGCGTCGACGAGGCGGACGGGTCCGAGGTTGCCGATGCCGTGCTGGTGGAGTTGGCGAACCGTCTGCGCCAGATGATCCCGGACAGGGGGTTCCTGGCCCGCGCCGCGAGTGATGAATTTCACCTAGTGCTTTCCGGCACCAACGACGTGAAATCCCTCGAGGATCTTGCCCTGCGCGTCATGCAAGCAGTCCGGCAGCCATTTCCTGTCCGGCAGCACGAGATCATCCTCACCGCAAGTCTGGGCATGGCCCGGTATCCCGCGGACGCCGCGACCGCCGAGCAACTCCAGCAGCGCGCCAACCTCGCGCTGCGCGTGGCCCAGCACCGCGGCTACGACGTGCACGCCTTTTACGAAACGGGGATGACCGAGCACGCAGGCACCCGCATCGCCCTGGAAACGCGGCTTCGCCGGGCCATCGCCGACGGCCGCCTGCACCTCAACTACCAACCGCAAATTGACGGTGACACCGGTCTCATGGTCGGTGTCGAAGCGTTGGCCCGGTGGACGGACGCGTCGGGAAAAGCCATTCCGCCAGGCGTCTTCATACCGCTGGCGGAGTCGACAGGCCAAATTGTCGCCTTGGGCGACTGGGTCCTTCGTGAATCGGCTCGCCAAGTCCTGGCCTGGAAGCGCCAGGGATTTAGGAGCCCGAGAGTATCGGTGAACGTTTCCGCCGTGCAACTGCAGCGCCCCGACTTTACCGACCGCCTCCAAGCCCTCCTCGCCGACGTCGGCTGTGCCCCCTCTGCGATGGAACTCGAAATCACGGAAAGCGCGGGACTGCACCACCCGGATCAGACGCTACGGATATTGTTGGAGTTGCAGGCCCTAGGGTTTCGTGTCGCCATCGACGATTTTGGCACCGGGTGGTCCTCCTTGAATTATCTGCTGGATTATCCGGTCGACACGCTGAAGATCGATCAGTCGTTCGTGAGCCGGGTCATGCAGGAACCCAAGGCTCAGGCGGTGGTGCGTACCATCGTCAAACTGGCTGAGGCGCTTGGGGTGGAAGTCGTTGCCGAAGGCGTGGAAACCCGCGAAGAAGCCATGTTTCTGAAAACCCTGGGATGCCGTCTTTGGCAAGGATTTTGGCTCGCCCGCCCGTTGCCCGCCGAACAGATCGACTGGAACCGGCGTTGGGTCTCGGAGACCTGTTCCGAACCGCGATAACCGGGGATCTGGAGCAAGCCCCGCCCGCGGCTTGCGCCCCCCACGGCCCGGGCGTGAGGTCATGGCGGCCCGGTCAACCAGGGCGCGCATCCCCAGGGGCGTCCGCAGCCCTGACGCGATGCCGGTCCCGCGGGCGGATCCTGACGATGCTTGGCGGGATGTTGGGGCACCATGGCATTCAGGACCCCCAACGCAGGCAGCGATTCCAATCATGGTTTGCACAATACAGCAGATTCCGAAGGCCCAATCAACCAGATTTGGCACATACGGGCCGGATCGCGTGTTAGCCAAATAGTCTTAGAAACCGCGAAGAAACCTTGGTTTGCGGGGCACACATCGTATGAGAGGAGAAGGCGGGGCGTCGTATGTCGCAGACCGTTACAACTTTAGCGCGTTGACCCATATCGAGGAGGCTGTCCACCGTATCGAGCGGTAGACGGAGGGGATTTCGCACGAAGAGTTCTTGGATGACTAACTCCGGCAAAGCGCCATCATGCGCCAGCTTGAAATTATCGGTGAAGCGACGGGCCGGCTGACCGCGGAATTCCTCCGTGCTCACCCGGATGTCCGGCCTTGGGATGTCATGAAAAATATGCGCAACGTGCTCATTCATCGGTATGCTGATGGGGATATCGAGATTGAGTGGACGACGGCCACCGAGGACATTCCCCAGATTCATGCCCCACCCCAGAAGCTTCTGTCAAGGGTCGCAGACGCATCGCAAGACGGCTAGTCCAGTAACCATTGTCCACCACCCGGATCACGGTCTGGTTGGAGCGCACTGCCACCGGGCCACAACCCGTCGTTATAACCCACGATTACCCGGCGCTCCATCACGCAACGGTTCGGTTGCGTTTCCAGCCCGCGAGGCACGCAAAACCGTAGCGCACGGAGCGGCCATTCCAACCCGGGTCTCGGTGGCCACAGAGGGCGGTTTGGACCAAAAACCGAGAACATCCAACCTCAGATTAGCCGTCCTTTTTTGCGTTGTTGAGGAGTTGCGGCGGGGGCAGGGTGTCACCCGCCGGTCCCCTGGTGATGCGGGTCGACAAAACACCCGTCGGCCAGCTCCATCACCCGGTCGACGAGGCCACGATAGGAGTGGTCGTGGCTGACCCAAAGCAGCGTCTTGCCGGCAGCGTGGCGCAACACTGCCGCCATGACGACGCGGGCAAGCGGAATATCCAGACCTTCGGTAGGTTCGTCGAGCAGCCATACCGGCGCGTCTTTCAGCCACACCCGGGCTAAGGCCAAGCGCTTTTGCTGGCCCCCCGACAGGGTGGATCCGTGATCGCCGATTACGGTATCCAGCCCCTGGGGCAGCTTATGGACACCGTCGGCCAATTGCACCCCGTCGAGTGCGGACCAAAGATCCTCTTCGCTGGCACCGGGTCTGGCTAACAGCAAGTTTTGGCGCAATGTGGTGGCAAACAGATGCGGATGTTGGTTAACGACCCCCACATTTCGCAACAAATCGAAATCGGCGATGTGGGGCCAGGGATGGCCGTCATAGAGGAGTTGGCCCGATTGCGGACGGTAAAAACGCACCAGCAACGCGATCAAGGACGACTTGCCCGACCCGCTTTCGCCAAGGAGCACGGTGGGTTCACCCGGCAACAAGGTCAGATTGGCCCCCTGAAACACCCAAGGCTCCTGCGAGGTATAGCGGAACCAGAGCTGCGCCACCTCAATCCGCGGCGGACGGGGATCTGGGCGCCAGATGGCTGCCGGCTCGTCCAGAACCGTGGATTGAACAAGATGTTCCACGCGCGCGGTGGCTTCGGCAATTTCGGCCCGCATCGAAAACGCGCCAGCCAGGGGGCGAATCGCTTCGAAGCTAGCGAGAGCCAAAAACACCGCCACCACTACGTCGAGGCCGGGAAGGTGATGGGATGTGGCCAGCCGAACGGCTACCCAAAGCACCAGCCAGGCAATCCCATGCTGCAATCCTTCGTTGCAGGCGGCTATCCACCCTTTAAGCCGGTTGATGCGACGGCTTAGCGTCCGCCAGTGCGCTTGAAACGCTTCGTGCCAGCGTACGGCGGAGGCATCCTGATCTAAGGTCAGGATATCGGCCAGGCCGTAAATCCAGTCGACCCAACGGGCGGTCAACTGGGCACGCCCGATGACTAGTTGCCGACCCGCACCTTGCGTGACGCGGGCCATGTGCCACGGAAGCCAGAGTCCTGCCGCCGACAACGACACCAAGAGAACACCGCCGATGGCAGAAGAAAGCATCCAGCCCATGCCGGAGGCTAAGGCGATGCCGCCGATAGCGATGAGGAGGGGGGACAAAAGACCCAAATAGGCGTTTTGCAATGTTTCGATATCGGCGCCAAAGCGGGCCAACAGGTCGCCGCTGGGATAGCGGCGGAAAATGTCGGGCGGCAGCGGTTCCAGGGCCTGGTACAGGCGTACGCGCAGATCTTTTAACAAGCGAAAGGTGACATCGTGCGAAAAATAGCGGTCGCCGTAACGCAATACGCCGCGGGCGGTTCCAAAGGCCCGCACCCCCACGATGGGGACCCACAGCAACAAGATAGTCGAGGGATGCTGGGCCGCTTTGGCGATGAGGTACGCGGCGGTGCTGGTCAATCCCAGGTTGGCGGCGATGGTCAACATGCCCAACGTCAACCCGACGATAGCCCACCATTTATACGGGATCAGTCGTTCAACCCAAGAGCGCATCGCTACCCCCACCTTCCCCCGTGCCTTCACGCTCCGCAAAGGCTCGCGCCTGCCGGTAGAATGGGTGAGTAAGGTGGTCCGGGGAACCAAGTTCGGCGACCGCGCCGTTTACCAGCACCAATACGCGATCGGCCACCCGCGCGCTCGCCAGGCGATGGGTGACCAAGACCACCGTGGATTGCTGTTTGAGTTGACCAATGCCTTCCAGCAAAGCCTGTTCGGTGCGTGAATCCAGATGGGCGGAAGGTTCGTCCATGACGACAAACGGCCTGGCTTGCAAAAAAGCGCGGGCAAGGGCCAACCGTTGACGTTCTCCCCCGGAAAGTCGGACCCCGTTTTCGCCGATGACGGTGTTGAGCCCATGGGGAAACCGCTTCAGCGTATCGTCCAAATGCGCCTTTTCCAACGCCCAAGCGATGCGATCCGCATCGGCGTCAGGATTGGCCATCCGCAGATTGTCGGCGATGGTGCCGAAAAACAAGTACGGCGACTGGCCAATAAACGCCACCTGGGTGCGCCACCACTGGCGGTCCAATTGAGCAAGAGGCACCGAATCGACGGTAATCTCCCCCCGCGTCGGATCGGAAAATCCTAACAGCAGGGCCAAGAGCGTGCTTTTTCCGCTGCCCGAGGGCCCGATGATCGCCAGGACCCGGCGGGCGGGGAGGGAAAAATGCACCCCTTGCAGAGCGGGCGCCGGGTATTCGGGGTAGGTAAACCCCACGTCGCATAGCGTGAGCGGCCAGGGCCCCCGGCCGGAAAGCCTACGATGGCCCTGCCCGCGGGCCAAGGAGGGCCTGTCCAACCAGGTATAGATGGTGCGCGAAGCCGAAAGTCCGTTGAGGCCGTCGTGAAATTTGGCCCCCAAGGCGCGCCACGGGGCATAAAAATCGGGAACCAAAATCAGCAGGAAAACGGCCCGTTCAAACGCAATGTGACCGCCCAGTAGCCGGATGCCGACCGCCACCGCGATCATGGCCATACTTAAAGAGGCCAAGAGTTCCAGCACCATCCCCGACATAAAGGCCAAGCGCAGGCTGGCCATCGTGCTCGTGCGGAAGGTTTCCGCCGCATCGGCAATGGCCTTTGCCTGGCGCTGGCTTTGCCCGAAGAGTTTGAGGGTTTCGAGGCCTTGCACCACGTCAAGAAAATGGGCGCCCAAGCGTCCGAGATGTGCAAAACGGCGGTCGGTGACGGTCTTAGCGCGCCGTCCGATCAAGGTCATGAACACGGGAATTAAGGGCAGGGTGATCAAAAGCAGGCCTGCGCTGATCCAGTCCGTGGAAGCGACTTGGATGCCTATCACCAACGGGACGAAGGCGGTGAGAGCGATCTGCGGCAGATAACGGGCCAAAAACATCTCCAGATGGTCGACGCCGGTGATCACCGTGTTGATCAGGTCTCCGGCATGCTCATGATTCCATGCCAACGGACCCGCTTCCAACACGTGGGTTAGCAGACGTTGCCGGATCACGGATTGGACCGTCGTGGACAGGTTAAGCGACAGGGTTTCTGCCACCCCTGCCACCAGGGCCCGGAGCATCACCACGCCCCAGAGGGCGATCAGCCGAGCGGTCAACGCCGAGTCGCTCCCCTGCCCTAAATAGACTCGGGCCACAATTTGCGCTATCAAACCGGCTTCCAGGACAATCAAGACCCCTGTCGTCAGGCCCAAGGCAGCCACCGCGGACGCTAAATGCCGCATGGGTCGCACCTCGCGGAAAAGTCTCGAAAACACTCTGTGTCCCCCCTGACCCTCCGAGGGAGCCTACGGGATGCCGTTTCCCTCGGGGCAAGCGGCACCAGAGCCGTCATCCCTAGGCCTGCGTTTCGTCGGTCCACCGTCTCTCGCCTTCATGCTAGCCATGGCCTTTCGTTTGCGCAAGCCACGGAAACCCTCCGCGAATTGCCCAGGGCGAGGCAAGGGGTTGCTCGATGGCCTTGACCCTCAAAAAACCGGTCATTAGACCAAGCGGACAGGGCCATAAGATCCCCGAAACATTCCCCCAAAGCTTCTAAAAATCGCATCGACCAGACCAGAACTTTTTGTCCCTTGGGCGCATGCGCCAGCAACTCCGGGGGACCTATGCTGAGATTGCTGAGTCGATAACCCTCGGACCAGCTCCCAACAACACCGGGTGTTTTTGGGCGTTCGCGGTACCGCGTCGTGGGGGGGATAAGGGATGAGTCAACTGGGCTGGGCCCGGCTGCAATTTGGCATGACCACCGTGTATCACTTTTTCTTCGCTCCGGTGACCATTGGCCTGGCCGTATGGTTGGCCATCTTGGAATCGATCTATGTGGCCACCGGCAACGAGGATTATAAGACCCTGGTCAAATTTTGGGGCAGGCTCTTTTTACTGAATTTTGCGGTGGGCGTGGTCACCGGGATCTTGCAGGAATTTCAGTTTGGATTGGACTGGGCGAATTACTCGCGGTTTGTGGGCGACATTTTCGGGGCCCCGTTGGCGATCGAGGCGCTGGCCGCATTCTTCCTTGAATCGACCTTCATCGGAATTTGGCAATTCGGTTGGGACACGGTGTCCAAGACCGTGCATCTGCTCGCCATTTGGTTGGTCGCGTTGGGAACCACGTTGTCGGCGTTATGGATTTTGACCGCCAATGCGTTTATGCAGGAACCCGTCGGCTACACCTTGGTACACGGAAAAGCCGAAATGAGCAATTTCGGTGCGTTGTTGACCAATCCCCAGTTATGGGTAGAATTTCCCCATACCGTTCTTGCTGCGTATTTAACCGCTTCGGTATTTGTGCTGGCGATTTCGGCCTATCAAATCCTGAACCAGCGGCAGCCTCACCTATTCGCCAAGTCGTTCAAATTCGCGGCGGTGGCCGCGCTGGTGTTCGGTCTCGGCGTTGCCGTGATCGGCGATGCGCAGGCGTCGCACCTGGTGACGGCGCAGCCGATGAAAATCGCGGCTGCCGAGGCCCTGTGGAAGAACACCGGGGCACATGCGCCCTGGACGGTCATCGGCATCGTCGACAGCCGAGATCATCAATTGAAAGACGCGGTCCAAGTTCCCGATTTGCTGACCATCTTAGCCTATAAACGATTGTCCGGTTCGCTATCCGGTATCCATGCCTTGGCGTCCGCCGCTGTGAAACAATACGGCCCCGGAAACTATGTGCCCCCGGTCGCTCCCGTGTTTTATGCTTTCCGGGTGATGATTTTCGCTGGCGTGTTGATGATCTTGGGCGGACTGTGGGCCACCTTGCGCCTGCGGGGCAACCGCTTTTTGACCCGTCGCCGGCTGCTCAAGGCGATGGTCTGGATGTTGCCATTGCCTTACCTGGCCAATACCGCCGGCTGGGTCATGACGGAGGTGGGGCGCCAGCCTTGGGTCGTCTATGGGCTGCTCTCGACCGCGGTGGGCGTTTCTCCGGCGAAGACCGTCCCCAGCGCCGAGATTATCCTCTCGTTGTCCGCCTTTGCGGCCATCTACACCGCGATAGCGGTGGCTGCGGTGTTTTTGTTTAAAAAGTACACCGATTTGGGCGCCACGCCCGAACAGGCCGGCCCCCCCAGCGAGACCGATCATTATCTGCACGTTGTCTAGGCAGGAGGGATCCTGACATGGATTTAAACATCTTTTGGTTTGGCGTGATTGGAATCTTGTTCGTGGGCTACTTCTTTCTCGAAGGGTTTGATTACGGCGTGGGAATGCTCTACCAGTTCCTTACCCCCGACGACACCGACCGCCGGGTGGCGTTAAATGCCATCGGGCCGACCTGGGGCGCCAACGAGGTGTGGCTAATTACCGCCGGAGGCGCGATTTTCGCGGCGTTTCCGGAGTGGTATGCCACGCTTTTCAGCGGGTTTTATCTGGCCCTGGTGTTGATGCTGCTAGGGCTCATCGCGCGGGGCGTGGCCATGGAATATCGAAGCCGTCACGACCCTCCAGCATGGCGGCGAATGTGGGATTGGGCGCTGACCATAGGCAGTTTCATTCCGGCCTTGCTGTGGGGGGTAGCGATGGCCAACTTGGTCCGCGGGGTGCCCATCGACGCGCAGATGAACGACACCGGCAGCCTGCTAACCCTGCTCAACCCGTACGCGTTGTGGTCGGGACTCGTCATGTTGGTCATCTTTTTGGCGCACGGCGCGTACTTTCTGGATATGAAAACCGAGGGCGCCCTGCGCTCGCAGGCCGCGAGCGCGGCGCGCTGGTTGGGATGGCCGGCGGCGATCGCGGAAGCGATCCTGTTACTTTGGAGTTCCCGACTCATCCATCCCTCGGCCTGGGCCGTTGCCGCCGGGTTGCTGTCGTTGGGATCCATCGTGACCGCCGTCTTGGTGTACGGTCAAAAGACGATCCGGATGGCCTTTTTCCTGCACGGCGCGGGCATCGCGCTACTGACCGCGGCAAGCTTTCTGGCCCTGTTTCCCGACGTGATGGTGTCGAGTTTGAATCCGGCCTGGAGTCTAACCATCTATAACGCAGCATCCAACCCGTATTCGCTGCGTGTGATGACCTGGGTTGCGCTCACCTTGGTGCCGATCGTCCTCGCTTATCAACTCTGGACCTACTGGATCTTCCGCCAACGCGTTTCGCCAAAGAGTCCCTTGGAATACTAACCGTAGGCCCCTGGGGAAGCGGTCGGCGGCGCGGTCGGTATCCGATTGCGCGGAGCAAGGCCCGAAGGCGAATCATGGTCGGTCGCGGTGCAGGCTGGGTCTCGGGGTCAGGCAAGGTGAAACGCCATCCGATGGTGCGCTATCGCTCGACTTGGGGTTCCGCAGACGGGCAGGACGGGGGGCCATCTCGCAGGTGGCCATATACACCTGCGCCGCATGCCCTGGACGACCGGGATGGGGGCCCCCGCGAGGGGCCGGGAGATTCCCGGCCCCTCGCGCGCCAACCCCCTGCGGCAACGGGCGGCTATGCGGGCAAACGATGGTCCACCAGTTTGGAGACGGGCACCGGGGTAGGTTGGTGCGCGACGTAGGTCATGGTGACCGGGTCCCCCGGTCGGATCAATGCGGCGGCGGGATCGGTTTGCGCTGACACGGCAAAGATGGTTGCATGATGCTTCACGGTCATCAACCACTCGGGCGCGGTGCCGGCCGGGTTAAACGCGATCCGGGCGACCACGCCGGACAGGGTGCGAAACCTTACGGTGCCTCCCGTAACGTGATAATTGCCTCCGTTGTTTGCCAGATATTGCTGCCATCCGCTGAGCACGGCGCTCAGGGTCGCACCCACAATAGGGGGAGAGGCATTGGTGGGATCCAAGACCGCGTATTCTTCCAGTTTGTTGGCGCTGTTGACGATGGGCGCGATATAAGCGTAACTGCCGTCGAGATTGTAAAAAGTGGGTGTGTCGGCGTGAATGTTGGGATTGTCCGTGCTGCCGTTGACCCGGCTGACAATTGCGCGGGGATTTTGGACACCGTTCAAATGGTAGAACGCCATGGCGCCGGTGCGGCTATCCATCATCAGAAAGCCCAGGGCAGATTGATCGGACTGGGAGAGCGATGTCAGGGCGATGTACCAATATAGCTGTCCGCCGGGGCCCATCACCCCTTGGGGAGCGTTGGCGGGGTGAAACTGGCCGATGCGGGCAAACATCGTGTTGAAAAATCCGTGCAAGTCATTCCCATAGGAACGGGCGATCAGCGATGCGTAGGTAGGTCCGCTGATTTCCGTGACCCAGGCGGGAGCCCGTGCACCGGAGACGAAGCGCATGGCTCCGGTTTGCGGATTGACTAAAATGGCGCCCACCGACTGGGGAATTAGGCCCGTCCATCTTTTCTCGTAGGCACTCACCACCCAATATGGCTGCATGCGGGGCGTGATTTCCAGGTCGGCCGAACCCAGTTGAAACTGGGGATAAGCCACTTGCACATGGCGCCACAAATTCTCGCCGAAATATGCGTTGGGGGTATAGCGGAAATGATAGCGGGTCATGACCCGCGGCGCCGCGTTATAGTTTTGAGCCGACACCATGATATAGCCAGGAGTCGTTCTTTCCGACAGCCAACGGAAAAATCCCGGACGGAAATCCAGCGCGCCAATCCAATACAGCTGTCCGTGCCAGCGCTCAATATCCATCCGGGTAATTTGGTATCCGGTGCCATAGCTGCCGATGGCATTCTGTGCGGTGGCCAGCGCCACCCCCTGCGGCACGGCGATGAGATGTTGGTTGCTGGCCGGGGGATAGCGGTGCCACGCATTGCGCATGTGCAACCCCCGAGTCATGGCGGTAAACTCGGTATCGCGGACCAGTGATTGGCCAACCAGTAATCCCAGTAAGGCGAGCAAGGCGACCCCGCTGCCAACGGCTTCCCGCGGCAGCGAGGCATGGGGGGCGGCGTGGGCGGCGTTCACTCCGATGAGACCGGTAACCAGCATGCCCATCGTGGCGGGAACCAAAAAACTCATCCAATCCAATGGCGCCGCGTAGGCTGGGTGCCATAAGTAGCCAACACCAAGCCAAAACCCGAATCCGGCCACGAAGCGCACGGCTTGTTCGCGCCAACGCAAGGCGAAAAAGTTCAGCGAAAGCAGCCCGCTGATGAAGGCAAACAGCAGATAGTAGGCCATAGTTTCCTCCCGCCCATCCCTGAATGGCGAATAATTCTCTGCAATTAGTATACGGTTCCCGCGGGGGTCGGCGATAGGCGCGAAATGCCGTATCCGTCCCCGCTGCCGATCTTTCGTGCAGCCCTGGGTCCATGCAGATTTCCCGCCGATGCATGCTTTGCCACGCCGTGCCTGGCATTTGCCGCGTTTGATCGATATCCTCCGCGCAAAAGATCGATCGCCTCCGCACCAAAGCACGGGAACGAAGCTTGATCGCCACCGTGCGCAGACCGCCGGGGAGCGTTGAGGCCGGAGTGCAAGGGTTCCATGCCGAGTCGAGCGCCACCTCCGGAGCCATTGTATTGGGCCCCCGAGCAGCGCCTGGCACCATCTCGGCGGGGACGCGGTTGGCGATTTGCCGCCCGGTCCTCCCGCGCGTTGCCGGACAGTGAACTCGGACGATGGGCGAACGGGTTGACGGAATTTTTTCGGTGACCCTGTTGCCGCATCACCCGATATATAGTATCATGATTCCGTTGATAGTACTACATCTTGATTGTTGAAAGGAGTTGCTCATGGTTCCGATGACCCTTGCGCAAAGTGCTGGCCCGGATAGCGGGTCCGCGGTTTGGCGCGTCCGTCCGATGATCGAGTTCGCCACGCGGGATTTGCCGGTCGACGCCGAGGCGTTCGAAGCCGAGGCTGCGATGGAGTGGCACGACGGCATCACCGTGGACGTCATCCAGGCGAGCCTGATCGCCACCGCGCTGAGGCACCTTACGCCCGCTCAGCCAGCATGGGATACCGTGGCCGCCCGCATTTTGCTGTACGACCTGTACCAGCAGGCGGCGAGCACCCGTGGGCTGGCCAGCCCCGGCTACAGCAATTATCCGGACTTGGTCCACCAACTGGTCGCCAGCGGGCAGTACGCTTCCGACCTAACCGTCACCTACAGCGATGCCGAGCTTATGGAGGCCGGCCGTTGGATCGATTCCACCCGCGACGGGCTGTTCACCTATGCCGGGCTCCGACTGTTGGCAGACCGGTATTTGGTGCGCACCGCCCGCCAGCAAACCGCCGAACTCCCGCAAGAGGCATTTTTGGGGATCGCCTTGACCCTCGCCCAAGCCGAAGCCCCCGCTGAACGTCTGACTTGGGCCCGGCGTTTCTACGACGCGCTGTCCCGCCTGGATCTCACCATGGCTACACCCACCTTGGCCAATGCCCGCCGACCCGCCGGCCAGCTATCCAGTTGCTTTGTGGACACCGTGGACGACTCGCTAGAAAGCATTTACTACAGTTTGACCACCTTTGCTCGGATCTCGAAAGCGGGTGGAGGAATGGGCAGCTACCTCGGCAAAATTCGCTCCGCGGGCGGATCGATTGGCAATGTTCCCGGCATCGCCAAAGGTGTGCTGCCTTGGGCCCGCCTGTACAACGACACCGCCGTCGCCGTCGACCAACTGGGTCAGCGCAGTGGGGCGGTGTCGCTCTGGCTCGACGTGTGGCACCCCGATGTCCGCGATTTTCTCGACGCCCGCACTCCTCAGGGTGATGAACGGCGCAAGGCACGCGACATTTTTCCCGGCCTGTGCATCCCGGACGCGTTCATGGAGGCTGTTGACGCCGACGCCGCGTGGCACCTGTTCGACCCCCATGCGGTCCACGAGGCTCTCGGCTTTGGTCTCGAAGACGCCTACGATGTTGAATGGCGACGCCGCTACGCCGAGTGCGTCGATCACCCGCGCCTTCCCCGCACCACGGTTCGCGCCCGGGATCTCTGGCGGCAAGTTCTCAAGGCGATTCATACTTCAGGGACACCCTTTCTGTTCTTTCGGGACACGGTCAACCGCACCAATCCCAATCCGCATGCCGGCATGATCTACTCGTCCAACCTGTGCACCGAAATCCTGCAGAACCAGAGCGCCTCACGTCCTACCTCACCCAGGGCGGCCGACGGGGGCTCGGTGGTGCAGACCGTTGATCCGGGCGATCTCGTCGTCTGCAACTTGGCCAGCATTCACCTCGGACACGTCCATCAGCCCGCCGACCTCGACCGCATCGTGCCGGTGGCCGTACGCATGCTCGACGACGTCATCGCCATCAATCACCTGCCCGTCCCGCAAGCGGCGCAAACCAACAGCGCCTACCGCGCCATCGGCCTCGGTGTCCACGGATACCAACAGTACTTGGTGGCGCGGGGAATTGGCTGGGAATCCGAGGCCCACGTCGCCGAGGCCGATGCCCTCTTTGAGCGTATCGCCTACCGGGCGATCGCCGCCTCGGCCGACCTGGCCGCCGAGCGGGGTGCCTATCCCCGCTTTCCCGGATCGGCCTGGGACACGGGCGCCTACTTTGCGCAACGCGGCTACACCAGTCCGCCCTGGCAGGCCCTGGCCGAACGCGTCCACGCTCAGGGACTCAGAAACGGCTATCTGTTGGCGATCGCGCCCACCGGCAGCACGTCGATTCTGGCCGATGCCACGCCCGGCATCGATCCGGTCTTCGACCACTGTTGGCGTGAAGACAAGCAGGAGTATGCCGTCGAGCGTCTCGCCCCGGGCCTGACCGCTGCCACCGCCAGCCAGTACGCCACCGCGCATCGGGTGGACCAAGCCTGGTCCATTCGCGCCGCGGCCGCCCGCCAGCGCCATTTGGACCAAAGTCAGTCGCTCAACATCTACCGAACGCCATCGATGGACGCCAAGACGATGGCCAGCTGGTATCATCTGGCTTGGTCGCTGGGCGTCAAAACGGTCTATTATTTTCGCAATCTCAATCAGGAGGCGATCCCGTCGCCGGCGCCGGAGGACACTTTGACGAACCCGCCATCGCCCACCGACATTCAGTGTCTCGGTTGCGAACTCTAAGGCAGCCTCTAGCCTTTCTTTCCATTTATCCATCCTTGCATCTATGCAGCTATCCACCCTAAGCCAGCCAGCGCCGGGTTCACAGTTCTCAGGCTTCGCCCCGCGATGGCGATGGATTCCTCAAGGAGGCTCGCGATGTCTACGACAATCCTGCACCGCTCTCCGCTCTTTCATCCCGAAGGCCCGACCCGGCCCCCTGGTGTCGTCGGCGACAGCACCTACCTGCTGGAGCTGACCGGATGTCGCTACCCTTGGGCCGACGCGCTCTACCGCAAGATGCGCAATTTGTTCTGGAAACCCGATGACGTCAACTTGGTGCAAGACCACGCCCAGTTTGCCAAGCTCACTCCTATCGAGCGCTCGACGTATCTGCAAACCCTGGGCTTCTTGATCTATCTCGATTCCATCCAGATTCAAAACCCCGCCTGGCTAGCCCAGTACATTGCCGCTCCGGAGATAAGCGCCTGCCTGATTACCCAGGCGTTTTTCGAGACGATTCACGCACAGTCCTATGACCACCTTCTTTCTTCCGTGGTCGACCCAGCTACGCGCGCAGACGTCTACCGGCTCTGGCGCGAGCACCCCGTGCTCCGCAAGCGTAACGCCGAACTAGTCGAGCCCTATGAGACGTTTCACGCCGAACCCACCCTGGAACACTTTGCAACCCTGTGCTTTGCGGACGTATTGATGGAAGGCGTCTATTTTTGGTCTGGATTTGCCGTCTTTTTCACCCTGGCCAGCCGCCAGCAAATGACGGGAACGGCTCAGCTAATGCGCCAAAACCGCCGCGATGAACAACAGCATCTTGCCCTGTACACCCAGATCGTGCGCGCGCTCCAGACCGAGACCCCAGAACTTTTTACCGCCGACCTGTTGGCAAAGTGGGATCGCCTCGCGCGGGCCGCGGCCGCGCATGAAATCGCCTGGATGAAAGCCATCACCGGCGGCAATTTTCCCGGACTGCCCCTGGAGCACATTGCAGCTTATATCCACTGGACCACCAACCAACGGGTGCGCCCGCTGGGCCTGCCCGCCCCGTTTTCTGAGATTACCCGAAATCCCCTGCCATGGGTGGATCGCATGGGGGAGATGAACGCCGGCAAGGCAGATTTCTTCGAGCAGTCCGTCGTCAATTACCAAGATGATCTCGATTTCTCGGATCTCTGATGCTTACGACGGTGGCGGCCTGCGCCCCCCCACCGCAAGCAAGCCCGGCAACGGGGTTCGCTCCCGTCAAACCCCCCGGCCTCTTCCTTCGCTCGGGGGTTGGCGCGACCGCCGTCGACGCACCAGACCACGAAAAGCCTCGGCCCGATCGATGCAAAGGACCCTCGAGGACTGATCGGGCACAGTACGCTCGCCATGATCAGCAGGCCGTTGCCTTGGGGATTGTCGCCCAAATATGTATGGAAGATACGGACGCAGACGATCACGCTCATAATGCGGGATCATTGCGGCACTTTTTCAAAAGATGTGGGTAATGGGCAGGGCCGTTGCAGGGAGTGGGTTCGAAAACGAGCCAAGTTTTGTCAACGCCATCATGACTCGGCTTCCGACCCTTTTCCCCCGGTCGACGCATCCGTCGCATCGTCTTGGGCCCCTGCCGCTTCTTGAATGACCCGTTCCACCACCGTGTTTATCGCGTGCTCGACTTCTGCCGAAAGCCCTATCCCTTCGCGGAACGTCGCTCCCTCGACCGCATACAGGATCAAGCGGCGCGGCAACCGGTCGAGGGCAGCCCCCAGCGCGACGGCCTCCGCCAACCCGACCCCGTGCGTAGACGCCAGATGGCACGGTGCCGCAATGGTGTCCGGGGGCACTTCAAAGCGACGGACGGTGCCAGGCTCGGCACCCGAGCACATAGCATCGATCAGGATCACGGTGTCGGCGCGTGTCCAGCGGGTGAGCAGGTGCGCGGCTTGGCCATCGCACACCTCGATCGCGACCGTCGGCAGGCGCTTGCGTAACCGAAGGGCCGCCGCTGGTCCTACCCCGTCGTCCGAGCGAAATTCATTGCCAACCCCCACAATTAACCAGGGACGGTTTGGCGCTCCTGGTTTGCCGGCGCCGTTCACCTACGCTCCACGGTTAACTTCAGAAAGTGCGTCGAACAGGAAATACAGGGATCGTAGTTGCGCACCGCCTGCTCACACCGCAACGTCAATGCGTCATCGGACCAATGAGCTGCTTGGGCCGCAACCTGTTGCACGTCGTCTTCGATGATCTTTTGATTCTGCGAGGTGGGTGGAACAATTTTGGCGTCGACAATGGTGCCGGCCTCATCGAGGCGATAGCGGTGATAGAGCATGCCACGCGGCGCCTCGGTGCAGGCGCCACCGACCCCCGCATGCGGCTCGGTGGCGATGTAGGGCCGCTCCGGCGCTTCGTAATCAGCGATAATACGGAGCGCTTCGTCAAACGCGTAGAGCATCTCGACGCTGCGCACCACGATGCTCTGAAACGGATTGCGGGAGACGGGGCCGAGTCCGACCTCCCTCGCGGCTTCCTTGGCCAACGGCGACAATTGGGCGTGGTTGAGGGCGTAGCGGGCCAATGGCCCCACCAAATAGGCTCCGCGCCCGCGGTGGGTCGAGTGCAACGCGGTGGAATAGGGCACGTGTTCCTCCGCAAAGTGATCCTCGTACTCCGTAGGCAAGATGTTCAGCCCCCGGTTGGAGATCACGTGACCTTCATTCATCGCGTACTCCTCGTCATGGTGCAGCGCGACAAATTCATAGTCCTGCTCAAATTCAGGAATAGGCAGGCCGGCCGTCCAGCGCACTACGTCGAGCGCCAGCTCGCGACCGCGGAGGAGTTCTTCTTGCAATGTCGCCAAATCGCGCCGGGTCGGCACCTTGTAGAATCCTCCCACCCGCACGTTAATCGGATGGATCTCCCGGCCCCCCAAGCGGGCGACGATGGCATTGCCGGCTTTCTTGGCCTTAAGCGCCCGCTCTACGATCTCGGGATGGTCTTTGGCCATCGCAATCGCATCCGGGTAGCCTAGGAAATCCGGCGCGTGCAACATCAACACGTGCAGGGCGTGGCTCTCAATCCATTCCCCGCAGTAAAGCAATCGGCGCAGCGCCCGTAGGGGGCCGGTCACCGAGATCCCCAAAGCCTGTTCCATCGCATGCACGGAACTCATCTGGTAGGCGACGGGACAGATGCCGCAGATGCGCGCCGTAATGTCAGGTGCCTCAGAAAACATGCGGCCTCGCAGGAAGGCCTCGAAAAACCGTGGCGGTTCGAAAATGCGAAGTTGTACGTTGGTCACCTGGTCACCGGTGAAGGTCACTTGAAGACCCCCTTCGCCTTCGACCCGGGCCAAATAGTTGACGTGGATGGACCTAGAGCTCATGGCGTTCACTCTCCCGGTAAAACGGCTCTGCGCCGACATTAAACGTGCGCAAGGCGAGGCGGATGTCACGGCCGCTGACCCCCTGACGCCGCCACTCGGCGGTCAAGGCCGCCGTGTTGGGCATAGCCGCGGGGCCAAAACATCCGTAACAGCCGCGGCTGTAGGCGGGGCAAAGGGCCCCGCAGCCGGCATGGGTCACCGGTCCCAGGCACGGCGTGCCCTGGGCTACCATCACGCAAACCGTGCCGCGGCGCTTGCATTCCATGCACACACTGTCGGTCGGCACGTGGGGTTGACGTCCGGCCAGGAACGCGGTCAGCACCTCGAGCAGCTGGGCCTTGTTGACCGGACACCCGCGCAGCTCAAAATCCACCACCACGTGCGCGGAGATGGGCGTCGAATCGCTCAGGGTCTCGATATATTGGGGCAATGCGTACACCACCGAGACAAATTCTTCGATACGGGCGAAATTGCGCAGCGCCTGGATGCCGCCAGCGGTGGCACAGGCTCCGATGGTCACCAGGTATTTGGCGGCTCGGCGCACCGCCTTAATGCGCTCGGCATCATGCGGCGTGGTGATCGACCCCTCGACCAGCGCCAAATCGTACGGCCCTTCGACCGTTGCCCGCGACGCCTCGACAAAGTACGCAATCTCCAGGGCCTCCGCAATCGCCAAGAGTTCCTCCTCACAATCGAGCAAGCTGAGTTGGCAACCATCACACGACGCGAATTTCCAGACCGACAGTTTCGGTTTGGTTGCTTTGCTCATCCTAAATCTCCCCCTTGGCCAACAACGACTTCACCCGGTGGTAGGCAAAGATGGGTCCGTCTTTGCAAACGAAGAACTGTTCAAACTGGCAATGTCCACACAACCCTACGGCGCACTTCATGTTGCGTTCCATCGAAAGATAAATTGCGTCGTCAACCACACCAGATTTTTCGAGCTCGCGGGCGGTGTACCGCATCATGACTTCGGGCCCGCATACCATGGCCACGGCGCGTTCGGGATTAAAAGCCGCCCGGGAGACAAACCGGGTTACCACCCCGACGCTCCCCCGCCAAGCGGCGTCCGCATGGTCCACCGTCACGTAGACGTCTAAATCGAAGCGGGCACGCCACCCCTCGAGTTCCCGTCGGAAGAGAATGTCCTCGACCGTCCTCGCCCCGTAGAGCACGCTGACCTTACCGAAACGCTCGCGCGCCGCCACAATCTCCCGCACTGCGGACCGAAGCGGAGCGAGCCCGAGGCCACCAGCCGCAATGATCACATCTTTGCCCATCGCCGCCGCCACCGGCCAATGGCTCCCGTAGGGGCCGCGGACGCCGATCACCGCGCCCTCTTTGAGGTCGCATAACGCGCGCGACACGGCGCCTACCGCCCGCGTGGTATGCGTCAATACCCCGTGCTCGCCGGGATCACCGCTGATCGATACGGGGATTTCGCCGACACCAAAGACATACAACATATTGAATTGACCACTGGCAAACCGTGGAATCTCCCGCCCGTCGGTCGGCTTGAGTTCCATGGTGAAGGTATCGGGAATTTCTCGCCATATTTTGATAATGTGATACGACTCAGGAATCCACGGATCGGTACGTTCGATCATCGGCTCACTTCCTCGGCGGATGGGTGTTATATAAATCCAGAGCGTGCAGACGCGTTGCCTGCAGCCGCTCGATGACCACCCGGGCGATCCGCCGGGTCAATTCGTAGCCCAGTTGCGGATCGCTCTCACAGGCAGCACGCACCAGCGCCCCGTTCAACGCAATGGTCCGGGTCGCTGCCACGGCGCGGGCGTCGAAATACCAGCGATACGGGGGAAACATCCACGACCAGCCCAGCACTTCCCCGCCTTCTAGGGTCACCATGACCAAGGAACGACGATCGGCAGCCGTCGTTCCCAGGGACACCAGGCCGTGCTCAATCAGGTGAAACTCGTCGGCACTGGCCCCCTCCCGAAAGATGAATTCTCCCTCCGCATAGCTTCGGTACCCCGCGCCGCAAGTTGCCAGCGCCGCAAGATGTTGAGCTGCCATGCCTTGCAAAAATCCGTGACCGACCAAGTCGGCCGCTGAGACGTCCATCCCGTGTTCTCCTCCTTGCCTCGTCGGGAGGCATGCAACGGCATCGCTGTCGTCTGCGGCCACCCGCTGGCGTGCAACCCGGCGGTCGATGTCCCGGTTACCCCACATGGGTTATACCGCGCGATTTATGGTTGTGCCGACAGCGCACCGTCGGCGCGCCGGATTTCACGCACCTCTTCGGTAATATCGATGCCCACCGGGCACCAGCTGACGCAGCGTCCACACCCCACACATCCAGCCGTTCCAAACTGGTCAATCCAACTGGCGAGCTTGTGCGTCATCCACTGGCGATAGCGCGACCGCACCGACGTCCGCACGCTCCCCCCGTGAATATAGGAAAAATCTGCGGTAAAACACGAATCCCAGGTGCGGACGCGCTCGGCGTGCTGACCGGATAAGTCGGTCACGTCGTTCACGGTCGTACAGAAGCAGGTGGGGCACACCAGCGTGCAATTGCCGCAACTTAAGCACCGACGCTCTATCTCCTCCCACCGAGGATGTTCCAAATTGCGATACAGCAGATCCCGAAGACCGTCGGTATCCAGGGTCCGTCTCATCTGGCCGGCGGCCTCGGCGACGACGCGCTCTGCCGCCGCCGATTCATCGGCGCTCGCCGCGCGATGGGGTACTTGGTCGAGAATCTCTGCGCCGTGCTCGCTTCCCACCTCCACCACAAAATAATGCGTCCCCTCGCCCTGCACTTCGGTCAGTGACAGGTCAAAGCCTGACGTCGCACGCGGCCCAGTTCCCATCGATACACAAAAACAGGTACCGCCCGCATGCGCGCAGTTGACGGCGACGACAAAGAGGGATTCGCGCACCGTGGCGTAGATCGGATCGGCATACGCCCCCTGGTAGAGGACCCGGTCTTGGATGGCGATGGCGTGGAGTTCGCACGACCGTGCCCCGACGAACGCATACTTGACCCCGGACGCCGGTGGCGTTCGGATCGTCATCTCGCCGTCGGTCCGGGTCGCCTCCCACAGCGAAACGACGGCAGGATGCAAAAATTGTTTGTAGGAATGAGGCCCAACCGCGTAGCCGAAGACGGCATCGTCGGTACGGCGCGCCACCCGATACGTCCCCGCATCCTGAACGTCCGTGTAGCCGAGCGGGAGGTCGACCACGGTTTCGACCTCATCGTAAACAATCGCTCCGTCACGGAGGGTGGGGCCGATCACGGTATACCCGCGTCCGTGCAAGGCCGAGAGCAACTGGGACAAGTCCGTGTACTCCAAAATTGCATCATGATCCATCCGCCTGGGTCACCTCCGTGAATTTCCCGAGCACATTTCTCTTCCGTCCTGCCGTTGCATAGCGTCGAGCCGTCACCCATTGCCCCCCCCTTGGCAACCGCTCGATTCCGCGAGCGCCCGGTTCGACGGCCAAAGACCTCCCACGCCCCCCAGGACCATGCTAGCCGTCGTAGGGGTCCAAACTGACACCTCGCCACGGTGCCACAAATCTTGTAGGTTCGTGAAAACGAGATTTTTTCGTTCCGCGAAGCCGCCAACGGGTATCCATCGGGTGTCGCTTCGGGTCTGGCCGGCGTGACTTTCCTGTCGAAGCGCGAGTCTGCATGATGCGCCAAAGCCTGCGCGCTCCGCCGTCCGGATTGCCACCGACGTCGATCCCGGGAATCCCAAGGAACGGTCACCGCTGCTGGACCTTGACCGCTGGTCGCCCCAATAGCCAGTCGACCCACGCCGAAATGCCATCCCCCGTCCGTGAGGAGACCAAAAAGACGGGAAGATCGGCATGAATCTCGGCGATATTGCGCCGCAATTCCTCCAGGTTGAAGTCGAGGTAGGGTAAGAGATCGATCTTGGTCACCACTGCCGCCTGGGCTCGGCGAAATATTCCAGGGTATTTAAGCGGCTTGTCCTCTCCTTCGGTGACACTCACCAGGACCACCTTCGCGTCTTCCCCCAAGTCATAGGCGGATGGGCAGACCAGATTGCCCACGTTTTCAATCAGGAGTAATTGCAAATCCTGGGTATCAACCCTAGGAAAATGCTTGGCGATCATGGACGCTTCTAAGTGACAGGCGCCGGAGGTAAGAATTTGTTTGACCCTAAACCCGTAGCCTGACAAGCGGCGCGCATCGTTCTCGGTTTGAATGTCGCCAACCAACACCGCCACCGCACACAGCCCTCGCAACTGCTCCAGAGTACGCTCCAACAGCGCGGTCTTGCCCGACCCGGGTGAGCTTACCAGATTCACCACTGCGACGGCGCGCTCGTCCCACTGACGTCTCAGCGCAGCCGCAATTTCATCATTCGCTGCCATGACCCGCTGTTCCAGCGATATTTTCATTGCCCCTAACCTCCATCTCGGACACGATGAGGTCGTCCCCCCGAGTCACCGCCACCGCCCCGGACCCACACGCCCCACAGACAAACCTCCAGGCGTCGACGATTGTCGTCGCCTCGCACCAAGAGCAATGGACCTGTACCGGCTCGTCCACTAATACGAAGCGGGTCTTTTCGGTACAGGGATGTTCTCCTTTGAGAACATCCAAGCCAAACTGCAAGCTATCCCGCTCGATCTGCAGGAGCCGCCCCACCGTCACCGTTACCGTCACCACCTCGAACGCGTTCCGGCGTTCGGCTTCTCGCACTGCCATCCCCACAATCTGACTCGCCAGACCCACCTCGTGCATGTTCGTCCCTGCCTCGGCCAATCCCAGAGCACCTCACGGCTGGTCCACCCGCAAATCTTCACCAGAACGCCCTTTCCGGCGCAGCCGAAGTTCCCGCGATCCGACACCCTATATGGAGCCAGCCAATCGCAACCAGCCAACGCACCCTGGCACCCAGCAAACGGGATGAAGATTGCCTGCATCACCCCTGAGCGCCGGGGTCGTGGCCCATTGACCGCCGCCAAGCCCTGCCGTCGCAGGCGCGAATCTTCTGGCGTTCCATCGTTTCGCGTTACGCCGCCTCCGGGCCACCCGCTGGCTAGCTGGCTAGGGATGGTGTGGATTCTCAGGCGCTACCGAGCCTCGTGCATCGTCTTCGAGCCCGGCGCCGAAACACGCACGGATGGCCTTCAGCGTCTCTAACGCCTCCAACGCCGTCATCTTTTGTACCGCAAAACCTGAATGCACCAGGACGTAGTCTCCCGCCACAACATCGTCCACAAAATCCATTTGCACCTGGTGGCGAACGCCCTCCATGTCGACGACGGCCACCGGACCCCGGAAACTCAACACCTTGCCCGGTATCGCAAGACACACGTTCAATTCCCCCTCACTCGGTGCCCGGATTGCGCCATCGCAGGGGCACACTCAGCCTGGGTGCGTACTCTTCTGAAGCGTCCACTCCCAACCCATCCTGGCGGCTATGGCGGAAACTTCGGGAAAATGTCGACGGAACGCATGCCAGGCTTTATGGTTGGGGCCCGACATCGTCCTGCGGTTCCGACCCCAGATGACACGCCGACTACTCCTTTTCTATCAGTCTTTTCCCATTTTAGCAATAGATTTGGTCAACCACGGCGATTTTGCGAAGCGCATCGCCAAATTTCGCGAGGCCGCCTCGTGGCGCTGCAGTTTAGGCATCGAATAGCCGCCCGGCAACAGTCTGGCGGCCGGTAAGGAATGATCCGCGTGGTGTTGATCGTGGCCTGTATTTGCTTAATTTTGTCGCTCGGATCGTTGCCATTTAGCCTACGCGACAAGCCGATGCTGGTGGTCAACATGTGCTCGGTGTATGCGGCGTTATCACGGCACTGGAAGATCCCTCGTCGAATTAAGACTAGGCCGAGCACGCGTGTGGTGAGTGACACAGCTCCCGTCGGATTCACTAACTTGCGGTCACGCTCCCTGATGAGCAAACCAGCGAATACGAGAATGATCCACCATCGCCTCAAAACACCCGTGAAAGGGAACTCCCGCATGTACCGGCCAGGGGGCATACCCCCCGCGTCCGGCCTTGGTCAGGATAGGCCGGTCGGGGTTGACAAAGTGTCATCATACGAGCAATCGGCATAATGTTCGATGATCAGCCCATCCCCCTATGGCCAGGTCAGTAATTCGAGCCGCGTGAAGAATCTCATCGTGAAACCCGAATCCTAAGCTGCGGCTGCATTGGAACAAGAATATTCTGATACGAACGCACTACGCGATTGTAAAGCTCCGAATCCTTGGGAGCCAGGACCCCCAAAACTAGGGCGTAAGGGATTGGTCTTGGATCGGGATGGCCATGTCCTTTGTCCCGAGAATGATGATAAATGTCAAACGACGCAGACGACAACCCCTGCGCGTTTGCGTGCACTTTCTGTGCCTTGAGGCACGGCTCCCACTTATAGTCCTCTCGGCGTAGTTGATACTCGCCCTTGGGAAACAGGGCTTTTGAAGTAAAAAATGGCTTACTAATCGGAACCGTTCCGACCTTCCCGCCCCTCTTCGAGAAACGGCCGGCATGAGGCCTGTACGTGAGTTCAATGCCGTGACGGGTGTACAGGTTTGGAAACCCCGGGTCTACTTCGGGTGCGATGACCAATGTGGCAGAAATGACCACCTTACCTTGAATCTTCCCTTTCGGAAGGGGCACGTGCACACGCAAGTACTCCTTCACGGGAAGTTCTCCTTGAAAAATCACCATGGCCTCATTATCCTCGCATGTAATCAAACGCTCATAGTCGCTCTCAATGAGTCCCCAGCCAACTTCCGGCCGCGAAAACTCTGCCGGATCGGCGCGATGAATCAATAGAGCACGTATGGCAAGGGGACCTAGTACACGACGACGTAAGTCCGTTGTCAGACGAAACAATTACGAATACGGTAGCGTAGTCAGACTATTAGGTCTAATCCCAGGGATAAATTGATAGGGAAATATCGAT
>JAJZZH010000027.1 GCA_021797675.1 Bacillota bacterium | reverse complement strand
GCCGCCGATGCTATAGAGGAGCATATCGTGCAGATACTTTTGCGGCGTCACGCCAATCACCGCCAGCCGTTCGCGATGCTTGGCGGAAATGAGGCGGCCGGCCAATCCATCGCGGGATTGCCACCACGTCTGCACCCGGTCGAGGTGTTGAGAGGCCAACCGCCGCCGCACGGCGGCCGGGTCGTAGCGCAGCAACACCCACACGCCGCCAGTAATTAAGATGGTGCTGCTCACAATCGGCAAGAGATGCATGGCGAGACGTTCCTTTCGCCGGGCAGTTACAAGGCAATGCGCATCCGCCCGTATTTGCGTAGTCCGCTAAAGACGATGATCGCAATGATGGTGAGGATCAAGGGAATGAAGGTCAAGCGTGTTGTCACGAAATGCCAGAGGTGGGGTTCGGTGATGGCTTCCAGGGGGCCTGCGCCCAGCATAATCCCAAAGAAAACGGTGAGCAGAGCCATGTACGCCATAATGAGGGTCCGGAACTCCACTTGCACGCGGTCATTTTCTTGCAGCTGCCAATCGAGATCACGAAACACGTCGGCACGATTCACCGTATATTGATTGAGCCGGACCAGATCCACAAACAGATCCCACAAAGGGAGACGAATCGCATCCCCAAGAATCGTCAACGCTTCGGTAATGGATGCCCCGCCGTTGACGCGGCGAATCAGGGCCTGTGCTTCACTTTCCAAGGGCGGCCCGGTCACTGCCAGGGCAGCCGCTTCCACTGCCGCGCCCGCCGGCCGGCCAATTTCCACCGCATCGGCAAAAATCTCAATAAACGTGGCGATCTGATGGCCCCGGGCGGTGAGCGCCCCAGCCGCCCGTAACTCGGCATAAAAGCCCGGCAGCTGCCATCCGACGACCGCCATCATAACTCCGGCGATCGGATTGGCCATCGCGAGACCCCAGCCAATGCCCACCAAGGCCGCGCAGGCCATGGAGAGAAGGCGCAAACCTTCGGGAGACCATCCGAGAACCGCCAGGCTTTGTTCGGTCACCCACGCTTTGGCTTTCGCTTTTTTGCGATCGCGATTGGCCTCCGATGACGACTCGGTCTCGCGGGGTTGGCGCGACCACCAACGTTGGACCAGGGTTTGCGGCGGAGGAACCTGACCTCCTAAGAGAAAAAATACGCCCACCATCACGAGCAGGCCGCTGAAGAGTGTGTTCATCCCGACCTCCTTTGGGAGCGATACGGTGTGATAGCGTCTCTCGTGACGACGGCGGGCGACATCTTAGTGCCCCTCGCGATCGGCCTTGCGCGGAATGGCTACCCTGCCGGCAAATTCCCGCTCTTCGAGGTGAACGGGCAACGGATCATTCACCCATATATGGGTGTCCGTGCGGGCATCCCACCGAAAGAGATCCCGAAAGCGTCCATGTTCAGCTTGCTCGTCCACCGGAACCACTTCGACCACGCGCGTCACCCGGCGGCGTTCGTCGTCTACGGGTCGCACAAACACCAGCAGATGGACCAAGTTGCTGACCATACGGACGGCAATCTCGGGAATGGCGGCCCATCCGCCTTCGACCGCCCGACCCGTGAGCATGTCCAACACGTCCGATGGGGTGAGTCCGTGTTGCGACGTAATGGCACCCGGGTGGCCGGACGCAATGGTCTTCAAAAACGCGACGGTTTCTTCGGGCGCCCGGAGCTCCGACACAAAGACGCGTTTGGGGGTTTTTCGCATCGCCGCCTCAAAGATATCCGTGGCGGTAATGGGGTGTTGCTTGCGCTTGACCACGCGCAAACTCAAGAATCGGGGATGGTCCGCGTTGGTTTCCCGAATATCTTCGATCAACACAATGCGATCCTTGGGATCCACCCCTTCTTCAATCAAGATGCGAATGAGTGTGGTTTTCCCCGAGCCGGTCGGTCCGCAAATAATGAAGTTGGCGTAGGCGTGCGTGGCGGCCAACAAAAAACGACCTTCTTCGGCCGAAAGCAGGTTGCCCGCAATCCATTCGGCCATGTGATACTTGCGCGTTTGGGATACGGACTTGCGGATGTTCACGGTGACGTGTTCGCTCACGGGCGGCACGGTGGCTTGCAATCGGGCACCCTGCGGCAGGTCGTCATCCAACAGGGGATTTTCCTGCGTCAGGGCGCGGTCGCCAAATTGAATCAGACGCTGGACCCACGTTTCGAGGGCCGTATCATTCTCAAAGGCGATGCGGGCCCCGTGGGCCTGGGGATAGTCGGTCGTGTAGGGAAAGTCTTGGGAATTGCGCGTATACCAGATGCGGTCCGGGGCGTCCACCATGATTTCCGTCACCAGATTATCGCGCATCAGCGGTTCAATCAGTCCCCAGCCAAACGTATCGTCCATGATTTCTTGGAGCAGGCGCTGCTTTTGCTCTTGGGACAAGTGCGGCCAGTCGGCGATAATGCTGCGATACAGACTTTTGACGTCGGTGTCATGATGAGCGAGATCCTTGAAAAATTCGTGCTGAGGATGGTCGCGCTTATCTTGGGCGATCGCTGCCTCACGGACGCGCGACTTTAAGTGCTGCCACGAGCTGGGACCCGACGGGGTCCCCGCGTGGCCGGTTAGCGTGGCGAGCGGATCCGGCGCGGAAGGAACTTGGGGTCCGGGATCGGTTTGCGATTGCAACCGGATGCGCCGGGAAGGCACATTGTTGGACATGGGAAGAACACCTGCCTTTCCTGGGGCATTGAGGATCCGTGCGATGTTCTGCGCCTACCGACCCCCTAGAACCCGACGCATAAAACTGGGCGAGGATCCTGCTGCCGCGTTGGGGTGTTTCGGGCGCCTGGCCGTATGGGAACGAGGGTCGGGCTCATCGGCGGGCAGATCATCGTGCAATTGGGCCAAGAGGTTTTGCAGAACACCCCGCCAAGGAGAATCATGCGGCAAACGAATCCGCCCGGTGTTCGCTAGCGTGTGGTACACGATCGACTCTTCGGGAATGACGCCCAGCAGCGGGACTTGCAGCACTTTGGTCATTTCGCCGGCGGGCAATGCGCGCGGAGTGTTCTTGTTGATGATCAGCGCATATTTGTTGCGATCAAACATGTCGTTGGTTTGGATGTCATGCAAATGGCGGGTGGCCGCATCCAAGTTGGGCTCCGTCGGCTCGTACACAAAACACACGGCATCGGCTTCCGCCAGGGTGGCAATGGCCATCTCGTCACGCAAGCGTGGAGGCAAATCCACAATAAGGTATTCGGTATCTTTTTTTAACAGTCGCAAGAACTCGCGAAATGCCTCGCGGTCGGGCACGCGCAGGCCCTCCAGCACGCCGACAAGAGGATAAACCAGAATGGGAGGGATGCCCTTCGACTGCATGTTGACGGCGACCACAATATCTTGGAGTCGTTCGGACAGCGCTTTTACATCCCGCCAGATCATTTCATCGATCAGATCGAGGCCGTTCGAGGCGGGCGCGCACCCAAACATTCTGAGCACGCCGGCCTTTTCCTCGTCGGCTTCGACGATGGTAACGCGGCGTCCCGTTTCCTGCAGCAAGCGGGCCAAAATGCTGGCCGTGGTCGTTTTTCCCACACCGCCTGCGGTAGAAAAGCTGGCAATCACGTGATGATTCCAGGTGTTCGGGGCGGGCTGGGGTACGAGGTGGGGGCTGGACATCGGCTCCACCGCCGCCGATGAACGAGTCGGGGAATCCTCGCGGTAAGGATTCGGCAACGTGCGGACTCGCCGTACTTCCGGAGGCGTGCCGGGCGCAGGTCGCGACACAGGTCGTTGCGCGACCTCTGCAAAAGCAGGCTCGGAATCATCCCCACCATTGGCTTCGGTCTCTGCTTCAATGGCTGCTTCGGCCTCTGCTTCGTACTCCACCACCTCTTCCTCGACCGCCGCTTCGCTCCACTGCAGCGACGGCTTCGACGGGGGAGGGCTCGGCGTACCCTCGGGATCGTCATCCCATGTTAGCCCCAAAGTGTCCTGGCGTGTGTGAACGTCCACCGCTTGCATCCATGCGGCCACGTTTCCTGGCAAGCTCCCGGTTAATGGGACGCAATCGGGGTACTTCTCGGTAAATTCCGGAGGGATCGTGTCGGGGAATAGGACGGCGTGATGCGGAAGTCCCGCCCACAAGGGCTCGCCATCCCTCCAACGATCCGTGTACACGGTGACGATGCGTTGGATGGGAAATTCCGCGATGAGATCCTCGGCGGCCTCCGCGCTGTCCGCGACCCACACGGGGTTCCAGTGGGCCTCCAAATAGCGGGCCAGCTTCGGACCCAAGGGGCCGGGAATCCACAAGATGGTGGGGGTGGCTGAAGATTGCGTGGTCACGAATGTTTCGCATCCTTTCTAGGAAGATCTTCTCTACCAGGAGAAGCGTCGTCGAAAACCCAGGGATATCTGTGGTGGTGCGTTAGGCGTGAGGCACTTGTCGCCATCGCGCTTGGGTAATGGTGTGCATGACGGCGGCCAAGGGATCCCCTTTGTGCGGTTGATCCCAGTCAATGCGCGCCATCCACCGTTCCCCGACGTGCTGCTCCCAATTGTGCTGGTCGCGCGTAGCCAACCGGTGACCCACCCCGATCCAGGCATGGCGTTCGGCCACCCGCCATCCGTTGGTATGCACCCAATCCAACCACCTGAGCGCAATCATGGTGGAAGAGAGCCACGGTGACGTAATGCCGAGCGCGGTATCCGCGAGACCCGTGACCAGGGCGTGGCGCGGATCGGACCACTGACTACCCAAATCGACGATGACATAGTCGTAGGAGCGTTCGGCCCAATGCAGCATCGCATCCATTTCGGCGTCCGACCAAATAATCGCCCGCTCAGGGTACAAGCCTTGTGCCGTGAGCACGTCCCATTGGGGCTGAAAATGCCAGACGCGTTGCGCCCAGGGGGCCTGCCCAAAGCGGTCGGGCACTTCGGCGCGCTCCCAGCAATGGTCATCGGGAGGCGGCGCACCAAGCCACGTACTCAGAGAGCCTCGCGAATCCCAATCCCATAACAGCACGGTGCCAGCCTGGCTAAGACG
>JAJZZH010000211.1 GCA_021797675.1 Bacillota bacterium | reverse complement strand
GAAGGTACCGGTTCGCGATCGGACAGCAATTTTCCTTTAACGTATTCCAGGTTTTTGGGAATTGCTTTACCTTTCTTTCCGGCTTGCATAGTTATGCAAAAGCGGAACAATAAATGGACAAGCTCCTCGGTGAAACATTTGCAATTATGCGTTTTGCCTCCCCTGACCATTCGAAGGGAGACAGGATGAAGGTAATACGTCCCGCCCGACTGACCAGGTCCACAGGTCTGTTAGCGACCATGGGCGCATCGCCATGCGGTGGGAGTACATCCCATGACTTTTTTGAACGACGATGCAAAGTGCTGTGAGGATTCATACCCAAACTCCATCGCGATCTCTGTAATCGTCGTATCTTTCGTGACCAACCGATTCGCGGCGGTTCGGATTCGGACCCGGTTCCAATAGGCGATCGGGCTCAAGCCGAAGCGATGGCCAAACTCCCTATAGAAATACGCCTCGCTCACGTTAAGGGAGCCAGCGAGGGCGCTGGTCGACGGATGGTGCGTGAGGTCAGCGAGCAAAGCCTCCTCTACCGCTTGCCAGGCGTCCGGAGCCACCACCGGCGGATTCGTCTTGGCATCAGGTACCGTCGCCAGCTGCAAGATCCATTCGATGATAGCAATCCGAACGCGCAACCCGCTTAGCGGGCCTTGCTGCTCAATCCCATCGCGGATTTGTGTGAAGGCCAGAGCCGTCGATGATGGTGCGGCACTGACGCGAGCGACCCGACGCAAGTGTTCGGCTATAAGAAGTTGGTCCTCAAGAGCCAGACCCAGCCACCACCCAGTCCGGTGCATAGGTGGGGCTTTTATGATCATCCACCAGAAGTGTGACGGGGAGATGACCAGATCCATCCCCTGATGCCACTCGTAGGGAAGAGTAGTCAACACCTGACCGGGGTGGGTATCAATTCGCTGACTTCCCACGACCCAGGAGGTCATTCCATGTTCGATGAAATGAAACTCGTAGGCGAATCCATGATGATGCAACGGGAGAGGTGTAGCGAACGGTGAGCGTTGTTTGCCTACCAAAACAAGCTCAGGCACACCCACCCCCATTCCCGACGCATCCCATCGAATGCGGTTCCCGGGTGTACTACTTGGAATATTGAATTGACTGTAGTCATAGTCCATGTTCAAAAAACTATCCGATGGATTTTAGAAAGTCAAGAGCGAAATCCGTGATTAGAGTGATAGATACCGTAGTAGATTGATTATTTCTAAGTAATCAATCAGCTCTGGGCAGACGTATGCGACCATGCGTCTCACATGCGGTTTTTTCCAATGGATTTGGCAACCTTGTCGAAATCGACCCTGAGGGCCGAACGTCAGACCGCCACTCCGTACGTACTACTATGGTGAATACGAGTCATCATCGGTCTTACTGAAGTTCTGAAGGTCCCTGAGCATGGTAACTTGCCCCTAATCCGCGGTGGTTCAACATCTGCAGAAGGAGGAAATAAAGATGTTCGATCTCTTGTCACCAGTGCACATCATTTTGTTGATTATTGTGACGTTATTGATTTTTGGCCCCAAAAAGCTGCCGGAGATGGGGGCGGGCTTGGCACGCGGCATTCGCGAATTTCGCAAGGCGATGAATGAAATAAGCAGACCCGACGTTTCGTCGACGGTTAGGGAAAATTCGGACAAGCCGAGTTTAACCGAGTCACATTCCGATTAACGAAGGGACGTAACATGCTAATTTTCGGCGGGGACCGTGTATAGGGGGCGCCCGCCGACGAGGGATTAACACCGAAAGGACGTGCCGCAATGAGCAAGGATGACGAGAACGAAAGTCGCGACATGCAACTGGAAGCTCCGTTGTCTCGGCGGGAACTTCTAAAGACCGCCGCAGTAGGGGCTGCAGGGCTGGCGGCCGCGAGTTTGGTTAAACCGTTACCCGCGTTTGCCAGAAATGTACCGAGAGGTAGGTCGGCTACGCAAAAGGGATTCCGTGGAACCATCTCCATGATTCCGTGGGCGTTTTATCCCAATATCAAGAACCCCCGGATGGCTAATCATCCGACGTCAGCCAATCCGTTTCCGGAAGATACAATTGTCGTACTCGCCAACGAATGGAGGCGATCGCACGCTGGTGTGGACTTTCATTGGATTGAAACCAGCCAGGCGAATAGCACGTACTTGACGTACATGACCACCCAAATTACCGGTGGCACGGAGCCCGACATCTTCTTTTGGTGGCCGGCTTCCGACGAATTTGTTAAAGACCATGCGCAGATCAACCTAGAGCCGTACCTTATGCGGCCGAATCATTACGTACCGGGCAACAAACGTTGGTGGGATTTGTTTTCCAAAGGAGTTCGCAGTCCTCGATGGTGGAACACGCCGTATGGAGGAATATGGGGCGTTCCGGTTGACTGGTTCGATACCGCACTGATGGTTAATGCCGATGTATTAGACAAGGTTGGGGTAGATCCTCATAATCCCTGGAAGACGTGGGCGGATATGATGGATGTCCTTGGGCGGCTGCAAAAAAAAGGCTATCGTACGCCGTTCGGAGGAGATGCCTTGTGGTCATGGTGGCCCCAGGGCATCATCGGCGACATGATCATGCCGCTGTCGGTATTTCATGACGCGGACTACAAGCACCGCGGCCTGGGTTTGGGGCTCGACGAAGAGGAAAGCATCCTCGCGTATTGGCGGGGGATCTGGCGCACGCATGCCCCATGGTTTGTCGAGTACTTGAAGATCATGAAGGAGTGGTCCCGCTTCTTTCCCGCTGGGTGGTACAACCAGTCTTTTGGTAACGTGAACCCCACGTACTTTATCAAACAGGAAGAGGTCATCGACTGGACATCGGCTTGGTCTTACACTAGCGTGGCCAGGAATCCCTTGCGCAAATTCGCGTTCGCCATGACCTATTTTCCGCCCATTACCAGGGCAACCACGAATCTGGCGCGGCCGGGGGCTAAGGCGCGTTCTGTCGGATCGCCAGGAGACACATTTGCTGTGAGCGTTAACGCGCGCAAGAGCGGAGCTTTAGAAGACGTCATCGACTTTTTGATGTTTATCACCACGCCTAAGAACAACGGATACTTAGTTGGGGGTCAGCCATATGAAGTCGACCTGATCCCAGCGGTGGAAGGAGCCCCCGCTCGGCCTGCAGTGGCCTTAATGGAGGACATTGTTAAGCGAGGACCAGTGCTTCAAACGATTCCATGGGGTGCGAGCCCGGAAAGCAGCAGCAATATGGATCAGCTTTTTGACGCATATATCTTGGGCTCGGCGACGTTGCCGGAGACTCTGAATAAGATGCAAATTCAGTTCAAGGCGGGAGCCGAATATTCCATCAAGCAGAACCAAAGCGGAAAAGCCGGCCGCAAGTGGGATATCGCAGAGTGGCGTCATAAGTGGGGGGCGCCCAAATGGTAGGGTGGCGAAATTGGGCGGGGATAAGGTACTATTTGTACCTTATCCCAACCTTCGCCCTTTTGGTGGTCTTCGGTTATTACCCTCCTATCAGCGCGATTTATCATTCGTTCTTTCGGTGGGACGGTATTTTGGCCAGCCAATTCATCGGTTTCGGCAACTATGTGCGCATGTTGCATTCCGGGACAATGGCGATTGCCGCAGCAAACATTTTGAAATTGATTATCTGGGGGCTTCTGGCAGGAATCCTGCCTGCGTTGGGGGTCGCGGAGCTATTGTTGTCTATTCGTTCCCAGAGAGCGCAATATTGGTACCGGATCTTATTGGTCGCGCCCATTGTCGTGCCAGGCGTCGTGGGGTTGTTGTTGTGGGAATTCTTGATGGATCCGAACTACGGATTCTTCAATACGATTTTGGCTGCAGTGCATCTGCCGACTTTTCTGTTTTTTGCGAGTCCGCAACAAGCTTTGTACAGTTTCATGTTCATGGGATTCCCGTGGATCTCCGCAGTGAACGTGCTTATCCTTTTGGCCGGGTTGATGAATATCAGTCGGGACCTATTTGATGCGTGCGCACTGGACGGGGCAACTTGGTTTCAGCGGTTTGTTCGAGTGGATTTTCCCTTGATTATCGGCCAGGTTAAGCTGCTGATTATCTTAGGATTGATCGGCGGACTTCAAGGGTTTACGGCCCAGCTGATTATTACCCAGGGTGGACCTGCTTTTTCGACCGAAGTTCCCGGCCTCATGATGTACCAGTCTGCCTTCACTTATCAGCAGATGGGGTACGCCTCAGCCATTGGGTTGGTTATGTTCGTGGTGATTTTGATCCTCACCATTATCAACATGAAGTATGTACGCACGAGCGTGGAATATCAGCCGTAACCATGGTTGAGAATCATGGTTGAGAATCATGGTTGAGAATCGTGGTTGGGAGGGGGGGACCTGTCCTATGGACGCACAGGTTCGGGCCAACGTGGGCGTCGCCGCCGTCTCGAAGAGGAAGCCGGTTCGTCGCCGATGGCCGGACTGGAAAAGTCACGTCGCGATGTGGATATTGTTGGCGCTAGTGTTTCTCCCGTTGGGTGAAATGGTGATCATTTCGCTCAAGAGTCCATATCAATATCAGGCACAGCCGTTCGGTGTTTCATGGCCTATCGCGTGGGCAACCGTAGTTTCAAATTTCCAGGGGGGTTGGCAGGCAATTTCGCCGTATATTGCCAATAGTCTTTTGTATAGCGGGGCATCGTTGATTGGCGTCTTGTTGCTGGCCTCTTTTACGGCGTTTGTGTTTGCACGGTTTCGTTTTGCCGGAAAAGAGGTGCTGTACTACGCCGTGATCGCCTTGCTGATGGTGCCCGGCGTGTTAACCTTGGTTCCGCAGTACGCGCTCGTACACCATCTTGGTTTGTTGAATACCCGGTGGGCCCTCATCTTGCCATACTGGGCCGGCGGGCAAGTGTTTGGAATTTTCCTCTTGCGCTCGTTTCTTGGCGGAATTGCCGAAGAATATTTTGAGGCCGCACGCATTGATGGCGCGGGTGATTGGCGCCTATATTGGAATATTGCGCTGCCCCTGTGTCGGCCAATAATGGCCACGCTAGCTATTCTCAATGTTATTGGAACGTGGAATGATTTGGTCTGGCCTATGGTCGCTTTAGCGGGCAAGCCGGGGCTCGAAAATCTGACCGTGGGGCTTACGATGTTTCAGCAGGAGTTCTTCACCAATTATGGACCGTTGATGGCCGGATACATTATTGCCTCGTTGCCGCTCTTGCTCTTGTTTCTCGTGGCGAGTCGCCAGTTTATCGAGGGACTTGGTTCCGGAAGTCTCAAAATATAGGTGTGATTAGGAGGACCACGCTGTGAGCGATCTCATGGAAGTTACGATTGGGATGGACAAGGGATTTTCAGACCGGTATGTGAGCGAGGATGACGGTCTCCATTGGATGGCGGATCACGGAGTAACCAGCATCGAGACGTACGTGTTGTGGAAGGATGTGGAATCGAATGCGGGGTGCTGGGATTTCCAGCGCTTTGATCGCGATCTTGAATCCATGCTCCGCCACGGTATTCGATGGGTGCCTTTCCTGATTGCGGGGCCTTGGTATTCCACGCCAGATTGGTTTTTAGATGGTGATGATAGTCTCCTCGCCAGATGCCTCGAACACGGGCTAGAGACGGGTACGCAATCGATCTGGAATCCGAGATTATGGCCGCGAATTGAGGCGTTCTTGGATGCTTTCCGACATCATTACGCTGCCAGTGACCTGGAATCGGTGTTGCTGGGGGTGAGCGGCGATTATGGAGAGGCGATCTTCCCGGTCCATGGGAACTGGCCGGGTGAATATCATGGACATGGCGGTTATTGGTGCGGAGACGACGAAGCGGTTCGCGACTTTCGTGAAATGGCAAAAGGACGGTACGGAACCATCCGCCAACTGAATCAAGACTGGGGAAGTACCTACAGCAATTGGGACATGGTGCGTCCGTTTCTCCGCAGCGAAGCGCCATCCGGATTTGCTTGGTTGGCGTTCGTGCGATGGTATCGGGACGCCATGCTCCACTGGAGCGCACGCTGGCTGGGGGCGGCGCGTAACCGTTGGCCGGATACGTCAATCTATCTGTGTACGGGCGGGGATATGATGCCTGAACACGGGTCGGATTTCGCGCAACAAGCTAAGATTGCTGCTCAATTCAACGCCGGAGTGCGCATCACCAACGAGGGATCCGATTTCCTGCAAAATCTGTTGCTAACCCGGCTGGTGACGGTTAGCACGCGGTTTTACGGCGGTTTCTCAGGACTCGAACCGGCGGCCAAGGTTACGGCGGAGGGGATAGCGATTCGTATGTTTAATGCCGTTGCCAGTGGTGCCCGCCAGCTACACGAATACTTCGGAAACTTGTTCGAGAATGTGGGCGGCGATACGGTACGGCCTAAGCCCGATAGCTCGGCGGTCTGGCAGGCCAACCGGGGGGTCTTGCAGCGCCGAGAGCCTGTTTATCGCGTGGCTTTGGCCTTGTCGAATACGGACCTTGCCTTGCGCGAATTGGGGATTGCCCATAGTGAAATTCGAGGGGTTGCGGAGAGTTTGCGGGCGATCACCGATTTTGCAATGGTCGATGAGTCCTTGATTCATGACGGGATGTTAAGTGAATCGGACATAGCGGTGGTAGTCCTCAGTGGTTCAGGTCCCTGGGCAGACGAGGCTGTTGCAGCCTTGCAGACATTTGTGGCGGATGGAGGAGTGGTTATCGCCGCGGGTATTCCACGAACAATGGGCCCGGTGTCGGATCCTTGGATCACGGTGTGGACCGGCGAGAGCGCACGGACCGTGAGCTGGCGGGGTATTACTCACGTCGAACCTATGGATGCTACGTCGGTGTGGGCGAAGGTAGGGGCCAAGATTGCGGTGAGCAGCTCTGTCTCTGGGCTATCGAGTTCGGCCGAGGTATTGCTCAAAGCTGGCTATCAACCAAGCACCGGTGAGACTTTGGCCGTGCTTTGGCGCGTCCCCCACGGCAAGGGGGCATCATACTTTTACACCGGATCGTTCGCAGTTGATACAGCATCTTGGATGCAGGGAGCCTCGGTTTTGGCCGAGATATTTCATGCGCTTGAGGTCTCGGGAGAAGTCGACTGGTTCGTCGGTGAAGACGAAGCTCGGGCGGCCTCTACGACCAGCGGGGCGTTGCGCCTTCTAGGCGGCGATGTTCCGCTAATCTCAGCGGTTAAGGGTGGGCAATGATGACAACGGATAAGGTTGCCTGGCCTGCCGCCTGCTCACGTTCTCGGCTATGGCCAAGACATCGGAAGACCCATTACAAGGTAACCAGGTGAGGCCTATGGTTGCAGTCACGGGAGGAAGCGGCCGATTGGGCCGAGCCGTTTTGCAAGAGCTGGGCCGGCACGGCTATGCGACAACGAATTTCGACCAAGCTCCAGATGGGAACTTAGCCGACGAATACGTCCGTGGAGATATTCTTGATGGAGAGCATGTGGCTCGCTGGCTCAAAGGGCACGAACAATTGATTCATTTGGCAGCCATACCAGCGCCGGGTAGCGCCTCGGCGGACTGGCTTACCCAGGTGAATGTGTTGGGTACCTATCGCGTATTGGCGGCAGCCGCCAGTGTAGGGGTCTCACGGATTGTTGTAGCCTCGAGTGTGTCGGCGCTCGGGCTCGCCTGGGGACGGCGATTCCTACCCGCCTATCTCCCCATCGACGAAGGGATTCCCCTGCAGCCGGAAGATGAATATGGGGTGTCCAAGCAGATCAACGAAATCTACGCGGTTGCATTCGCTCGACGGTATCATCTTCAGATTGCGATCCTGCGTTTTCCCACGATTGTGGATCACACGACGGTGGGGACCTTCCGAGCCCACCTCGCGGCCGATAGAGAACTCGCAGCGCGGCTGTTATGGAGCTATGTCGATGTTCAAGACGCAGCGCAAGCCTGTCGACTGGCCCTGCAAATTGAAACCGTCGGTGCACAACCGTTTTACATCACGGGCCGCGACAATTTGGCCGGACCGCATCTGGAGGCGGGACTCCACGAATATTTTCCGGGCGTTGCTTGTCGGCCGAACTTTAAGTTGGACCGTAGTTTAATCAGCACGACTGCCGCCGAAGCGGCCTTCGGGTATCGTCCGCGGGTCGCTTGGGGCACGCTGTCGGGATGAGGAGATGGGATGATGCGAATTTGCGTCGGGCAATTTAGCGAGCCAACCCCCGATCGGTTGCGTTATTGCCAGCAACTCGGAGCAACCGGCATTGTACTGAACACTGCCAAACTCCCTGGGGATCACGAGTGGGCATATGAAGACTTGGTTACGCTCACGAAACGCTGTGCCTCCTTGGGCTTGCGCGTGGAATCCTTAGAAAACACCCCCTTGCATTTTTACGATCAGGCAATTTTGGGGGGGCCGCAACGCGATGAACAAATCGCCCACTACCAGACGACGATTCGCAATCTGGGGAAATCAGGAATCCCCATTCTGGGATATCATTGGATGGCCAACGGAGTATGGCGCACGAATTGGGATTCGGTTGGCCGGGGCGGTGCGACGGTATCGGTCTTTGACCAGGGGCACGTGGACCCGAGACTAACGCACGGTCGCGAATTCACCGAAGAGGAGATTTGGGAGAATTATCGATACTTCATGGACGCGGTCTTGCCAGTGGCTGAACAGGCCGGGGTACGGTTGGCGTTACATCCAGACGATCCGCCCGTCCCTAAACTTGGCGGGATCCCAAGAATTTTTCGGAGTTTTGAGGCCTTCCAACGAGCCGACGCGATGTATTCAAGTACGGCCTGGGGACTCGATTTCTGTCTTGGCACGTGGTCGGAAATGGGGCCGGGGCTGCCGGAAAAACTGCGGTATTTCGTCCAACGTAATCGCGTCTGTTACGTTCATTTTCGCGATGTTCAAGGCTACGCTCCGCATTTTCAAGAGTGTTTTTTGGGCGAAGGCAATTACGATCCGGTGGAAATCATGCGGCTTTTGGTTGAAGAGGGCTTCAGCGGATTCGCCATCGACGACCATGTTCCTCAACTGGCGGGAGATGAAGGGTGGAACGAGCGAGGACGCGCATGGACGACCGGATACTTACAGGGCATTGCCCAGGCCGTCGAAGCTTGCGTTGGATAAAAGTCAGAACAAAAAACTACGAATTCAGGCCATTAGGCTCGACACGAGGGACGGTCTGCCGGTGGAACCAAGGTCGATAGGGAGATTGGCTACTCGTCTGCAATCTATCAGGGGTTGCATTGATCGTCGCTGGAATCACTGATAGGGACCGCCCAAGGCAAAGATGGGAGTGTTTTACATGTCCGCTACGAGTAGATTTGCGGTTCACTTTTTCAATTGGTATTGGGCAGGCGACGCCGCCAGTGCGATGCATTTCAAGTCGACAGCTTGGACCCATGAACCGGACTGGTCAGCGTTAGAACTGGTTCAAGCCGATGTGGGACAAACGGCAGCCTATTATTATAATCAGTTTTCCAGGATTCGACATTTAGGATTTGACGCCGTGATGTGGGAGTGGCATCAGCCGTGGCCAAAGACGGCGGGATTGATTGACCCGCCGCCGTGGCCGTGGCATGGCGCCAACCCTCCGCCAGAAGCCGTTGAGGCGGCGCGAGCGACGGATCTGAAGATCGGTATGTTTTATGATATGGAAATCCGGTTTCGAGGGTTTCCGGAGTTCATTCAACCCACGCCACCTATGGTTGAATGCATGGTTAACGACATTATGTGGTTTTATCAGAGTGTTCCCTCGGAGTTATGGTTACGCGATCGACATCAAAACGTACCAATCGTGGTATATGGTTACCAGTTTGCGAATGCCGGTAACGAGGCAGACTGGCATGCATTTTATCGGTCCCTGCTCGCTGGGATTGAGCAGCGGTTAGAGGGTCCGCCGGCGCTGCATTGGACAGATGCCGGGAAGCCCGTTCAGACGTACGCATATCAGCATTTCCCACAAATTCACCCGTTCGCTTTTAACCCCACCCACACCCAATGCGGATGGGGGGCAGACAGTGTGACGGTTCTGTTGGGTTATGACGATTATGGAGTCTGGCAGGGTAATACACAAGCACCTGGTTCCCGTGAATACAACCTCATCATTGATGACCCCCGCCTTGTCGAAGAAGCGACGGCCTTGGCTGAGACCACGGATCCCTCTTTGGTGTTCTTCTATGGTTGGAACGAGTTATTCGAAGGAGAGGCGATTTTGCCGGATCTTGTGCATGGGGATAGCCGCATGGCCCTGGCACAGGATGTTATCCATTATTTGCGAGGGGCGAAGGCCTTATCTTCAAGCGTTCGCCCCTGGGTCATATGCGATGATATTCTTGAAATGGCCAAGAACAAACCCGTCGCTGCAGAGCGGGCCCTTTCGGTGCTTCAGCGTCTGCGAGTCGCGTTGCCCGAGGCGGAATATCACGTTGATTGGCCTGCTATCAGCGAAGGCGCCCGGCTCATCATATATTTGGGAGACGAGGTCGCACCGCTGCTCTCGCGGCCGGAGTCCGTATTGTGGATCCCGTCCGGGCTGCCGACCGGAGTCCTGTTGCCCCCCGGCGTCGAGGTGGCAATTACGTGGGAAACAGCTCTGGCAGCGCTGGCTAGGCTGGGATGGAAGATGAGCGCGAACGGAGTCTTATTTACACCTCGATGGACGCGCGTGTCCCAACGGGAAAGTACGGTCAGTGAATTCGCCCAGCCCACCAGGTTGCCATCCACAACAATCCCCGGAAAGCGATGGGTTGCTGTCGCACCGAAAGCCGTGCCGGAACATCGCCACCGGCTTCCAAGTGGATGGCATCACTGTACGATTCACTGGTTACGCGGAGAGCCTCGGGACCTGCGTATCGAGAACGGAACGGTGATCTTGCGTTATCCCGAAGTCGTAGAATTTCAACCTGGGGAGCATGCGTGGTCATCACCAGAAGCTTCTCAAATCGCGACGATTAGCGACCAACAGGTGCGTGGAACCTAGAATAATTACCTTAGGTCATGGGGTTGAAGATTGTCTACCCAAACGGCGTGGCGCCCAGCAAGGAATGCCATGAAATCCGGCCAACTGCAACGGAGATAGAGACCGATGCGTAGGAATCAGGAAATTGATCAGAAGATGCCTCTAGTCGAGCATCTAAGCGAACTTCGAAAGCGTCTGATGGTGGTGCTCGGCCTGTTCAGTGGGTTTTTTGTGCTAGGATATTTCGGCAGCAGGCCGATTCTCTATTGGGTAATTCACCGTTCGGGCCTTCGCCATCTCGCAGTAATTGGGGTTACGGAAGCATTTTTCGGGGTAGTCAAAGTAGACTTTGTATTGTCCCTGGTTGCTGTTTCGCCAATCTTGCTGTATCAGATGATGGCATTTACCTTGCCCGCACTCACGATCACCGAAAAGACAATGGTTAGAATCCTTGTGCTTCCGGGGATGATTCTGTTTGCGGGAGGAATCTCGGCGGGGTTCTTCTGGTTCGTACCAATCGTGTTAAGAGTAATGCTATCGTTTACAGGTCACGGTATTGTTCAGCTTTGGACGCTGAGCAACTATCTATCTTTTGTGATCGATCTGTCACTTCCGTTTGGAATCTTGTTTGAATTGCCATTGGTGTCCGCGGTGTTGAGTTATCACGGAATTCTTGAACCAGAGGTATTTGTTCGCTATCGCCGCTACGCGGTGCTCATGGCGTTTCTTCTGGCGGCTATTCTGGCACCACCGGACGCTTTGTCTATGTTGCTGATGGCTATCCCTTTTTATCTCATCTACGAGCTTTCCCACGTCGTAGCTCGAGTCTTCGCCACCAAAGGGAAAAACAAGACTGTTCGTTGGTAACCTTAAGAACGATGCGTGAGGCGTCCTAAGACATCCCCACGTTGTCTGGGAACAGCTACGCTCTGTAGCTGATGAGTAAATGGAGAGCCGTATACATCGAGAGGTGTACGTACGGTTCGGGAGCGAGCATCCGGAAACCCGTCTCCGCAAGAGGACCTCGGCGCTGGATGCTTAGCCAGCCTACGTCGCGTTGCTGGGATGGACGGCTGCCGCCTATCGGTGCCGCGCTCGGGAAGACCTGGACCCGTCGGGGACGCCCATGGTTTTTCGCCGGTGAAAGGCGTAAGATGGAAAGCAGGGATCACGCGTAGGCAGGCGACGTCAGACAGGAAGCGCGTCCGGTCCTGAGTCCCGCGTGGGGTTTGGGTTCGAACGTACAAATGGGCTAGGTAGGACACGATAGATAGGGCACGCGAGGATTCAACAGGATTCGCGAAGGGAGGGAGGCGTGCATCCGTCTTGGTCGTTCAGGGACCAACGGAAGGGCACGCCGCGGAGGATGAGCCGCACCTGGGTAATTATCGCCACCGTGATTAACGTTTTGCTGCCGGGGATTGGGACGCTGATGATGGGGAAGTGGCGGATTGGAGCTATTCAGTTGGGCGTCTTCGTCGCTGCGGGGCTCCTCGGGATGATGACCTTTGGACTAATTTACCCGATTTTGCTGCCGATCAGGATTATGGATCGGTTATGGGCGCTGGGCAGCGGGCTATGGGCACTCGGACCCGGAAGCAAGCCAGGAAGTCGTCGGCAAAGTTTGATCTGAGATACCCGCGTGCGGCGAGCGCTCGACCTCCGGATCGCACCTTCCGGGTGTAAACTGTAGCAGGCATCGCCCGGAGGCCGCGGCGGTTCCGTTCGGAAATTTGCACAACCATTGGTTGGGGAACCGACCAGTACGGATTTTCGCGTCGCTGGCGCGAAAGCAGGAAGCGCCATTTCGGCGTTCATCCTGGCGATCGGGTGGCGATTGACGTCCCGACGGGCCAGGGCAAGAGCAGATGGCAGATCGCGAGGGCGGTCCACCGCGTGTTTTCCCTGGGCAACGTTTGCTTTTTTGAGTCCGTATCCATTCGCGGCCGACAGCGCCGTTTTGCAAGGTAGGTGGGTTTTCGCGCACCAGGAAGGTTCTTGGCCGAACTCGTCCGCAAGGCGGGCATCGCCGTATCCACGCGAACCGCCGCTGTTTCCCAAGTTTTGCGATGGCGGGAACCGGAGGAATGAAGAAGCTTTCGGAACCCTGGCACCGCGGCCCAGCCTGCGATGCGGTGGTCCAGCGGGACCTCACCAGTGCGTTTGGGTGTTCGAGTCGGCGGCGGGGGAGCAAGACCGGATCGAATGGCGCTTGAATGCGGGCTGGGCAAGGGAAGCCTGGCCGGGTGGGGATGCCCTCCCGAACGCGACGTTTGAGGGTTTGCAGGCCGATCAAACCAAGGAGGCGTGGCCGAGGTCCTCCCCGCCTCCTTGGGGCCGAAAGGCTGCGGGTCGGAGTCCGTCGCGGCAGAAACCGGAGCCACCGCGGAAAATGGGGCAGTCGTTGCGCTAAGGTCCAGGATGTTGTACGGAGGCCAAAGGGTCAGGAGATCCTGGAAGGGGCGGCAACGGGGTCCTCCGGGACACCCCCACCGCTTTAGCGGTGGGGGTGGGTGTATCAGGACACGACAGATGCTTTGATTCGTCATCCCCACGGATAAGTCCAGGGGTTTGCGCATGGCAAAGTTGGTGAGACACAGGTGACGCGAGGCAAAGCCAGCATTATTGTCATGGGGAGTCTGAGGGTGGATTTTCACGTCCGCTTGCCCCGGGAACCTAGCGACGGGGAGACTCTCGTGGTCCAAGCGGCCGGCCTCGACGCCGGGGGAAAGGCACTTAACCAAGCGGCGGGAGTTCGCCGGTTGGGCGGGAAGGCGTACTTGGTGGGCCGTGTGGGTGATGATGTGTTCGGCAAGGTTTTGCTGGCTGCGGTGCGTCGGGAGAAACTGTCCCGCGACGGGATCGCAGTCGATCGACAAATTCCCACGGGCACCGCATTGCCGATCGCTGGTCCGGGCCACCACTACGTCTTGTACGTCCCCGGGGCCAACCAAGCCTTGCAGACGGAGGAGGTCAGTGCCCGGCTGGAAGCACAGGCCAACGCCCAAATGCTCTTGCTCCAGGGCGAGGTGAACCGTGAGGCCAATCTGGTGGCTGCTTTGTGGGCGAAGGAACACGGGTGCACGGTAGTTTTGGACCCGGCGCCGGCGGAAGCTATTAGCGAGGATTTGTTGCTGTTGGCCGATTACGTGACGCCAAATCTGGCGGAATTAGCTCAGTTAACCAATTCAGAACCCGCCCGCGATGTCAGCGAGGCGATTTTCCAAACCGACACCCTCTTCGCCCGCCATTCCCAGCTGACCGCGGTGGCCGCGACGCTGGGGCCTTGGGGCGCCTACGTGGCCAGCCGCCAGGGCCATTTTCACGTCGAGGCGGGCCGTGTTCTCGCCCAGGATACGACTGCGGCGGGCGATGCCTTTAATGCCGCATTGGCGGTGACGCTGGCCGACGAAGGGGGGACGATCCGGCAAGCTGTCGAACGCGGGGTCCTTGCCGGCACTTTCGCCTGTCAGATTCCTGGGGCCCTACCCAGCCTTCCTCACCGGGACGACCTTGTTGGATGGTGACGGGCCGCTTCCTGGCCAGGCCTTGGTCAATAATGGGCGATTTCGACCAAGTTGTGGTCGGGGTCGCGGAGATAGACCGAGGTCGTCGGCCCCAATGCGCCCGTTCTGGGGAGGGGACCGGCCTCCACCTGAATTCCCATCGCGTGCAGATGGAGCAAGGTAGCGTTCACCGTGCCGGAGGCGATAAGGCAGATGTCGGCCGATCCCGGCGTGGGTCGCATCGCTTTCGGTTCGAAGGCGTTGCCCACGGGGTGCAGGTTGATTTTTTGTCGGCCACACCGTAGCGCATGGCGCCCGTCTCCGAATCGTTCAGCCTGCATTCCGAGGACCCGGGTATAAAATTCCTCGGTGACAGTGATGTCCTGAACCGTCAACACGAGATGATCCATGCCCTCGACGTGCACCCTATTTTCCCCCTTAGATATTGGCCGTCCGGATATATTGCGGAGCCCCCCGCCTCATCCTTCTGGTTCCGTTACCGATCAGGGACGGAATGACGGGTGCTGCAAGTCGGCGATCGGCAGGGCGAACAACTCGCCGTTACGTGTACTGACAAACAGCGTACGACCGTCTACAAAGGGCACGCCTGGCATGAAACTGCCAGGAAACTGTACCGTGTTGACGAGGTGGCCGTCGGCCGGATTCAGCACGAATAGGGTTCCCCGCGCATCGCCCACGAACAAGTGGCCGCCTGCCAAGACCGGGGCTTGGGCCACAGGCCGCCCGTTGAGACGGTTCGACCACCGGACCTGTCCGTTGTCGGCATTGAAAGCATACACGGCGTCGGCTACCGAACTTCCCACATAAATGGTGTTATGGACCAATAACGGGACGCCGGATTCATAGAGCGCGCCCTTGGTCGGCCGCGCGCCGTAGCCGATTATCCGCTTCCAAGAGATTTTTCCGGTGGCTTGATTAAACGCGAGGAACATGGCCGCCGACTTGTGGTGGATATCGTAGACGGCCCCGATGAACACATCGGTGCGGTTGGCCACGGGAGCACAGTCGTCCAAACCCGCGACCGCAGGAGTGTGCGTACTCCACCGCAGGGCCAGGTTGCTCAGATCGACCGCATACATATTGTAGGGAAATGCACCGCCGAAAAAGGCTGTATCACCCACCACCGTGGGTGATGACATGCTGACATAGCTGCGGATCGGTAACCAGCGGGCCACCTTGCCGGTGGCCGGGGCCAGGTCCAGCACCTGGTCGGCGCCATTCGCTACGTAAAGCCCATGACCATAAAGGACAAAAGATGGCATGTTCTCCCCCTGGGTGTTATATACCCAGTCGGTGGCCCCCGTCTGCGCATTGATCGCCACCACCTGATTGACTCCCGTTCCGCGTCGGTCGGGATGGCGGGTCACCGGGGGGGCATAGTACTTGTTATTGCCTTCACCGACAAATATGGTTCCGTGGTCGTAGACCGGGCTGTTCATGATCTGGTTGGCAAACACATGAAACCAAAGTGTACGACCCGTAATCGGATTGACGGCAATGACACCGTAGGGAGGGTTAACGGTGCCGCCGTAAAGCACCCCGTTGATGAGGGCGGGATCCATGATGGCGGGACCGGGTCGCGTCCAGAATGCGGTAAAGTTTCGGTTTGCCGCATTTTCCACCGCCTGATCGTGGGCGTTGTTCATCCCGAATTCGGTAAGACGGTTCACCCCGAGAATCGGGGCGGCGGCAGCGTTTTGATCCAATCCGGTCATCCAGGTGACCAAACTTAAGGCCATCCCGCATCCTACGAGGCGCCAAGGCCACCTGCGGCGGTGATGTATACGTGTGTTTTTATTCATGATCTTACGCGGTGTCTTCCAGATCCAATGATGATGATGGAACCGGTGCCGCTTCCTCTCCCTTCGGTAGGTAGCCATTTTCGCATGGGTTCAAGGATTACGCCCTAACCTGCGCGTCTTGATCTTCGCTGGCGGACCATTCTGACAAGCTCGGCGGCAGCGCCGCCATGGCGTCCGCTGATTTTGGTATTTTGGCTGTGCCCTCTATGCCTTCAGCGCCTATGCACGCCGGGCGACCATTGATATGGTTACACACCGGCCGAAAAAATTCCTGCCAGTTACCAGGAATTTTACGATACCGAAAGGGATTTTTCCTGGGCGCAACGCGGCAGGTTGTCAGATGGACCTTTATCCGAGAAAATAAGGCCGTCAGCGGGATGCAAACTATGACAAGCGAATCGAGGGATGGAGATCGGGATGGGTACAACCAAACATTTGGTGGTAGGCGGATCGGGGCAAGTTGGCAGCCATCTGCTGGCCGCTCTGACCGCGCGGGGGGACAGCGCGTTGGGAACCTATCACCATCATCCGCGGGAAGGTTTGACCGCGCTCGACATGAACGACGAAGCCAAGGTGCTCGCCGTGCTCCAAGAGCTGGCTCCCCAGGTGGTTTGGATGCCAGCGGCGCTGCCGGACGTGGACCGCTGTGAACGCGATCCGGGGCTGAGCCATCGGCTGAATGTGGAGGCGGTCCGCCGGTTGGCACGGACTGCCGATGACGTCGGGGCGAAATTTGTCTTTTATTCTACCGACTATGTTTTTGACGGTCGGCGTGGACCATACCGCGAGTCGGACATGCCCCATCCGCTGCAGGTGTATGGACGGCACAAATGGGAAAGCGAAGAATGGCTCCTGGGCCATATCCCCGGCGTATTAATCGTTCGTACGGCATGGGTCTATAGCCAGGAGGACAATCCTCGAAATTTCGTGTATCGCATCCGTGAACAACTGCGTTCCGGTCAACCGCTCAAGGCGGCCACCGACCAGGTCTCGACGCCCACCTCGGCGGCCGAGTTGGCCGACCGCTCGATTCGGGCCGTCGACGCCGGCCTCGACGGCATCTTGCATCTCGTCGGCGGCGTGCGCTTGAGCCGCTATGCATGGACGGCGGCCCTGGCCGAGCAGTACGGTTATCCTGCGAGAGTGGTTCAGCCCATTTTGACTCATGAATTGGGGCTGGCTGCCCAAAGGCCGCTGGACGGGGGACTGGTGACCGAACGGGAGGGATGAAGCTCAGCGCTCCCGGCCCAGACCTTTAATGGTGAAAGCCTTTAGCCCTGGTCTGCGGATGCGGATACGGCCCGTCAAGCTGCTCCAAATAGTCGACCTGGCGCCGAAAGTCCTCCCAAAAGAGTCGAGCTAGGTCCATCGAGAAGCTGTTGCGTACCACCACCCGCATAATCACGGTGTCCTCCATTGCCGGAGGCAAGGGATAGGCGGGAACCTGCCAACCTCGCTCGCGCAAGAGATGGGACAGGTCGTATAAATTCCAGCGATCGTTTGCCGCTTTAAGCTTCCAGGCCAACACCGGCAGATCCGAACCGTCGCTCAGCACTTCGAACATCGGCATGGAACCGATGTTTCGCGCCAAAAAGCGAGCGACGGTTTGGCACGTGTGTTGCACTTCGTAGTAGCCTTGCCAGCCCAACCGAAGGAAATTGTAGTACTGAAGCAAGACCTGGGCGCCGGGCCGGGAAAAATTGAGCGCCAGCGTCGGCATATCGCCGCCCAGATACGAGACGTCGAAGATGAGCTCACTGGGCACGAAATCCCGGTGCCGCCACACCTGCCATCCCAAACCGGGATAGACCAGGCCATATTTGTGCCCGGAGGCGTTAATCGAATGAACGCGCGGCAAGCGGAAGTCCCACTTCAGGTCAGGTTGCAAAAACGGGGCGACAAAGCCGCCGGAGGCGGCGTCCACATGCATCGGGATATCGAGGCCTGATTGCTGCTGGATGTCGTCGAGAACGTGCGCGATCTCTGCTACGGGCTCGTACACTCCGGTGTAGGTCACCCCCAGCACCGCCACCACCCCGATGGTGTTTTCGTCGACGGCCTCCGCTACGCCGGCGGGGCTTAGCACGGGGGCCTGAGGACTTACTTGCACGTAGCGCGGCTCGACCTCAAAATAATTGGCGAATTTCTCCCAGACGACTTGAACGGCCGAGCTAAAGACCATGTTGGGTTTCTCGGTAGAAAGTCCCTGAGCCTTACGCGCATTTTGCCAACGGCGCTTGAGCACGAGGCCGGCCAAAAGGCATGCCTCCGAAGAGCCCGTGGTGGATACGCCTAAACTTTCGCGGGCGTCAGGGGCGTTCCACAGACTGGCCATAATGTGCGCGCACCGCTCTTCAATCGCGGCGGTCTGCGGATACTCATCCTTGTCAATCATGTTCTTGTCGGCGGCCTCTCCGTAGAGGACTCGTGCCTGCGGTTCCATCCACGTGCCAACGAAGGTGGCGAGGTTGAGCCGTGCGTTGCCGTCCAGGGTCAGCTCGTCGTGAATCACCTGGTACGCGGTTTCAGGCAGGAGACCGTGCCGAGCCAGATGAAAGCGGGGAACCGAACTCTCCCCCTGGCGGGCAAACAACGGATTAATCGCGATTTCCTCACCAAGTTGCTGCTGGTGGGAATGGTGGTGTGGTCTAGCCATGGATGGTCAGGTCTCCTTTCGGCAGATGCCTCAACGATTTGATGGTCTATGGCGCCCCAAGGGATCATCCCCAGGTACACCCTCTGTTAGGGTAACACAAAGGGATCTCCCGCCGCCCGACCCTGACGGGTGAGGCGGGGGTGCCGGAATCCCTCGCGGAGGTTCCTGGCTCATGGATCGCTGCACCGGTTGGCCAAAAACCTCTTACCCGGATCTCCCCCGGTTTCGCTTCGGGCCGCTCCGGCCCTACGGTCCGAAAAATCTGCGTCGGTTTGTGCTTCGTGGCAAATGGAGTTCCGGATAGGGGCCTGGGCATGGACGCCTTTCCATCACCACCGCGGCATTATGATCCGCAGGATCCGTGGGTCCGCGGCGTTGACAGACAAGGTCCGATGGACTCTTCCGATTGGCCGGTGGGCGGGATCGTGATGCCGACTTTCCCTGACGGAGGGCTTTATAGCGCGTGAATGAAACCACGTCGCCCCCCGCGGAGGCCAGGATCACCCGGTTGAGGCCTCGCCTTGGCGTTGTGGCCGTTCGGCAGAAATCGGCCTCTTGCGCACGATCTGGGACGGCGCCTTTCGCAGAAAGGCGGTGTGTTCCGTGATGCACCGACTATACTTGTGATCCACGAGAACCGTTTCGCCAGCCATGTCGACCATAACATGGATCCTCCCTTGCATTGGTGACAATTTCCATTACACCATTCGGCTACGGCGAATGATAACGAAATGCAATCATCCCCCGACGGGATGGATTCTCTTCGGGTGCATTTTGTTTTGATGACCCCATACCGAGGGACTCCCGGATGAAATCTTGCGCTTTTCTCACGAGACGAATAAACTAAACCAATAGGACTTAGTTAGGAGGCGTTCCCGTGGCACGAATCATTAACGTCCATGAGGCCAAAACCCATTTGTCAAAAATTCTCGACCAAGTACGCGACGAGGGTCAAGAAATCATTTTGGCCAAGGGCGGTCGACCCTATGCGAAACTTGTACCACTGAACACAGGCGATAAACGGCCATTGGGTTTCGTTCCTGGGAAAATTTCCGATGCGTTTTTTGATCCCCTTCCGCCGGAGGAACTGGATCGATGGCAATAAGTGTGTTGTTGGACACCCACGCTCTCCTCTGGGCGTTGGTCGAGCCTGAGAAGTTGTCCTGGGCAGCGAGGGAAATCATCGAGGACCCCCAAAACGTCGTCGTTGTGTCCGCGGTCTCAGCGTGGGAAATCACCATCAAATATGACCTGGGCCGACTACCCGAGGCGCGTACGGTAATCGACGGGTTTCAGCATCACATCCAGGTGTTGCGAGCCGTGGAATTGGCTATCAGTTCGACGCATGCAATCACTGCCGGTTCCTTAAAGAGCCCCCACCGAGATCCGTTCGACAGGATGTTGGTGGCTCAGTCATTGGTAGAAGGACTATCGCTGGTGTCGAAAGACCCAGAATTAAGGCAATTTGCAGTGCCACTGATTTGGTAATACCCCGGCGCGATAACGCCCATGCCGAAATCCCCGCCGGTCAAGTGATCGAAATGGCAGCGTTTACGGCAGACTCGCCGGAAGCACCTCACGAATCGTGAAGACCACGCGGGTCCCGATCATCCTCCCGGATCGGTCGCCTCCCAGCAACGTGGCAGGGGGGGCGATTCACATTCAGATTGACCCGATGGCCCGCCAGGCGTCCCAACGCGTGTTTGGAATCGCCTGTTTGCAGACGAATGCGTCGGTACAGAAACTGTCCACGACGGCCGTGATGGCTTGGCATCGGCGCAAAAACCGCGTTGACGAAGCCTGAAATCAAATCGCCGCTCGCGTTGCGACCGCCCTTCATGAGTCGGAGGGGACGAATTCGTGGCACGTCATGACGCGCGTCTTGGCCTGTGGCCTGTACCGCGCCACGGAAGAACGACTTCGTCAACCTGGCCGCGCGGAATCTCCGGCGACCGTGTTACAAGCCTTAGACTCCGTGCAGCTTAATCGATTGCGCATCAAACCCACGCAGCCAACGCGTTTGATCCTGACGGAACCCTCAGATCCCCACCGCACGTACGTCGCCGCGTTGGACTGTGCTCCGGTATTGGCCGCCACCACCGTGCAACCCGCGGCAAAAGGCACGCAGGCCAGGCTGGAGTCACGAATTCATCTGCGGCCCAACGGATGGAAAACTGTGGCGCCCAATGTGGGCTATAACCCGGAAAGGCTTCCATGCTCACGCGACCGTTCCGGATCGTGGGGCAGGCCGCTGCCCACATTATCCTTCAACGCAGAGGGTCCGTGCATCAGGGAGTGCCTTCCGGCAACCGTTCCGTGGTAGACTAAGACCAACCGAACCGCATCGGTGTATAACAGGGAATCCGGGGAAGTTCCGGAACGGCACCCGCCACTGTGACCGGGGAGTCGATGACGCCACAGGATGGATGGACGGATAAAGGTCCTGGAAGGCGTCATCTGAATTGCGACCAAGATCCGGCAGTCAGGAGACCTACCGACGCGTGTTTTGGGCGTGCCTGCGGGTTGTCGGGCCGTTCGAGCGGAGATTGAGATTATTCGGGCGGCCCTCTCGTTTCACACGACGGAGAGGGTTATGACCAACGTGAACCAACCTGCCCCAGCTGCTGCGGAACCGCCATCCCGACACGGTCATGCTACCCGATGGCTCGCCTGGGCGCTGGCCTGTTTGCTGGCGCTCTTGTTAGGCGTGGTCCACGGTTCGACGACCATTCCCCTATGGTCCGTCTTGACGGCACTCATCCACCCTGGGCGCGGCATCGTGGCGGTGATTGTGTGGCAGATTCGTCTGCCGCGGATCGTGGCGGCTGCCCTGGTGGGTGGTGCTTTGGCCACCGCGGGAGCTAGCATGCAAGCACTGTTGCAAAACCCCTTGGCGGACCCTTACATCGTGGGCGCTTCGGCCGGGGCTGGGCTGGGCGCGGTGGCGGCGGAAACGGTGTTGCCGGGTACCATGTTGATGGCTCCAGCGGCGTTTTTTGGCGCCCTTTTCTCGGTGTTTTTGGCTTGGACGCTGTCTAGAGGGCGAGGGCGGTCGGCGATGTTGACCCTATTGCTCGCCGGGTATGCCCTGAGTGTCATGTTCTCCGCCATTTCCACCTTCTTAATGTTGGCACGGGAGCAATCGCTGAGTGCGATTTTTGCCTGGGAAATGGGTGGGATTCACGGGATGACGTGGACGACGGTCGAGGTGGCGGGCAGCATCATGCTGGCCGGCCTGATCTTGCTGGTGCCCGAAAGGCGGCATATGAACGCCTTGCTGATGGGCGAGGACGTCGCTCTGTCCGTTGGCGTTCCCGTGCGCCGAAGCCAGGGAATCCTCCTGCTTTCCGCGAGTCTGCTGACGGCAGCTGCCGTCTATATCGGCGGCTTGATCGGATTCGTCGGACTCGTGGTCCCCCACGTGATTCGCCGCGTGGTGGGCGCTGAACACGAGCGCCTACTGCCTATCACGTTTTTAGCCGGAGCAACCTTCTTGATGCTGGCGGATACGGTGGCCGAAAATCTTCCCCCGCTGGGGTTATTACCGGTCGGGGTGATTACCGCGTTCTTAGGAGGGCCATACTTTCTATATTTGCTCGCCGATCGAGGCCGGGGGAAGCGGGCGACAAATTGAACCAGGGACGGGAATGGGAGGGGAGGCAGATGGCCGCCGCATTGTCGTTGGATCATGTGGAGTTTCGCTGGCCTGGAGGCCAAGCGGCACTGAGCGGCGTCTCGGGGACGGTCAGCGAGGGGACGTGGCTCGCCGTGATCGGACCCAACGGCGCCGGGAAATCCACCCTGCTGAAGGTCATGGCCGGATGGGAGCGGCCCGCTGCCGGCACCGTGCGGCTTTGGGACCGGCCGTTGTCCACCTATCGGATTCGTGAACGGGCCCGGGCGATTGCCGTCGTACCCCAACGCGTCGGGCATCCCTACGACCTTACGGTCCGCACGGTGGTCAGCTTGGGGAGGATCAGCCGCCATCGCTGGTGGGACCGGGTTGGCCGCTTGGGAGAGGAGCATGCCCAAGCCGTGGAGTCCGCCTTGGCTTTGACCGGAACGCGAGACTTGTCTGAACGTCGCATGAGCCAACTTTCCGGCGGGGAGGAAAAACGCGTTCTCTTGGCCATGGCTTTGGCCCAAGAAACTCCGATTTTACTGCTGGATGAACCCACCGCCTTTTTGGACCCGGGCCATGCGCGAGATTTCTTGGAGCGCGTGCGCCTGCTAGTGCGCGACCAGGCCAAGACCGTGGTTATGGCCTATCATGATTTGGTCACGGTCGGGCTCTACTGTGACGGGATTTGGGCGATGGACCGGGGTCGGGTGGTGCTGGCGGGGCCATCGGGCAGCGTCTTGAACCATCCTGAACTGCAACGGCTATACGGTTTGGAGTTCATGCGGCTTACGCATCCGCGCCACCGCCGGCCAATGCTGCTCTTTCCTTGAGGCCCTGGGCGAGGAAGCGCGGTGCGGCCGCGCAAGCGGCTAGACGTCCCAGCCAGCCAGCGCCGGAGCCAAGTTTATTCGCCATTGGCGGTTGGCGTCGCGCTCTAAGCACACTATTCCCGCGTTCGGGCTCTTCATCTGGCGGGCACAGTCCCCGGGAGCGCCCAGCGCGGCCAGCGCGGCGCCCTTCAAACAGTCGCCATGCGTGGCGGCGACCACCAAGGTTCCCGAATGGTCATCGAGCAGGCGATCCAGTCCGCGCAAGATTCTCCGGCCCACGGCCATGACCGATTCGCCGCCCGGGGGAGGAAACGCCTCCGGATCTTTGCGCCAGGCAGCGTAAAGATCTCTATCGGCTTCCGAGGTGCTAAGTTCTTCCATGAAGGCCCCATCCCAGCGCCCGAGATTTACCTCCATCAAGTCGTCCACCACGACCGGGTCCATGCCCAAAGCCTGCGACAGGGGCTCAATGGTCTTGCGCGTGCGCAATAGCGGACTGGTGGCGAGGCAGGAAATGGGTAGCGTCCGAAGCGCGGCCGCCAAGGCTTGAGCTTGCCGCTGGCCGCGTTCGGTCAGCGGCGGGTCCCAGGCCCGATAGGCGAAGCGCTGGGTAACGTTGCTGACACTTTCCCCGTGACGCACTAAAATGACGTCTTGAATCGTCGACACGAAAGCCTCCCGAGCTCTGGTGCGTGGTTCCTGGACGCGAGCTACCTGTGCGGTCTGACCAAGACCGACCCCAGCGACCCGCCGCGCGCGGCGGACGGAGCGAAACCCTCCTCAAGGCTGCGACCGCACGGACCCGGCGTCTTGGGTGCAAGGTGACTTGGTTCATCGTCCATTTTAACAGAGTCGGCCGTGAGAGTTTTCATCGGTCCCCGGAAAAATTCCCGGCGGGATGGCAACGACCGTCATTCGGCCTGAAACAGGTAGAAAAAGACGACCGCGCCCGCAACCAGCATCAAGACTCCCAGAGCGGTAGGCATCCGGGAATGGGACAATGGGGTGCCGTATTCCAGGCATTTTTTGACCCGATGGTAATGCAACGCCCCCGAAGCGATGAACATAATTCCGCCGCCCACCATGATCAGACCCAAGCGGTCGGGTCCAAATTGCGTGTGCGCGGCAAGTTTCAGGTAGATGCCAAACTTGGCCACCACAAAACCGAACGCCATTACGGCCACGCCGGTCCGGAGCCAGGCAAGAAACGTCCGTTCGTTAGAAAGAATGAGACTCGCTTCGACCGGATGCTCGGCGGCGGGAACCGCCGGGGTCAGATCACGAGGGAGCAGCGAGGATGCCGTGAATTCGCCGGATTTTTTGGTTGACATGCGCTAACACCTCGTCTTCGGTACCCGCGCGTTCCACCCAGGTGGAGTTGGCCGCGGTTTCAACGTTGGAGTCCGGTTGACCGATGGGGTGGACCGTGGAGCCAAGCACCGGCAGCCGGGTAGCTTTGCCGGCCGGTCGACCATGACGTCTTGGTCGCAACCATGAACAAGTCGTCGAGGGCTTCGCCGGACCGCCGCGTTCTCGCGCTGAATGGCAGCTATCATGGCTTTATGGCCGACCGGAGAGACGGCGGCATCCTTGTCGCCCGGGCCACCGGGTCCCACCGCCCAAAAAACCTCTTGCAGAGCTTGCTGCCTGACTGACCATCGTGTCCCCCCTGGACTCGGTTTTTCTCGGTTAGGGTTTCGTACCCCGCCTCTCTTTATTCCCGGGCGCCATGCTCACGGCATGGCGTTGGCGGGGAAGGGTCGTTTAGGGCATCGACTGGGGAGGGTGGCGAGGGCTTTCCCGGACCTTGAAAGTCATGATTGCCCACAGGGCAATGGTCAGGGCGAGCAAGGGCACTCCCGCCAGCAGGCATCGCATTCCCCACTGGACCAGCGCCGTGGCGTGCCCAGCGGCATTGGCGTGATATCCCGTCCAATGGAAGACGAGATAGACGACAAGGGATTCCAGCGTGACTCCGAAGCGGACCACGAATCCGTTGAAACCGTAAAAACTGCCTTCCCGACGCCTTCCCCGGCGCTCTGCATCGGCATCGATGACCTCTGCCATGAGGAGGTCGGCCAACGAGAGAAATCCGGACAGGCCTAGGCCTAGCACGACGCCAGCGGCGAGGGCGGACACCATCCCCGTCAACCACCAAAAGGGCAGGACGCCCAGTGCCAAGAGGCCAATGGTGGTCACCATGGCGCGGTGCGAGCCTACTCGGTAAATATAGCGGGACCAGGGATACATGACGGCCAACGCCACCACGAAAATGGAAGCGAGCAGCAGGGTGAGTTCGAGTCCCCTGATGTGCATCACGTATTTGGCAAAGAAGGGCAAAGTAGCCGGGATCAGACTGAAAATAAACTGAATCAGGAAGTTCATCGTCAGGTAGCGGAGAAAGGATCGGTCACCGGCGGTTTGCAAAATCGCCCGCACGGAGCCCAACCGTTGACGGTCGGCGGGAGGCTGAGCGAGAGGTCCCTCCTTGGGGCCGAGCAGGGCAGCCAGGAATCCAGCGGTGCCGATCAGGGCGAGCAAGAGGCCCATCGTGTGCCAGCCCCAGCGTCGATAGATGAGGGGGGGAACGGACACGCCGACCATCAGCGCTATGACCCCAATCCCTTGCCGCCACGCCTGAACCCGCGTGCGCTCCGGGAGCGTCCGGTACAATTCCGGGAAGAGGCTGGTCCAATTGAGGACGACGGTCAGATATAAGAAGTCAAACGCCGTCACTGCCACCGCGAAATACAGCGGCAACTCGGCCCGATGCACCCAAGGCCGCCAAATCAACCAGTAGGCGACGCCGAGCGGAAGCGTGGCGCCAGCCATGTAGGGCACCCGCCGTCCAAAGCGGCTACGGGTAGCATCCGACAATTGACCGAGGACGGGGTTAAGGATTGCATGCCAGACAGCCTGCAATCCCATGACCAGCGAAATCAAACCCAGGGATGCCCGGAGATGGTCCACATAGAAAAAGAGCACATAGGTCGCGAACGACTGCGAAAAGATGTTGGTGCCCAAATTTCCTAGCGAGTAGGCGAACGCCTTGCCTGAAATCATGGCGGGTCCCTCCTTGGTTCCCCCGATCCCGCCTTGGAGTCGTCGGCGGCCGCGCTCCCACTTTTCCTCGCGGAAGGAAACCTGCGCATAATATACCACCGACAGGGACCTTCGAGCAGGGTCAGTGCCAACCGGCCGGCGTGGGCGTTCATCACGAGGCGATCCCCGGGCGCCAGGCGAGCGGCGATGCCGTCCACCCCGCCCCCCGGCAGATGGTCGGCCCGGCCGGGCGGCGACGCAATGAGCGCCCGCCCGGAGGAGCGCACCCCGGCTCCGGCTGGCGCGACCTCCAGGACCGAGCCGTCGAACAAGCACACTTTGGCCTTGGCGTGAAGGTCGGTGATGAGCAAAGTGACCGTACGGTTGACCGTCGTCCAGTCATTCCAGCCGGGTGCCGGGGCCAGGGTGTCCACGATGCCGTCGGGACAAAAATGCCCGTCGATCTCCTCGGCGTTGCCTTCAAACAAGGGCAACACGGAGCCTTGGCGAATGAAAAGCGGGATGCGGTCCAACGGGGCCCACACCCTATGCCATCCGGGACCGGCGACGGATTGCCCCGTCCACCAGTCATACCAGACCCCCGGCGGGAAGTAACACGCGCGCGAGCGCTGACCGGCCCGGACAACGGGGGCCACCAACAGATCGGACCCCACCAAAAATTCATCGGGAGGGAGGGCCCAGGTTGGGGGAAGCTCGGGATATTCAAGAAAAAGTGGCCGCGCGAGCGGCGTCCCAGACTCGACGGCAATTTGAGCCAGACGATACCAGTAGGGGGCCAGCGCGGTATGCAGCCGCGCATAGCGAGTGTAAAGAGCCAGGGTTGGCGTGTCCTTGAGGAAATGCCAGTTGCGCGGGCGAGCGGTGCCATGGTGCGTGCGCATGATGGGGCAGAGCGCGCCTAATTCCGTCCAGCGTAGGTAAAGCTCCTTGGTCGACGGCGCAGTGAGACCGAAGGTCATATAGCCGGCGATGTCGGTTCCCCAAAACGGCAGCCCGGCGAGACCCGCCGACAAGAGTTGCGGCACGACGGTGGGCAGGCCGTCGGCTTCGTCCCAGTCGGTGTCGGAATCTCCGCCCCAGAATATGGAGGCTACGGGTGGCGATCCCAAGTTGGCGGATCGGGACAAATATGCATAGTCTCCGTCGGGCCGCCTTTGTTGCCAAAAATCGCGGTGAATGGTCTGCCACCAAACCGGGTAGCGGTTATGCGCAGCCCATCCCGAGAGGCCGGCGCCGAGCACGGCATGGACGGGAAAATATTCGCCGAAGTCGGCCATCCAGCCGTCAAAACCAAGGTCTGCGGCCGGGGCCAACATGCGTTCGCGTACGAACGACTGCGTCTTGGCTTGGCTGAGATTGAGTTCCCCGTGGTGAATCCCCAAAATCCGCACGGTAAGCGGCTTTCCCGCTCGATCGACGACCAAGTGCCCGCCGGCCAGGGCCTCGTGATATAGCGGAGTGGCCTCGGTGACCTCGGGGCAGAAGTAGCCCAGCAGGCGAAATCCCTGCGCGCGGGCACCGTCGGCCATCCGTTCGATGGCCGGGTAGCGTTCGCGGTCCAAGCGGTGGGAGAGCGGACGCATCCAAAAGCGGCGTCCATCCTCGTGCGATCCCATCCAGTCTTCGACCCACAGCACGGAAGATGGAATTCGTTCCCGGCGGAGACGTTGGAGAAGGTCCTCCGCGGCTTGCTGTCCGCCTACGCTGTCGTTCCACGGCGCAAAGACCCAAGGTGGCGGCAGGCGGGGGTGCCCGATGATATCTAATCCTCGCCGGAGCAGCGCCTTCGGCGTGGGGCCGACCAAGAGATGACCTTCGACCCGTCGCGCCCAGATCCATGCCTGCAGCCGAGTGGGCGTTTTGTGGAAGCGGACCATGGCATAGGTGTCTAGCCAGGCGAGATATCCGCCGGCGGAGAGCCACCAGGGCATCGGGGCCGGAGTGGTGTATCCTCCCTTGGGCAGGGGGACCCGACCGGTCCAGCGCAACCACCGGGACCAGCGGCCCAACCCTACGGGCCCCTCCTCTACCCAGTCGTCGAAACGGGCGCGGTCGGCGATCGGATGCGTGCGTTCGCCGAAACCGACGAGATGGGACTTCGCGTCGTCTTCGAAGCCCCATCCAATCCGGTTGTGATCGGGTTGCAACAACTCCAGGCGCCAGCGGACATGGTCGGGTTCCAGCCAGTCTAAGGTCATCCGGAGATCGGCGCGGTGGGGCGTGGCACCGAGCTCCAGGATTCGCCGCCCCGGTTCCGACGTATCGCTTAACAGATGGCGGAGCGGTTGACGACGCCGGCCGCGCTCTCGGAAAAAATCCCAGGCAATGAACCGGTGCACGCGCACGTCCCGGGTGCGCCCCACCTGCAAGGTGCGAGCGGTCCAGCACATCAACGGAGACGATCGGGCAGGTCCCCAAAGCGCGATCATCAAGGGGTGGGCGTCCACTGCGAGCCGGATCGGAGTTCGGGTCTCCCCGGTGGTCTGACGGCTCATTGGGTCAGTCGCAAGCGACGGGCCCACCAGCCCGTGCTTGCCCCCTGCACGATGATGGTCAGCAAGACGGCGAGAAAGACGAGGGAGGAGAGGTCAGTCACGCCCGGCACCCCGAGGGCGGCAAACATGCCTGCCAAGGCGGCCGGCATGACCCCGGTTTCGCGCACCCAGGAGACAAAGGCCAGCTCGCGCAGGTTCCAGCGGCGGCCGGAATCCAGGGGAAGACAGAGAAAAACCGTAGCCGGTCGGGAAATAAACAAGAAGACGGTCATGATCGCCAGCCCTGGCAGTAACTGGGGCCATAGGGCGGCGAAATTCACTTGCGAACCCAAAAGGATGAAAATCAGCATGCGAATGACGGTGGCGTTGGTAAACAGATAATTTTCGTGCGCTACCCCATGGCTGCCGGGAATGCCGAGGCCCAGGGTCTTGGCATTCCCCGTGACGATGCCCGCGGTAAACGCTGCCATGAATCCGCTGGCACCGAGCCACACCGCCATCAGGTAGCTGACCAGCACGATCACCAGGGAGATAATGGCTGGGTGTTCCAGGGAGTCTAACATCACCCGCCGGTACCGCCTTTGTGACAGAAGGAGGTTCAATCCGAAGCTCGATACGCCGCCGATGAGGAGACCGCCCACCATCAGGCGCAAGAATTGGCCCAACGCGTGACCGATGTGCACCGACCCGCCGAGCACCATACCCACCAGCAGCAGGCTCAAGGCGGATGAGGTGGCGTCGTTGAAAGCGGATTCGGATTGCACCAGTTGCGCCAACTGCGGTTCTAGGCGCACTTGCTGAAACAGCGGGATGATCGTGGCCGGATCGGTGGAGGCCAGGACGGCGGCGATCAAAGTGGCAATTAACCAAGACAAGCCGAGAATATAATGAATGGCCACCGCCATGATGCCCGTGGTCACCAGGACCCCAAGGGTAGCCAAGAGCAGGACTCCACGCCAAATTTCTGCCATCACGGGCAATTCGATGCTGCGTCCACCTTCGTATAGCATGGCTACACTGCCCAGGGTGAAGACGACATCGGAGATGGTGGCCGAAGGCGCAAGCCGAAAGACATGCAATCCTTGTGGTCCGAGAATGACCCCGATCAGCACAAAAAACACGATGTCGGGAAGTTCGGTCCACCGTGCTATCATTTGGGCAATTAACCCGCCCGCGAGCGCGACCAACAGGTCACTGATCACTCGGGTTAAGATCGTGGGCATGAAGTCGACCGTCCCTCCCTTTATCGTTTGTCATTATAGTATGTATTAAGGGGCCGAGCAGAGGACGGGGTCTTCATATTGTGCCATGATACTATCTAAACTTACTTGTATTATATTAATATGCGCAAGAAGGCAAGCGTAGCCGAAACGGCCAAATGCCCGGGGTGTATCGAGGTCCCTCTCCGCCGGTGGGAACGGAAGGGACGGCTATTGCCAGACGAACGGACCGCGCGGCCAGACATGGTACGGCTTGGCCAAAGAGGAAACTGCCGTGGGAAATCCGTCGTGCATCGCACGGCGCATCCGAGTTGGGGCCCGCTTTACCCGCAAGGGGACGGGACAGGATCGCGGATAGCGGTTGGTGCCGGCCCCTCTTGTCCCCATGCTTTGGGGTTGTCCTGGGGATTCCTTCCTACCGTCAGTTGTCCCCATGCTTTGGGGTTGTCCTGGGGATTCCTTCCTACCGTCAGTTGTCCCCATGCTTTGGGGTTGTCCTGGGGATTCCTTCCTACCGTCAGTCGTCCCCGGAAGGAAGGAAGGA
>JAJZZH010000195.1 GCA_021797675.1 Bacillota bacterium | reverse complement strand
GCGTTCCAACGAGGCAGTCATCCCCAGGCCATGGCGTCATACGCAGCCGCGATGGCGTTCCTGGCCCGAGAGGTCTATGAGGAAAACGTGGCCAACAAATTTGAGAAAACCAACTTGCGACCAAAATTCGTGGGACTCAACAAGAGTCGGAACCACCATGGCTGACCAGTGGGGGGACGATCCGATTCCGTTCTTCTCCCTGACCACCTTGAAGGATTTTACGGACAGCGTGCTCGGACGACGCGTCCGATGAACCATGCACACGAGCATCGTGACGCCGCCGGCTTTGCCACGGCCTTTGCAGTGACCGCGGGCCTGGTCGTCTTCAAGGCGCTGGGTGCCTGGGCGGGCCACAGTCTTGCCTTGGGGGCTGATGCGACCCATTCCTTAGGCGACCTCGGCACCCTGGGCTTGGCCTGGTATGCTGACCGTCAACGCAAACGCCCCCCGACCGCCACGCTGACCTTTGGCTGGGGGCGCGTAGAAATCTTGGTGGGATTACTCAATGCCCTGGTTTTGTGGGGCTTAGCGGGGTTCCTGGGCTGGACGGCGGTTCATCAATGGGTTCATCCGACGGCGGCTAATGCCGCGATCATGGCGATCGCTGCGGGGGTGGCCCTCGTGGCGAACAGCCTATTGATTTGGAAGTTTCGGAATCCGGAGGATGTGAATCAACGAAGTACCTGGTGGCACCTGATGACCGACGCGGCGGGGTCGCTGGGGGTGTTGGTCGGAGCCGGCATTCTCGCCGCCACCGGATGGCGTCCGATCAATGCGGTGGTGACCTTGGTCATTGTCGTGCTGATGGTCTGGGGGCCCTGGCCCATCGTTCGGGACACCTTCGGAATCTTGCTTGAGGCCACGCCCGCCAAGGTGCCGCTGGCAGACATTACCGCCAAGATGGAATCGGTGCCGGGGGTGGCTCGGATTCATGACTTGCACGTGTGGGCGGTTGGTAGCCACCAATGGGCGCTCGCGTGTCATGTAGAGCTCTCCGCTGCGCCACCGTCGGGGCAAACGGTGCTCTGCGCTCTCCACGACTGCTTGGCAGAATTTGGATTTGACCATACGACGATTCAACTGGAAACATCAGGCGAAGCCCATCCAGAGCCGGGATGGTAGCCGGTCCGGCATGACCCACCGCGAGGGGTCCACCACTGGGCAAGGTCGCCGGGAGCCATCGCTGGTGCAGCGCGACTGCTTCTTACCGTGAGGAATCCGGGCCCGGAGTAAGGCCGCCCGGCCATCCATTACCCACTCGAGCCCCGCTCGATTCTACCCGCCGGCACCATGCGGCCACGGCCTTCCCACCACGGCGATGCGCACCCCGGGGTGTGGGACGGCCGTTTGTTGCAATCAGTCCCCGGCAACTTCTCTAAAGCTGACGACCGCCCCTCGCTCGGCGTCGCCGCGTTGGTTAATATGGAAGGGACATTGGCCGCAGATGAACGAGACCGGAGCGGCGCAGAGGAGGAGAAAAGTATGGGGATTTGGGTGGACGCCAGCGGCCGCCAATTTCAACTAGATACCGGCGGTAGTAGTTACCGGATTGAGGCGTTGGCTGAAGGATATCTCGCGCATTGGTATTGGGGTCCCCAGGTCCGGGCGCGCCCGGGGCTCGACCGTCGAACGCTATTGAGGCACCGGGCCTTTTCGCCCAACGTGATGGTTGATCGCGACGACTTTTCCCTCGACGTTTTGCCGCAGGAATACCCATCCTGGGGACGGGGCGATTATCGCCTCCCTGCCTATCAAGTGCGCCAAGCCAACGGCAGCGCCGTCACCGACCTCCACTTTGCCGGCTACCGTCGTCTCCAGGGCAAACCCTATGCACAAACCGGACTTCCCCAATTGGTGGCGAGCTCGGACCACGATGCCGAGACGTTGGTCATCACGTTGGTGGATGCGGTAGCTCAACTGGAAGTGGAGCTCTTTTACACCATATTTACCGAGTTGTCTGCCGTGGTCCGCTCCGCCCGGTTCCGCAACCGGGGCGGAGATTCGATCCACTTGGAACGGGCCCTGTCGGCTAGTGTGGACCTGCCGTCAGCAAACTGGGAGTGGCTTCGCCTTACCGGAGCCTGGGGGCGTGAACGCCACATCGCGCGGACGCCCTTGGGTGCCGGGCTGCAGGCCATTTCCAGCCGGCGCGGCGCCTCCAGTCACCAAGCCAATCCGTTTCTAGCCCTGGTTGAGCCCGGTGCGACCGAAACCCAGGGCTGGGTGTACGCCATGAATCTGGTATATAGCGGGAATTTTTTCGCCGGGGCGGAAGTGGACCAGTTTGACACCGCGCGGATGGCGATAGGAATTAATCCATCCCTATTTCAGTGGCAAATCTTACCGGGCGAGCACTTCATCACGCCGGAAGCCGTGTTGGTGTTTTCTGACCAAGGCTTAGGGAAGATGTCCGAAACCTTTCATCGCCTCTATCGCCGATACTTGGGCCCGGAAGCCACGAGAACGCGAGAGCGCCCCATTGTGCTCAATAACTGGGAGGCCACATATTTTGCCTTTGATGAGGCCAAGCTGTTGGAATTGGCCACGGTGGCGGCCGATCTGGGCGTGGAAACGCTGGTTCTCGACGATGGGTGGTTCGGCGACCGCCGGGATGACCGGCGAGCGCTGGGCGACTGGACGGTGAATCGCGAAAAACTTCCCCACGGCCTGACGGGACTGGCGGAGCGTATTCATGCTCAAGGGCTGGGCTTTGGCCTTTGGGTTGAACCCGAAATGGTGTCGGTGGAAAGTGCCCTCTACCGGCAACACCCCGATTGGTGTCTGGCGGTGCCCGACCGATCGCGGTCGGAAGGACGCCACCAACTCGTGCTGGACCTGTCGCGCGTAGAGATCGGCGACTGGATTATCGGCTGGATGAGTGAAATTCTGGCCACCGGCGCCGTGGATTATATCAAGTGGGATATGAACCGCCATATGACGGAAGTGGGATCGGCTGGGTTGCCGCCGGACCGCCAAGCCGAGACGGCGCACCGCTACATGTTGGGCTTGTACCGGGTGCTGGATACGCTGACCACGAAATTTCCCCACGTGTTGTTTGAAGGCTGTTCCGGGGGCGGCGGCCGTTTTGATCCAGGGATGCTCTATTACATGCCGCAAACGTGGACCAGTGACGATTCGGATGCCATGGAACGGCTCACCATTCAGTACGGCACCAGCCTCGTTTATCCTCCGGTGGCGATGACCGCCCACGTATCGGCGGTGCCCAACCACCAAGTCGGGCGCCGGACCCCCATGGCCGCCCGCGGCTGGGTCGCCATGTCGGCGACTTTCGGGTATGAGTTGGACGTGACCCGGCTGACCGCTGAGGAACGCGATCAGGTGCGGCGGCAAATCGTTCAATACAAGCGTTTTCGGCGGTTGGTACAGTTCGGCGACTTTTACCGCTTGCTGGATCCGCATCGAGAGAACGCCGCAGCGTGGATGTTTGTCTCCCCAGACCGGGGAGACGCCTTAGTGATTTGGGTGAATCGGCTGGCCGAACCCGCCGGCCCCGTGCACTGGCTGTTGCTCCGCGGGCTGGACGCAGCCCGCGACTACCAAGTTACCCAGTGGTCCGACGGTGGTGAGTGGCAATCGCTGAGCGTCGTGGGTGGAGACGCCTTGATGGCGGTGGGGCTCTCCCGAAGCTATCGCAGCGACTTTGCGGTGGCCGCTTGGCATTTAGCGGCTCGGCAACCGGATGAAGGAGGCAGCGTTCGTTGACGTCATCACCAACCCTCAAGGGGATTTTCCCTGTGGTGGCCATCCCGTTCCATCCCCAGGGAGACTTCGACGAATCCGGTTTTCGCTCACTCCTGGCCTACTTGGGCCGCAGCGGCGCCGATGGTCTCTTGCTCTTCGGGATTGCCAGCGAGTTTTACAAATTGACGGACTCTGAGCGCGACAAAGCCCTGCGTATTTTCCTCGAGGCCCCGATGACGCCTCGGGGCCTGAAGGTGGTTTCCCTGACGGACCAAAGCTGGGAAGTTGCCCTGCCTTGGCTTATGCGGGCCCAAGCGCAGGGCGCCGACGCCATCAACATTTTCCCGCCGTATTTCCTAAGACCCAGTCGCACCGCGATCAAAGAGCACGTGGCGCGTCTGGCCGAGGCGGCGACCGTGTCAGTGATCGTGCAGTACGCCCCCAAAGAATCGGGCAGGGACCTTGAACCGGAGTTCTTTGCGGAATTGGCCACCGCCTATCCAAGGTTGGTAGGAGTGAAAGTTGAGGTACAACCTCCGGGAACCTTCATCAGCCGCCTGGCCCAGGTGGCACCGCAACTGCAAACGCTCGTCGGCTATGCCGGAATCAACATGCTCGACGCTCTGAGTCGGGGAGCCTCGGGAATCCAGCCTGGATCTGCGTTCGTCGAGGTCTACCAAGCGATTTGGATGCACTACCGGCAGGGCGAAGAAGCGGCGGCAAGACGGCTCTATACCCGTCTGCTGCCGTATCTGGCGCTGTGGATGCAACATCCGGAGTACATCATTGCGGTGGAGAAGGAGATCTTGCGGCGGCGCGGAATCATCCGCTCTGCATATTGCCGCGGAACCCGCTGGACGCTTGACGCGCACGATGGACAGGTCATTGACCGGTTCTTACGGGAATTTCTTTCAGAACTCAAACCGCGGATAGGGGAGGCATTGCGCCGTGAAGATTGATCGCGTCGAGACCTATATTGTCGGCAACCCATGGAAAAACTGGGTATTTTGCCGAGTATTCACCGATGAAGGTCTTTACGGAATCGGGGAAGGGACCCTCAACGGGTTTGCCAAAACGGTGGAAGCCGCCATTCACGAACTGTTTCCGCTGGTACACGGCGCAGATCCCTTCGACACCGAGCGCCTGAGCTTGGTCTTGGCCCGCGATGTGTATTCCGATGGGGGACAAATTCAGGGAGCGGCGCTGAGCGCCATCGAAACGGCCTTGTGGGACATCAAGGGAAAGGCCCTCGGGGTTCCCCTGTATCAGCTCTTGGGCGGCCAAGTCAGGGATCGGCTGCGGGTATACGCCAACGGATGGTACCGTGCTGGTGCCACCCGCTCCCCGGAGGCGTTCGCGAATCAGGCTAAGGCCACGGTGGACAAGGGCTACACCGCGCTCAAATTCGATCCTTTCGGCGGCGCATGGCGCACGGTCGAACGCCGGGATTTTCGCCTGGCGATCGATATCATCGGCGCGGTCCGCGAGGCGGTGGGACCCGATGTGGATGTGCTCATCGAAGGCCATAACCGGTTTAGCGTGCATACTGCGTTGCAATTCGCCGATGCCATGGCACCGTATGCGCCGTCCTGGTTCGAAACGCCGGTCCCCCCTCACCGGGTGGGTGCCATGGTCGAGGTCGCGCGTCGCTCTCCCGTCCCGATTGCCTGTGGCGAGGACTACTACTGTCGCGAGCAGTTCGCCGAGCTGTTACAACACGATGCCGTGCATATTGTTCAGCTGGAACCGCAATTCCTTGGGCTAACGGCGTCGCTGGATGTGGTGGGATTGGCTCATGCCCATCATGCGGTGACGGCTCCCCATAGCGCTCAAGGGCCGGTGTGTTCCCTGGTCGCGGCACATCTGAACGTGGCGAGTCCCAATTTTTACCTCCATGAGTTTTTTGACGAATTCAATGCGGAGTGGGAGCGGGAGTTGGTCACCGCATGGATGACCCAGGAAGACGGCTATCTCCGCCCGCCCAGCGCCCCGGGGCTGGGGATCGATCTGGTGGTGCCCGAACTCTTGCGCCACCCCTATCATCCGTCGAATTTCATCCCGCTGTTTGAACCTGGATGGGAGCGGCGCGCGGGATGGCGGCGGACCCCTTGAGGCAGCGAGTCAGGGGCTGAGCGGGCGGCTGCCAAGGTCAACCCGCCTGCGCGCCGGGTGGAGAAAACCGGCGCGCAGGTTTGCGCCGGGGCGAAAGATAGGTCCAAGGAGGGACAAGTTCGGTTATGGAACTGGAGGACGGCATTCACTGCTTGGATTTGTGGGAGGACGGGCGTCCGGGGCGTGCCGGAACCTACCTGCTGCTCGACGATGAGCCGACGTTGGTTGACGTTGGATCCAGCCGGAGTTTGCCCCATATCGTGGAGGGACTGGCCACACTGGGCATGACGCTGAAGGATATTGCGCATGTGGTGATTACGCACATCCATCTGGATCACGCGGGAGGAGCGGGGACGTTGATGATGGCCGCTCCGAATGCCGTGTTGCATTGCCATCCGCGGGCGGTCCACCATCTGGTGGACCCAACGCGCCTTAGAGCTGGGGCCGAAGCGGTCTACGGAGCGCGGCTCGACGCGTTGTTTGGCCCCATTCGCCCGGTAGCCGCAGAGCGCGTGCGGAGCCAGGAGGACGGCAGTACGGTCTCCACGGGATCCCGCAGGCTAACCTTCTTGGATACTCCGGGGCACGCCAAGCACCATTGCTGCATCCTGGAATCGAAGGGTCGGGGGCTATTTACCGGCGATACCGTGGGCGAACGCTTTGTGCCGTGCTTTACCGGGTGGAACTTCGTCTATGGGTTGCCCACCACGTCGCCGTCCGATTTTGACCCCGACGTCGTGGGGAGAACCTTGGACCGCCTAGAGGCCTTAGCGCCGCGTACGGCCTACCATACCCATTTCGGCCCAACCTTCCCGGCGGTCGACGCATTTCGCTTTACCCGTCGGGGGATCGAAGGATTTCGGTCCATTATCGAAGACCTGACACCCAGTTCTCCGCTCAGCCTAGTAAAAGAACGTCTGGTGGATTACATTCGGGCGGACCTTAAACGGTTGGGACATCCAGCCGTCGATTTGTCGCCGCTCGCCTTGGATATCGATCTCAACAGTCAAGGCATGCTGGTCTATGTGCAAAAACGCGCGGCAGGGAAGCTTTAGCCGCCGGGAGGAGGGGCCGTGGCGCGGGGACGTTGACGTGGATTTTCCAAATGCATAGCATGAGATCAGAGACCATGTCGAGTAAGGGTTCTGGACGCCAGTCAGCATTCGGTTGGCCAAAGACCGACCGGGGCTCAAATGTGCCGGAAACGCCAGCGTCTGCCATGCAACGGTGTCAAGCAGTTGAGGAGGCGTCCCATGCGAGTGCTAGTGACCGGAGCCAGCGGATACCTAGGACGCGCCGTCGTAGAGGAACTCTCACAGCGGGGGGCGCATAACGTCGTGGCCTTGGTGCGGCGTCAATCGTCTAGGGTGTCCCCGGGCGATGTTCGTTACGTGGTTCAAGATGCGCAGTCCCAAGCATGGGGTGATGCGTTCGACGGAGTCGATGCGGTGGTGCATTTGATTGGCATTATCCGTGAAGTTCGACAGGGCGGGGCAACCTTTGAACGGGTGCATGTCGACGTGGTGCGGCGCTGCTTGCAGGCGATGCGGACCCATCACGTGCCTCGACTGATCTTCGTGTCGGCGCTCGGCAGCCGTCCCCATGCAGCCTCTAGGTATCACCGAACCAAGTGGCAGGCGGAACAGGCGATTCGTGAGCAAGATAACGTGCAGGCGACGATCCTCCGCCCTTCGTTGCTGTTTGGCGGGGGGGCTCCCTTTTTTCAGACCCTCTATCAAATTGCCCGCACGCCGTTGGGGGCCATGATACCCGGCTCGGGCGACACGGTGTTTGATCCGGTATTTCGCGGTGATGTGGCTGCGATGATCCGCGCGGCCTTGGACGATCCCGATGCCACGGCTGGACTTACGCTGGAAATGGGCGGCCCGGAGCGGGTGACCTTCGACCAGCTCATCGATCGCGTGGCAGCCATTCGTCATCTGGGGCCCGTGGCCAAACACCATTTGCCGTTGTCCTTGATTGAGGGCCTGGCGTCGTTTGGTCAGCGCTGGACCCGGTTTCCCGTGACCGTGGACCAGCTGCTCATGCTGAACGAAGACAATATTACCGACGACGTGCGTTGGCATGCCTGGGTAGCCCCTACCCCGCTGGCCGACGACCTCTAAAACGGTCCTAGGCTTAAAGCGCGTGAGCCGAACGGAGAATTTGAGGGACGAACCAGCAGTCAGGGCGAGCGTTTCCGAATATTGGCGCTTTCCCGTCGGGTCGCAGCGTGGTACACTCCAATGTTACCAGCCATCCTGCCAGGATGGTCCTGGGACAGCACAGATTAGGAGCGGGTGAACGTGTCGAGAGGAGGGAGGCGTCCGCGTTGGAGCGGTTCGCCGGGCAGGATGATGGCAAGTCAATTGCTCACCTATTCTCTACGGAACTTCGTTAACCAAATTGTCGAATCGACGGTATACTGCCCAAGCTTGGCAGAGATGGTGCAAACCCACTTGGAAGTCGATTGGTCGCGGCAGACGCGATCGCCGTTTCACGCCGTGTTCGCGGTGCATGACAAGCGGGAGCGGTTAATCGAACTCCGGGTCACCGACGCCAATGGCTATAGCGATGACGTGTATCGGCGCGGCCACGCCTTATTGCGGATTGGCGTCAACGGTGCGCTGGCGAACCCCGACGACGAAGACTTTGCCCAATCGGTCTTTTCCCAGCGCCGATTCCGAACCTGCCGGGTGTGTGGCCAGGGATTTGAGACGTGGCTAGAATATTATGGGCACCAACGGTTGGAACATTGGGGAACAGACAAAACCGCCGTATCGTGATGAGGTCTAACGGATGGAACCCCGTATTCTTAGCCGTTTCTTAAGGGGGTTTGGTGAACTGTGGCTTGGGGTGTGCGCTTTGGCTAGCGCGACCCAAGACAATTGGGGCATGGGCGGTCTGCCTCCAGGTTGGCGGTGCCCCCTTATGCGAAAACGGTCGGGCAGAAATGCGGGGGAGGAATACGATGGGTTTGATTCGTGGGATTTATGTCGCGTTGCTGCAAGGTTGGATTCACCTGGGAGAGCACCTGTTTCCTCCTACCATCCATCCCATGCTCGTGCATTTTCCGATTGCGCTGCTTTATCTGGCCTTGCTGGTGGATTTGCTGTCGCGCGTGATCCATTCGACCGAGCACTTCTTTGATCGCGCCAGTTTTTGGTTGGTGCTGTTAGGGTTGGTGGCTGGCGTATGTACAGCGGCTGCCGGGGTTGTTTCCGAGCAGTTTGTGGCTTGGACATCGGCGACCAAGGCCCTGCTGTACGCGCACCAGCGCGATGCCGTACTCACCGGAGTTTTGGTTATGCTGACCTTGGGGGCACGGCTTTACGCACGGTATCCGCGCCGCAGCTACGGTCGCCACGCGGGCGGCTGGTCGTTCGCCGGCAGCGGCCGAGGCAAGGCATCCTGGCTGGCCACCGTGCTGTTGGTGGCGAGTGTGGCCATGATTACTACAACCGCCTCGCTGGGTGGCACGATGGTCTACCAATACGGTGTCGGGATTAAGCACGTCACCTTTCGCTTGCCGGTCGGAGTCCGGTCTCGGCACTAGGATCCGACGGAGGCAGGATTGTCCCGGTCTTTTTGAACGTAAGGGGCAGATAACTGTTTCAGCAAATCCCACGATATCTGTGTAAATCTCATCATAGAGTGGATAATGTAGGTAGGCTGGGCAATATTGGCGAGGCTGCGAAAGTATTGGGTGTCCATCCGGAAACGCTCCGGAGATTGGGAGAAAGGGGGAAAATCCCGGCTCCTCGGAAAACCCCTGGAGGCACGCGGCGCAATGGTGTCGATCCGCTGGGCCAAGGAACTCCGAAACGCGAAGCGGTTTCCCCGTATGACGGTTGCGCAGGCCCGCGTGTCGAGGCATGACCCAAGAGATGATCTTTCACGGCAGGCGGAACGCGCGTGATCCTTTTGCACGGCGCATGGTGGACGGTCGAGTTGTCCAGATGATGCGCTTTCCGAGTTCGCATCGGGTTGCCATAGAGCTTTCGATTCCATAGATTGGATGATTATTCAATTTGAGGAATAGTCACCGACGTCCGCGCAATCGGGCGCCGGATGGCCCGCCGTAGTAAAACGGTGAACCTTGAGGCCGTAAAGCATTGGTTGTCTAGACCATGAAGCGCGGGGTTTTTTCTCAGATGGGGGGAGATCAACGGATTGAATAATTATGCGGACCGTATTGGCACGCGCGCGATTTTCTGGCATAATCAATGGAGAATACGGTCCTTCGCTCCGTTCTCCACTCCATCGAGCCCGATCCCTGGGCGAAGCTGGCAGCCAGGAAGCGCTAATATTTGTCATTCGTACTCCGCGAGCGTAAGGCAAGTGCAATGAGGGTTCACGTGATCTAACTCGCGTTAAAACGTGTTTGCGGTCTGCTGCGCGGGGATGCAAACGGGCGAGAGGGTTTCAGCAATTCTTTTTTCCTCAGCGCCGAAAAATGATGCCGGAAAGGTTGGCGAAAAAGGCATGGCTTTGCAAGGATTCCCCCCCCAACAGGGGCTTTACGATCCAGAATTTGAACACGATGCGTGTGGTATCGGCCTGGTCGCCAATATTCGCGCGCATCAATCCCATACCATTGTGCAACAGGCACTCAGCGTGTTGGAAAATCTTGATCATCGCGGCGCCCAGGGTAGCGAACCCAACAATGGGGACGGAGCGGGAATTTTGACCCAAATTCCGCATCCTTTTTTCGAGCGCGAGATCGTACGGCAGGGCATGACCCTTCCCCCGGTGGGCGACTATGGAGTGGGCATGCTGTTCTTGCCAACGGACATGACCGAGCGGAACGCCATGGAACGCCGTATTCAGGCGATTGTGGAAGATGAGGGTCAGTCTGTCTTAGGATGGCGCGACGTACCCACCGACAACACGACCTTGGGGAGCGCGGCCAAGTCGTCGGAGCCCGTGGTGCGTCAGATTTTCATCCGCCGCGGGGCCGTGGTGGACCCGGGAGACGCCTTTGAACGAAAACTCTATGTCATCCGCAGGCTGACCGAGCGCATACTGCGCCCCGAATCGGCATCGGAGGGCGTGGTCTTTTACTGTGCCAGTCTATCCAGCCGAACGGTGGTCTACAAGGGCATGTTCACCTCGATGCAGCTTCGTGCCTATTACCCCGACTTGGCGGACCCCGCCTTTGTCACCGCGTTTGCCTTGGTGCATGCCCGATTCAGCACCAATACGTTTCCGAGTTGGGAGAGGGCGCATCCGTATCGCTTCGTCATCCATAACGGAGAAATCAATACGCTGCGCGGCAACGTGAATTGGATGCGGGCCCGGGAACCCTTGTTGCAGTCGGAAGTCTTTGGCGACGACCTGGCCAAGGTCGTGCCAGTAGTGGACGAAAACGGCAGCGACACCGCGATCTTTGATAACACTATGGAATTCTTGGTGATGGCCGGGCGGCCGCTCGCGCATGTGGCCATGATGATGATTCCAGAGCCGTGGGCCAACCACGAGTCGATGCCGCCGGAGAAGCGCGCCTTTTACCAGTATCACAGCTGTTTGATGGAGCCGTGGGATGGCCCGGCCGCGATGGTCATGACCGATGGCAAGCAGATCGCCGCGGTATTGGACCGCAACGGACTGCGGCCGGCCCGTTACTACGTGACCAAGGACGATCTGTTGGTGCTGGCTTCGGAGGCCGGGGTCCTCGATATCCCTCCCCAGGATGTGGTGGTTAAGGAGCGACTGCGCCCGGGGCGGATACTGCTGGTCGATCTGGAAACACGACGCATGGTGGATGACGAGGAGATTAAGCAGCGCTATGCGGGGGAGCATCCCTATGGCCAGTGGCTACGGGATCATCTCGTTCATCTCGATGCGTTGCCCGAGCCGCCTTATGTGCCGGGACCGGATCATGCCACCCTGTTACGCCGTCAAATCGAGTTTGGCTACACCTATGAGGAACTTGACCGGCTCATCCAGCCGATGGCCATGCAAGGAGTAGAGCGCACAGGGGCCATGGGTGTCGATGCCCCGCTGGCAGTCTTGTCGGAGCGTTCCCAGCTTTTGTACCGGTATTTCAAGCAACTATTTGCCCAGGTGACCAATCCGCCCATTGACGCGATTCGCGAAGAGATCGTGATGGGGCTGGGCACCTCGTTAGGGTCGGAGGACAACTTGCTGCATCCCGGGCCGACGGCCTGCCGACAAATCGAGCTCGATACGCCGATCCTTACCAACGCCGAATTCTACAAGCTGGTTCACGTGCAGGCGGAGGGCTTTCAGGCGCGCACGCTGCCGATTTTGTACCCGGTTCACCAGGGCGGCGAGGGGTTGCAAAAGAGCCTTGAGCGCCTCGTGCGGCGGGCCGATGAGGCGATTGCGCGCGGCGCGAATATTTTGGTGCTCTCGGACCGGGGCCATAGTCGGCAGCATGCCCCGATGCCGGCGCTATTGGCCGTCTCGGCCGTGCATCACCACCTGATTCGCCAGGGTACCCGCACCAAGGCGGCCATTGTGATTGAATCCGGCGAACCACGGGAAGTGCACCACTTCGCCCTCTTAATCGGCTATGGTGCGAGTGCCATCAACCCGTATCTTGCCTTGGAATCGGTCGGCGCCATGATTCGCCATGGCCGGTGGACGGGCGTGGACGCGGAGGCGGCGGCCCATAATTACGTTAAAGCGGCGACCAAGGGGGTCGTCAAGGTATTATCCAAGATGGGCATTTCGACCATCCAAAGCTATCACGGGGCGCAAATCTTTGAGGCCATTGGCATCTCTCGGCAGGTGATCGACCGCTACTTTGCGCGGACGCCGTCTCGCATCGAGGGCATTGGACTGGCCGAGATTGCGGAAGAAGTTCGCCTCCGCCATCGGCGGGCCTATCCGGATCGCAATGCGTCCACGCTGACGTTGCCTTCGGGGGGGCATATCACTTGGCGGGATCGCGGCGAAGACCACATCTATACGCCCGAGACCGTTTACCTCCTGCAACAGGCATGCCGTCAGGATGATTACGCGATCTATAAGGCGTTCACGGCCAAAATTTCCGCCGAGGCGGCCAAGCATTATCACCTGCGTAGCCTGTTGACCTTCAAATGGGCCGACCATCCGCTTCCCTTGGACGCCATCGAACCGGTCGAGTCGATTGTCAAACGCTTCAAGACCGGCGCCATGTCTTACGGTTCCATCAGCCAAGAGGCGCACGAGGCGCTGGCCATTGCCATGAACCGGCTGGGCGGCAAGAGCAACACCGGTGAGGGCGGTGAGCATCCCGCCCGCTTTACCCCCGATGAAAACGGCGACTTGCGGCGCAGCGCCATTAAGCAAGTAGCGTCCGGGCGCTTTGGCGTCACCAGCCACTACCTGGTGAATGCGGATGAGATTCAAATTAAGATTGCGCAGGGGGCGAAGCCGGGTGAGGGAGGGCAGTTACCCGGGAAGAAGGTGTATCCCTGGATCGCCGAGGTGCGTCATTCGACGCCTGGGGTGGGACTGATTTCGCCGCCCCCCCACCACGACATTTATTCCATCGAAGACTTGGCCCAACTCATCTACGACCTGAAAAACGCCAACCCCATGGCGCGCATTACCGTCAAGTTAGTGTCGGAGGTGGGCGTGGGCACCATTGCCGCCGGCGTCGCCAAGGGCAAGGCTGACGTGGTATTGATTTCTGGATACGATGGCGGAACCGGGGCGTCGCCGGAGACGAGCATCCAGCACGCGGGGCTGCCGTGGGAGCTGGGGCTGGCCGAGACCCATCAAACGCTCGTCTTGAACCACCTCCGTGACCGGATTCGGATCGAAACCGACGGCAAGCTGTTGAGCGGCCGCGATGTCGCCATCGCCGCCCTGCTGGGCGCGGATGAGTTCGGATTCGCCACGGGTCCCTTAGTGAGCTTAGGCTGTGTCATGATGCGAGTGTGTCATCTGGACACCTGTCCGACCGGGATCGCGACGCAAAATCCCGAGCTGCGCAAGAATTTCATCGGCGACCCCCAGCATGTGGTCAACTTTATGACCCTGGTGGCGCGAGAACTGCGGGAGTACATGGCGAAACTGGGCTTTCGCACCCTCGATGAAATGGTCGGCCGTTCCGACCGCCTGGAAGTGACCCGGCTAGACGGGCACTGGAAGGCCAAACATGTCGACTTGTCACCGATCTTGTATCGGCCTGCGGTGACCGAACCAGAATCCGCGGATCGCCAGGATCACCGCCTCGACGAATCGCTGACCGCCCAGGAATTGCTGGCGGTGTGCGAGCCCGCGCTGACCGCCCGCCAGCCGGTCAAGGCAGCCTTTACCGTCCATAACACGGACCGGGCCGTGGGCACCTTGTTAGGCAGCATGATCAGCCGGCGCTACGGAAGTGAAGGGCTGCCCGAAGATACGATTCAATTGCGATTCAAGGGATCTGCGGGCCAAAGCTTTGGCGCATTCATTCCTCAGGGGATGACGCTCCGGCTGGAAGGCGACGCCAACGATTATCTCGGCAAGGGACTCTCGGGCGGCAAGCTGATCGTCTATCCCGAGGCCGAGGCGACCTTCGCCCCCGAAGAAAATATTATTGTGGGCAATGTGGCCCTGTACGGGGCGACGGCAGGAGAAGTCTATATCCGCGGAATGGCCGGCGAGCGATTTTGCGTGCGGAACAGCGGCGCTAACGCCGTCGTCGAAGGGGTAGGCGACCATGGATTGGAATATATGACCGGTGGTCAGGTGGTTGTCTTAGGCAAGACGGGACGCAATTTTGCAGCGGGAATGTCGGGAGGCATCGCCTATGTGCTGGACCTCGACGGGACCTTTCTGGAACGGTGCAACCAACAGATGGCCAACGTGGGGGCGCTTAGCAACCCCGAGGAGATGGACCAAGTCCACGCGATGATTCAGCAGCATGTTGCTTACACGGGGAGCCGATGGGGACAGACCGTGCTAGATCGCTGGAAGGAATATCTGCCGCGGGTGATCCGCATCATCCCCAAAGACTACGAGCGCGTGCGGGCTGCGATGCAACGCGCCACCGCGGCTGGATTCACGCCCGACGACGCCAGGATGCAGGCGTTTGAGGAAAATCGGCAGGACTTGGCGCGAGTAAGCGGAAACTGATCGCGGCCGTACCGCACAGCAGAGAGGAGGCGCCGCATGGGCAAGATCACCGGATTTATGGAATATCCCCGCAAGACCGCGCTCGATCGACCGCCAGGTGAACGCATCAAGGATTTCAACGAGTTCGTCGAGCCACTGAGCACGATGACCACGGACGAACTGAAAGAACAGGCGGCGCGGTGTATGGACTGCGGGGTGCCGTATTGTCACAGCGGCGTGATGCTGAACGGGATGACGTCAGGCTGTCCGACCCATAACTTGATTCCCGAGTGGAACGACCTCGTCTATCGCGATACCTGGCGGGACGCTCTCGATCGCCTGCTTCACACCACCAATTTCCCGGAGTTTACCGCCAGGGTTTGTCCTGCGCCGTGTGAGGGTGCGTGCACGGTGGGACTGCACGGAAAACCCGTCACCATTAAGCAGATAGAGCGCGCAATTATTGATCGCGGATTCCACGAAGGCTGGGTGGTGCCCAAGCCGCCGCGCACCCGAACCGGGAAAGCGGTGGCGGTGATCGGGTCGGGACCTTCGGGATTGGCCGCCGCGGCGCAACTCAACAGCGCAGGGCATCAGGTTACCGTGTTTGAGCGGCAGGACCGCCCGGGCGGACTCTTAATCTACGGCATTCCCAACATGAAACTGGATAAGACGGTGGTAGACCGCCGCATCCAGATTATGCGGGCAGAGGGTATCGAATTTAGGCTTGGCACCGAGGTCGGCGTGGATTTTCCCGTTCAACGCCTGAGGGAGACCTTCGACGCGGTGGTGCTGTGCCTAGGCTCAACCCGCCCCCGAGACCTGGAAATCCCTGGACGAGATCTCCATGGCATTCATTTCGCGTTAGACTTTCTCAAGCAAAATACGAAACACCTGTTGGACGGCGAGACCCCGGAGATTTCGGCGGCGGGCAAAGACGTTGTCGTAATCGGTGGCGGGGATACGGGGACGGACTGCGTGGGGACCGCCATTCGCCAGGGTTGTCGCAGTTTGACGCAGTTGGAGATTTTGGATCGCGGTCCCCTGGAACGCGGATCAAACAATCCCTGGCCGGAATATCCGCGGGTCTACAAACTGGATTACGGGCATGAAGAGGCCGTTGTTCTGTATTCCGGCGACCCGCGGCAGTATGCCGTGACAGCCAGACGATTCGTTGGCGATGCACGCGATAGCGTCGCCGGCATGGATATCGTCGAGGTCAATTGGGTAGCAGATGGCAAAGGGGGAATGCGGCCCGTGGAGGTTCCCGGCAGTGAAACCCGGATTGGCGCGCAACGGATTCTTTTGGCCATGGGGTACCTGGGTCCGGAAGCTCAGTTGCTTGAGCAGATGGCCGTTGAGCGCGACCAGCGCTCCAATGTCAAAGCGGCGTACGGGTCCTTTGCGACCAATATTGAAGGCGTGTTTGCTGCCGGCGATGGCCGCCGCGGGCAAAGCTTGGTGGTTTGGGCGATTAACGAAGGCAGGGCAGCGGCCCGCGAATGCGACCGCTACCTTATGGGGGACACCGAACTGCCGTAGCCAGCAGTACGATCTGGGCCCCCTGTGGACCGACCCCGGCGGGTGAAGTCCACCCGACCGGTCTGTTGGGTGTTGACGGAAGAGGTTTTGACATCCTTCCCCCGGCTAAAGTCGGCCAAACCTTTTGGGAGCGGTCCTGCCCCTTGTCCTCGACCTTCATTCTAGCCGTCCATAGACAGACCCTCGGTGCTCCCGGCGCGGAAACCTCGGCGTCTAGGCCGAGGAGGAAGCGCCGTTCACCTCTCTTTCTACGTCTTGACAGGAACCGAAACAGTCAATAAAATAAATCTGTTTAGGAGCCGAGCGTTTCTCGGTTCCATGGCGGGAAGGAGTTTTTTAGGATGTCCACGTACATGGCCAAACCTTCGGAAATCCAGAGAGGTTGGTACGTCATCGATGCCGCCGGGCACCCTTTGGGAAGGGTAGCCACCGAAGCTGCGCGGTTGCTCCGGGGGAAGCATAAGCCGATTTATACCCCACATATCGACACGGGGGACCACGTCATCGTGATCAACGTCGACAGGGCGGTGCTGACCGGGCGCAAGTTAGACCAAAAGATTTATTATCACCATTCGGGGTATCCAGGAGGTTTAAAGCGCACCATTTACCGGCGGATTATGGAAAAGAAGCCGGAATTCGCCATGGAAAAGGCTATCCGAGGCATGTTGCCAAAGAACCGGCTGGGGCGCGCAATGTTCAAGAAACTCAAGGTGTACCGGGGCAGCGAACATCCGCATGCGTCGCAGAAACCTGCAGTTTGGGAGGTTCGTTAATGGCCATTGCACAATTTTGGGGCACTGGGCGTAGAAAAAATGCGATTGCCCGTGTCCGTTTGGTTCCGGGGACGGGGCGCATCGTAATCAACGGGAGAAACGTCGAGGACTATTTCCCGGTGTTGACTCTGCAGTCGCTCATCCGTCAGCCTTTGAAAACATCCAATATGGAGACGAGTTTTGATGTGCTGGCACGCGTGGAAGGCGGCGGCTTGTCGGGTCAGGCGGGGGCGGTTCGCCATGGGTTGGCGCGAGCCTTGCTGCAAGTGGATCCCAACTTTCGGATTCCGCTCAAGCGAGCTGGATATTTAACGCGCGACTCGCGGATGAAAGAGCGTAGAAAGTATGGTTTGAAGAAGGCTCGCAAGGCGCCCCAATTCTCGAAACGCTGAGCCGACCGCCCCGTACCTGCGGGGCGGTTTTTTGATCACAGCGGACTGGGCGAGGAGGGAGGTACCGTGCACCGAGGTGGGGAGCAATCGCTGGGCGACGGCATCCTCCGCCGATGGGAGGGCTTACCTGCCGTGGAACTTCCGGCGCCGGTGCTCGACGTGCTGGACCGCCTGGCGGCTGAGGGATATCAGGCCTATGTGGTGGGAGGAGCCCCTCGCAATCTGTTGTGGAACGTGCCGGTCTTGGATTGGGATTTGGCCACTGATGCGCCGTTGCACCGGTTGCAGGCGTGGTATCCGGGTCCACATCCGGGACTGCGGTTTGGCGCGGTGCGGGTGGGGCCGCATATCGATCTCACCGTATTGCGCAAGGACTTGGCGTATGCCGATGGACGCCATCCCGAGGGAATCCGGCCCGTTCCGGGTATCGAGGAGGATCTTGCTCGGCGGGACTTTACGGTTAATGCGGTGGCGTTCAACCGGCAGGGTGTGTGGTCGGTAGAGGGCGCATTGCCGGACCTTGCCTACCGCATTTGGCGGACGGTCGGCAACCCGGAGGAAAAATTCCGCCAAGATGCGCTGCGTGTTGTTCGGCTGGCTCGGCTGGCAATGACCTACGGAGGATCGTTGGAGCCGGAGACGTTGGCGGCTGCCCGGGCGGAGTGCCCTCGAGTTCGGATGGCGGTTAGCCGTGAACGGCTCTGGGATGAGCTGTGGCAGATGATGGCCGCCGACGATTGGACCGCGTACGATCAGGTGGGGTTGGATACAGTATATGGCCGGGCTGGCCGACGGCAACCGGCGTGGCCGAGACCCCAAACGGCCGAGGCGCGCGTGCTCTATTGGCTCATGGAAGAGGGGTCTGACTCGCTCGATGCCGCCCTCAGCTGGATCGGCGAATGGCCGATCCCGCGTCAACAGCGGGTTCGGCTGACCGCCGCGGCAAGAATTCTCTGGGGGAGACCGGACCTCGAACGCATTGCAGTGATGGCCCGCCTGCCAGGACCGGCCTCGATGATCCTAGCGGATGTTGCCCGTAGCGCAGGTTATGCGCGAAGTCTCCAACCGGTGCACCCAGTGCTCACCGCAGTAGACCTCATGACCGGTTGGTCCCTGCAAGGCGCCCGCCTTGGGCAGGCTTTGACCGCGATGCAGACGTTCGTGGCCGAGGATCCCGATCGCAACCAGCCTTCGACCCTAGCCCAGTGGCTGGACGCTTGGCTCGCTGCCACACCATCCCAACCGGGACACCCGGTGGGCCGCGGTGGCTCGGCACATTGATTGGAGGCCGCCCACGCCCCGGTCGGCGGCCTAAGGCTCCACCCTGTTGTTTTGGCTTCGACATGTCCCGTCGAGTTCCGTGGTGGCGAGCGCACCGAGCAATTTTTGCGGGTTTTTGTCCATACTACCGGTGAGCGGAGACTACATCGACAACTATGGGAATGATCGGAGACAGGACAGGGGGACAGGCAGACCTTGCTACAAGGTAGATGCAGAATGATCATCGCTATCGGAATTTCGATCGGTTTGGCCACCGGATCGGCATCTGCTCCGGTCGGCGCCGTATCGGAGACGCTGCCCAGCAGGATCCTATCTGGATACACCATTGTGATTGACCCCGGTCACGGGGGGAAGGATCCCGGCGGGATCGGCCGCCGAGCTCAGGAACACCTGTTAAATTTGCAAATATCCCGTCAACTCGCCGACTGGTATCGCAAGGCCGGCGCCCGCGTCGTGATGACGTGGTCCACTGCCCAACAGATGCCGCCTAGCCGCCGATTCAACGTCCGTCAACGCGTGCACTTTATTAACCGCAGCCGCGCGGATCTTCTGATCGACATTCACTGCAATGCCGGCGGCCTGTATCGGGGGCCCCAGACCTTCTACTGGTCAGGCGACTCCAGTTACCTGCTCGCGCACGATATTCAAGAGGAATTGCAATACTTGACCGGCACCCGGAGACAGGTGAACCGGATCAACCAGTATGTGCTACGCTATGCACACATGCCGGCCGTCAATGTTGAGGTCGGCTTTATCACCCATCCGGCTGAAGAACGGCAACTGATGAACCCACGCTATCAAAGCCAGTTGACCTGGGCGATCGTGGTGGGTACCGCCAGATGGGCATTGCACGCCCGATGGCCGGAACAGATCAGCAATGCCCCGCAGAGCGTCGAAATGTTGAAACGTTAAGGCAAACTGCCCCAGACCCCTGTGAAAAAGTCAGCAGCGGTCAGTGAAGAAGAAAGGAGCCCATAGGGATGACAGCAAAGTCCGTGACCATCATCGGCGTGCCCTTGGATTACGGGGCGGATCGTCGGGGAGTGGATATGGGGCCCAGCGCCATTCGCTACGCCGGCCTGCATGAAAACATTCGTCGCCTGGGACATCAAGTCAACGATATCGGAAATTTGCCCGTACCCGTGCCGGAAAGCCGGCTAGCCAAGAATCCGCGCGTAAAATATCTCGATGAAATTGTTAAGGTGTCCCGGGTCTTGGCGCGAGCGGTGGAGCGGACCCTGACCGAGGGGGCGTTTCCCTTGATTTTGGGGGGAGACCATTCGATTGCCATGGGCACGGTCGCCGGTTTGGTGCGCAAGTTCAACCGTTTGGGGATTTTGTGGTTTGACGCCCATGGCGACTTTAATACGGAAGAGACCTCACCGTCCGGTAACGTGCACGGCATGCCGGCGGCCGTCATGGCGGGACGTGGCAATCCGCGACTAACGAGCCTCTTCGGTGGCCGTTTCGTGGATTTGGCGAAGGTTGTCTACGTCGGCGTGCGCACGCTGGACCCCTTGGAAGCCGAGGCGCTGCGTACCAGCGCGGCGACGGTGTATTCGATGCATGATATTGACCGGTACGGGCTGCGCGAGGTGATGGCACGGGCGATCGAGACGGTTACCACCAACACCGACGGGGTCCACGTGAGTTTCGATATCGACTGCGTTGACCCCTTATATGCCCCAGGTTCAGGCACACCGTTTAGCGGAGGCCTCACGGAACGGGAAGCGCACCTCGGGCTTGAGCTGGTGGCGGAAAAGAACGTTGCGACCAGTTTTGAAATGGTTGAGGTGAATCCCATCTTGGATCAGCAAAATCGGACCGGTAGGCTGGCGGCTAAGTTGATTGCCTCGGCGCTCGGCAGCCGGATTATCTAGGATGCGCGCTCTCCCACGTTGGTGGCGGGGGTGTTGCGAGGCCACGAGTCGTTGACCTCGATGGCGGGTCACGATGCAAAACATGCCATATCGCCAGCGCAAGGTTACAGGGATGGCCCGGCCGGCCGACTAGCGGGTATTTGGCGTGAGTGAATGCACGACACAGACTGTACATTATTCGGGATTGCAGTGCGTAACCTCGTCGTCCCTGCAGGGGGAGAACCTGCGACGCGACATTGCCCATTCAGCGTCAAGCCAAGTGGACGTCTCGGGTGGGCGACCCTCGGGATGAACGCTTCTTTCTCCTGGAACGCACGACAACCGTCGTCGGCCACGGTCACCAGACCAAGCACCACCAGAGGTGCGGTTGGCCGCAGTGCGCCAACCCTCGACGATTGACCAAAAAAGGACATGGGACGCGCGACGTCACCTGCAAGGAGGACCCGTCGCGCGTGCGGACCGGAGCCGCACCGCACATCCTGGCCAGCTTCCGCAATGCCGGGCTGCGTTGGTTCGATCGCGCAACCACCAGACGCCGATGGCCAGCGCGCTCCGCGCGTTGGCGTGGCATCGGCAGGCGGCCATCGCGTTCGTGGCCGAGCCCGTTAACCCCATCAGGCCGAGGGTTGGCTCCATGCCGGTCGTGAGCGACCAATGTTTTGGCGTGTCGGCGGCGTTGGTACACTGATCAAGCGCCGTTCGGACCCCGACCCGCCCCAGAGACGATACCGATCTGGAGACCCCCATGACCCCCGGCGCATTTATCCCAAGGTACCTTTGCCGAAGACCTGCCTGGGTTGACGTTGAGGGTGGTGGGCGGGCGAGCCTCGTGGTAAGCTATCTCATAGCAAGCATGACATGGGACGTGCCGCGTATTCCAGCGAACGATACTACGGTGGGAGCTTGATCATGGCTTGACGGCACAGTAGAGGTCGCCGAGGCACCTACGCCGAAATGTTAACGGACGGCTGCGCAACCGAGCCACGAAGTCCTCCGGTGGCGTTGCCCACGGTGAAAGGGGGAATGGCGGCGCGCATTTTCTGGGGGAAATCGTGGATGAATCCTGACGCCATGAAGGATCCAGGACCCGTTGCGTCGCCCACAGGTGATGAATGCCGAGCATTGGCGGGACATGGTGGTACAGTTCCGCCGCGACTTGCATCGTATTCCCGAGTTGGGGTTCTCCGAGGTGAAGACTTCCGCCTATCTCCGTGACCGCTTGGCGGAGATGAGGCTTATTGCCCGGCCGATCGCTGGCACGGGCCTGCTGGCCGATATCGTCGGTGAGCGAGGGCCTGGACGTACGGTGGCCTTGCGAGCAGATATGGATGGACTGCCGGTCCAAGAAGAGACCACGCTGAGCTTTCCTTCCGAACACGCGGGGGTAATGCATGCCTGTGGCCACGATGGTCATATGGCGATGGTTTTGGCGGCAGCTTTGCGCTTGCAAGCCGCCCGATCTGACTACCGGGGCACCGTCCGGGTGCTGTTTCAGCCTTCTGAAGAACGACCGCCAGGCGGAGCCGTGAAAATGATTGCGGAAGGCGCCCTAGATGGCGTTGACGAAATTTACGGACTGCACGTCTGGTCCGCCCAGCCGACGGGCACGGTGGAACTGGGGGAAGGACCCCAAATGGCTAATGATGATGAGTTTACGATTCGTATTTACGGACGCGGGGGCCATGGTTCCGAACCCGAATCGACGCGGGATGCGGCCTTGATCGCGGCTCAGACCGTGGTCAATTTGCAGACCATCGTATCGCGCCGCGTCCCGGCCCGCCGTCCGGTGGTGGTGACTTGCGGCACGTTGGCGGCCGGTACGGCATTTAACATCATTGCCGAACGTGCCGAAATCACCGGGACGGTGAGAACCTATGATGACGCCATGCGCGCGCGGGTCGAGACGGAACTTCGCAACATTGCCGTTCGCACGGCTCAAATGGTCGGCGCACGCGCCGAGGTGGAATATACCCACGGATATCCGGCGGTTGTCAATCACGCGGCAGCGGTTGCGAAGTGGCGCGCCGCTCTCGTCGCCGAGACGGAAGTGGCCGTGCGGGAATCTGAACCCAAGTTAGCCGCGGAAGATTTCTCATACTATTTGCAAAAGGTTCCTGGGGCGTTTATGTTTGTGGGAGCCGCGCCAACGGAAGGTGAACCCTATCCCCAGCATTCGTCGCATCTGGAGATCAACGAGGACGCACTCATCGTGGGCACCGAAGCCCTGGTACGCATTGCGTTGGCCAGTTTGGTATAATGTTGCATTGATATTGCATAAACATGCGTATTGGATTATACTGATAGCACAGGAGGCGGTATTGTGGTCGAACGTTTAACGGAAACGGTGGTCCCGGTGGGAAGACGGTCGATTCTTGCCCTCAAGGAATGGACCCCGAGCGAAATCCGTGGCATCCTCACCACGGCGGCGTGGATGAAGGCGAATCCCAAGGTTGCGCATGTGCGGTATGCCTTGGCCGGAAAGAGCGTGGGCATGATCTTTGAATTGCCTTCCACGCGCACCCGGGTGTCGTTTCAAGTCGCCATTCAGTCGCTGGGGGCGTCGCCGGTGATCCTGGATTGGGGCGAAAGTCAATTGGGACGTGGTGAACCGATTGCCGATACCGCACGGGTGATGTCGCGCTACGTGGACGGGATCGTCATTCGATGCCGGTCGCATCAGACGGTGCAGGAGTTTGCTCGCTGGGCGTCGGTCCCCATCTTCAACGCTCTGACCGATCAGGCCCATCCGTTTCAGGCCTTGGCCGATGCGCTGACCTTGTGGGAACGGCAAAAGCGGCTGTCAGGGCTGAAATTTGCCTATTTGGGGGATGGCAGCAATAATATGGCCCTCTCGTATCTGACCATTGGAGCCAAACTTGGGATGCAGGTAACCATTGCCACCGCCAAGGGCTACTGGCCGGCTGCCGAAGTCATCGATTGGGCCCGTGAGGAAGCCTTGGTGACTGGGGGGTCGATTACGATTACCGATGATCCGGAACAAGCTGTATTTGGCGTAGATGCGGTGGCCACCGACGTCTTTGTGTCCATGGGCGAGCCGGGCGACCCGGCGGTCAAGCAGCGTGACCTGATGCCCTACCAGGTGAACGGCAAGTTAATGGCTCTGAGCAAGCCGGAGGCGGTGTTTTTGCATTGTCTGCCGGCACATCGCGGCGAGGAAGTTACCGATGAGGTCATTGAGGGGCCACATTCGGCCGTCTGGGATCAGGCGGAGAACCGGCTCTATGTCCAAAAGGCGGCTCTATTACAAACGTTGGGAGATTAATCACCGCGGCGGGGTCCACACGGACCGATTGGCGTTTGGACCCCAAGCAATGTCGGACACGGACGGGCCCTTGCGAAGCAGCTTCCTTGCCACCTCGCGCAGGCCCCCGTGCTGCCCTGGTCTTCCGCATTGTGGATGGGTGCCGAGGCATCGTCATGCAACCCTTTTGCTGCGCCTCGCACCGCGGGCGCGTCCAAGTCCCGCGTGTATTTCCGCTGAATGGCCGCGTCGGCCTGGGAATGCGGCACCGAGTCGGCGTCGGTCGATCGCGGCAGGGCCGCCACCCCCCCAACCACGCATGCAGGAACATCGCGAAACGGTGACCTCTTCGGCGCTAACGCATAAAGAGGGCGCCGCCGGCCATCGAGGCCAGGATCACCAAGGCCGGCGGCACTTTCAGCCAACGGATGGCAATGAGGCCGCCGACAAAAAAGACGGCCGGCAACAGCCAGCGTTGTCGGCTGAAGGCGGTGGGAGCGAACTCAGCGACCAAAAGCACCAAGAGCACCACCACAATCGGCTTCACCCCATGAATGAGGCCCTGTACATAGGGATTTCGGCGATACGCACTGATGAGCTGGAAGAGGCCCAGCATGAGGACCAGGGAGGGCAGAACGACTCCCAACAGCGCCGCCGCTGCACCAGCGGCACCAGCGACTTTCCATCCGATGCTGGCCGCCAACTTGGTTGCAATGGGACCTGGAAGCGCGTTGCCCACGGCCAGGGTTTCGGCGAACTGGCTAGCGTCCATCCAGTGATAGTCACGAACCGCAACCGCCTGGATGAGGGAGATGGAACCGGGACCGCCTCCATAGCCCAAAATACCAACCTTAAAGAACCCCCAAAATAAGCCAAGCCAGGTAGCCATCGTCCTCCCTCATGCTGATCGCGAAGCCTTGACGTCGTCTGTGCTAGATGCGTCGCTGGGCTTCAGGGATGAAGTAGTCGAAGATCTCCCGGCTGACCTTCGGCAAAATCACCATGGCCTCGTTATCCGGGTGGAAGCGAAGGTCCTCCGCCGCCTCGCTCATGATGACGATGACGTAGTCGCCCCACGGGCTGGTAATCAGCCCGGCGTCGTTACGCACCCCACTCAGCGAGCCACTTTTGCTGGCAACCCGGACCGGCGGCTGGTCATCGTCGCTGTTGAGCAATTCGTACGGTAGATAACGGGTGAGGATGGTGTTGTATTGTTGCGTCGCCAAAATGGTCCGCATCACCTCCGAGGCACGGGCGTTGATCAGCGTACCATGGTAAATGCCCTTCAGCAGGCGGGCGAGGTCGGAGGGCGTGGAGAGTCCGAGGGGCCCGGGTAGCGCGAAATCAATCCGTTTTTTGATTTCGGTATCCCGCAGGCCCAAAGCGGCCATGCACTGATTGACGGAAGAAAGACCAATGATACGCAGGGTCATATTGGTGGCGACGTTGTCGCTAATCGCGATCATGAGCGTCAGCACGTCATGCAGGGGGAGCGCAATGCCCGTGGACAGCGACTGCAAGACCCCCGAGCCGCCAACCATGTCCGCAGCGCCCAGGGTCACCGGTTGTACCAGGGATAGCTGACCGAGTTCCACCTGGCGAAGGGCCTCGACCAGAATAGGGAGTTTGATGGTGGAGGCGGTTTCCATCGGCTCCGTGGTGCCAAATTGGATTACTTCCTGGGTACCCAAATGTTCGGCGTATAAACTATAGCGGCCGGAAAATTCGTTTTGGATTTGGCGAAGCCGTCCGTGAATATCATCCATATCAATAACCATCTCCATCACAGTTTTGTCAGCACTAGCAATCGGGCCCCGGGCGGCGCGTATCCTCGGGCGGCTGACGCCCCTGAACCTAGACCTGTATTTTGAGGTTGCTACTGTGCGGCAACCCACCGCGCTTTCGGGGGTCCAGGTACCCGCGAATGTGACCGAGGGCGTTGCCCACCTCACCGAACCCGGTGGCAATGAGTTTTTCCTTGCCTTCATAAGTTGTTACGTCGCCCGCCGCATAAATCCCCGGGCGATTGGTTCGCATGGGGCCTTCCACCACAATCGACCCCCCCTTGAGATTCAGCCCCCACTCTTTCAGTCGGCCCAAGTCGGGCACAAAGCCCAGTGCGGCCACCACCGCATCCGCGGCCAGCGTCTCTTCCGTGTGCGATCGATGGTCGGCGAGGACGACTTCCTCAAGATTTTCCTGACCACGGAATTGCACGCACTCTGCGAAGGTACGAATGGTGACCCGCGGATGGCCCTGAAGATGGTCGACCGTGGCTTGCTGGCCACGAAACTCGCCCCGGCGGTGAACCAGGGTGACGTGGGCCGCGATGTCGGCGATGGCTCGTGCCCAGTCCAGGGCAGAGTCGCCGCCTCCGATGACCACGATGCGCTTGCCCTGAAAGTGGGCGAGAGGCGGCACAAAATAATAAATGCCGTGGTCGACGAAGGCTTCTGCGCTAGGCTCTGGCAACCGCCGCGGGATGAAAGAACCGAGTCCGCTGGTAATCAAAATCGTCCGCGTCTCATGCGTCGCGGTTTCTGTGCACAACTGATAGGCTCCATCGGGTGAGGCTTCCAACCGGCTAACAGTCTGATTCAGACTGATGGTAGGGTGATAGCGCAGAGCCTGATCGATCAGGTGGCTGGCCAGATCCTTGGCTAATACTTCGGGGAACCCAGCGACGTCGTACACGTACTTTTCCGGATATAGGGTGACCAATTGCCCTCCCAATTGAGGCAAGCTCTCGATCAATTTGGTCTTCATGCCGTGCAAACTGGCCAAGGCCGTACCGAACAGGCCGACCGGTCCTCCGCCGATGATGGTTACGTCAAATCGCTCCATGCCTTCCTCCAGCCACTGACTTCGGGTCGTCCCCGCCTCTGTCGCATTGTTCTTGGTCCGGCCGGCGGCCTGAACCCTGGCTGCCATTGCCATACCCTATTCACCGTGGTCCGGAGTGATTAAAGCGGCAGCCATCTCGTTATGTATGGTTCCGTCGCCTGCCTGGTGTTGAACGCGATCCTCAGATGCAATGGACGAGCGTTGGATCGACAAGGTCACCAACCGAAAGCCCATCCAACTGATCCCCAGGTATCTGGGAAACATTTCCTGCTCCAGATGTTAACAGCGTCACCTTACCATAGATAATCTTACGCTAGCAACTCGACCGGCAGCGAGCAATTGCTCCGTCAAATGGTCTAGATTGGCCGATGCCGACAACCTATGCCGACGTCTGTCTGCGATTGGCGGCTAACGGGCCCGCTCCAAATCCGGAAGGGCGCCGACGACTCGACAAACCACAGCCCCCGCCTTTAGTATACAAGATAGGGAAGGATGATGGTTGAAGCGGGAACACCGTAAGGGCGAGGAAGGAAGGGGCCATGGCAAAGCGGTCAGTCATCGTGGTGACGGGCGGGGGACAGGGGATCGGGCGGGCAATTGTCGACCAGTTCGATCATGAGCGCGGATGGCAAGCGGCGGTTTTGGACATGGACCAGGAAGCACTGGATGAGCTGCCGGGCACGGTGTGGCGCTATACCGGCGACGTTGGGGATCCGGAGGCGGTCGGGGAATTTGCTCGCTGGCTGGGCGAGCGCACGGACCGTGTGGCCGTCTTGGTTAACAATGCAGCCGTGCCGTTTCGTCAGGATATGGAAGCGACCACGGTGTCCGAGTGGAATCGCGTGCTGTCGGTCAACTTGTCGGGCGCTTACTGGATGGTGAAGTCCTTGTTGCCCCTGTTGCGTGCAAACCAGGGCGCCGCGGTGATCCAGATTGCCTCAACGCGTGCGTTGATGTCGGAACCCCATACCGAGGCGTATTCCGCCGCCAAAGGCGGGTTGTTGGCCCTCACCCATGCGATGGCGGTCAGCCTAGCGTCTGATCAAATCCGGGTCAATGCCATTTCCCCGGGATGGGTTGTGTCCGAACCGTGGCAGAAGTCCGCGGATCGCCATTATCCGGAACTCAGCGACGCTGACCACCGTCAGCACCCGAGCGGACGCGTCGGTTCACCGCCGGATATCGCTCGCGCGGTGCGGTTTTTGGCCGACCCGGCGAATACCTTTATTAATGGAGCCAATTTGGTGATTGACGGAGGGATGACTATTAAAATGATCTATCACCAAGACTGAGCGCAAATCCCTGCTCGCCTCGAGGCCCAACACGTCCTCAGGCGCATTGCGGACGCCTGAGGCAGATGGCCGGCGACCGGTAGCCATCGCTGGGGCGGGTTAAACCTTCGCATAGCTTCGGGTCAGGATATCACGAAATCCGGCCAACAGATCGGCACGCTCGGGATCCCGAGTGCTGTACGTCTGGATCAGAATAGTCAGCATCCGGACCAACATAAATCGAGTTGGTGTCGGGCTGAGATAGGCCGGGTGAAAACCGAACCCGTTGTTCATCAAGAATTGGACGCATTCCCCCCGGCTTAACAGCTGCCCCTTGTGGAAGGTGTCAATAAACAAACTGTCATTATACTGCAACAAGAAGTGGCCGGGCATGCCGATGCCAACGACCGGGATGCGCAGCCGGGACGCTAATAATAGGTAAATCATTGAAAGGCTTATGGGAACCCCTAACCGACGGTCCAACACCTGATTGATATAAATGTTGTCAGGATTCTGATAATCTTCTTGGTTTCCCGTAAAACCCAGTTCGTCGAAGAAGTACTCATTAAACAGTTCAAGGAATTCACGGCCCTTGACGGGAGGCTTGGAAGCCGAGCGCACTTGGAATTGCTCAGCCATGTCATTTAGCATGGTGCGGTAGTGCCGGCGATTGATCGTCGGATACTCCGTTTCGGCGAGCAAGAATGCTCCTTCTTCCAGATCGAGCCAAGCGGACGGCATCGAGGCAAACCCGCGGAAATGGTCGGCCAGATCGTCGAGCCGCAGCCGCTCGAGAATGCTGTAGGCACGGGTGCGAACGTGCGGATCCTGGGAGTTTCTGGCCTCTTCCAAGAAAGGCTCCGCCTGATGGCGAGCTTCCAATAAAGCCTTGCGCGCAACATGCGCCGTCTTGATGTCTTCGTCGCCTAATAGAATGATGAGCGCCTTAATCTCATTGGTGGTCAACGTTTTCACGGGCCGTCAACTCCCTTCCGAACAATTCGCCGGCCAGCGTGCGGCGGTGTGAGCCCTGCGGTTATCCCCAGTTTACGGCAGTGGCTGGGCAGCGTTGCGAGGTCTTTCACGCCGTACCCTAGTTATTCGCCCTTTCCGTCGGTTTTCCTGCCGGGTTGGGCCGGCAAAGGCGTCATGATCCCACCCAATAATTGCTTATGGAGAAGGTGGGAGATACTTTCCAATTTGCAAGCATACCCAAAATTGAGCATCGCTACCATGTCCGTCCGGCAAAAAAATCAGGGGCTGTTGGACCTGACTTGTTGATGGTTAAAGATACGGAATGGACGTGGCGTAGGGCTTGCACCGGACCCAGGGCGGCGAGGTCAAGGGATTTGTGGTAGTATTCGTGTGACCGGATAGTTAGCCGTCTCGGTCAGCATACCGTACCCAGCATGCTCTGCCGCAGGCGGAAACCGGATCCTGAGGCGGTAGCTGGGCAACCGATAGCGGCCGGTGCTCGTCAGGAGACCGGCGTGACGAGCTCAACGGCGCAAGCGATTCAATACGTGAAGGGCCTTGGGCCTGAAGGCCGCGGTTCCCGCCACCAATCCACGATGACATGATGACACGATGACAGGAGGGAAGCGCTGCTCTCCGCCCCGACAGGCCGGAGTCTTCGCGCGACGCTGTGACGAACGAAGGAAATGAACGGATTTTGGTCTATTTAGGGCGGGTAAGCGCCCAGTTTCCCGCAATTCAAGTCATTATTGGCTACTTGATGGCTCAGCCGCAACGTGTACGCTTTGTGCATCAAATTCAGCCCGAACGTGCTCTGGCCATTGCGCTCGCCGTCCATCGTCGCATCGAGCTGCCCATCGCTCCCTGGCAGGGCTATGTGCAAGGAGTTCCCATTCCCGAACCGTATACGTGGATTGAAGCTGCGCGGGGTTATAGCGGTGAAACCGTGGCGGTGCGGGTGTTGACTGACGACCCGCGACTATTAGCCATGCTCAGCCCTTTGATCGTCGCCGACAAGGTCCACGACGAACGGATTGAGATCCAAGACCGTATGCAACACCTCCGACGGGAAGTGGATCAGGTCTTGGACATCTACAACGAACTCAGAAATTTGATGGCAGTCGACAAGTCACGGCAAGGGGAACTGGCAAAATTTTTGGGGATGGCCGAAGACGAGATGCACCACCTGGGAAACGAGTTAAATGTGCTCAAGGAACGCCTGGGAGATTCCCAAGAGTCATAGATCCCACGGCTAAAGCCGGGGGCTTGGGACCGTATTCGGCCATGCCCACCGGCTTGCGAAAGAGCGAATAATCCGAGCGCAACAGGCTGTTGGGTCTCATAGGTAAGTTTGCGCATGGTTCGTATAGCGGTTAGCCCAAGCAACCCGTCCACACCTGAACTCCGTACGACCGTGAGCAGGTTTCCCCGTACACGCGGGGATCGACGTTGGCTGGACGCCGCCACGAAGAATTTGTGAGGTGTTAACCGCGTGGGCTTCGCCGATCTGGGCGGAGCCATTTTTCCTGCACGGCCCATTTAGAGGTTCCCCGTTCTAGAGACGCTGAAAGGTCAACTACCCCGGCCTAAAGGCCGAAGCTTGGATCCGGACTCCACCGCAACGCTAAGAACCTTTTCAGGCGCTTAGCTTTGGCTTCAACATCCGACC
>JAJZZH010000162.1 GCA_021797675.1 Bacillota bacterium | reverse complement strand
TGACTATATACCACACAATTTGTTCAGGGTCCAGAAAAAAAACGAAGGGCTGACGACATATTTTGGTCTATTTTCTTGGGGGAAGACGTTGAGGTTGAGGGGTATACCTAAATAGTTACGTCAAAATTTAAGACGCCTATGACACGCGGAACCGCCTCAAACGAGAATACCGGGATGCTTACGATGGATCCCAGGTCTCGACTGGGCTTAGCATCTACTGACGTTAAGCCGCAGGATCGGAACCGCAACCTCGAAAGTCCTGCTGGTAGCCGTGACCGTTCCCATCATCAGAAAACCCCCAACCGCTACCCTCGATCCTGTGCCGTTCCCTTGCCGGTAAAGCGGGTACCTCCTCGGGTACTCCCTGCGATGCACGGCGGATTTCCCCTTGGCCGGAAGTCCGGTAGTGGCTTGCTGTCTGTCAACACGATGCCCACGAACCGGTGGTCTGCAGCAACACATCGAGGCTGTGAAAAATTGCCTGCGCTATCCCGCGATTAGGAACGGGCCCATGGATGGAGGATACCAACCACAAAATGAAAGTGACCCGTCGACGTGCGTACAGACGGGCGAGGCTCGCACTATTGAGCGCGCTCTCGATATTACGATGGTACTATCATCATGATTTGGATCCCGACTGCCAACCCCATCCCGAGACCGCGGCAATACGCGCAGACCATCCTTGACTTGACTTTCAACATCTCCCTGTATACTATCAGCTTATATTCTCATTTCTTTTCTTTGAAAGAAATGTTACGAATTAAACCTCTGAGTTGCTTTGGCAAGAATTTAGTAGTTTTGCCGGCCTGTTTACAACCTATCTCACTTTGCCCACAGAGTTAGAAACAGAAACGAGGAGGAGATAAAGCGATGAATCGTCGACTTGGTACTCTTTCGGGATTCGCAACGCTAGCTGTTTTAGGCTTGGGCCTCAGTTTTGGTTCATTACCAGCCTACGCAGCAACCGCCGCTCCGTTAACTCTTGGTGAGTATGGCTCTCCAACCTTTCAACAAAACTTTAATCCATATGGAATCGTCAACAGTTTGGGGGGATCCCAAATTTTCGAACCCTTATATATCATCAATCCGATCGAAGGCAAAACCATTCCCTGGTTAGCCACCGCTTATCACTGGTCAAACCACAATATGACCTTGACCTTTACCATACGGTCTGGAGTCCGATGGAATAATGGCAGGCCATTTGGTCCCAAAGACGTAGCCTTTACCTTTAACATGCTGAAAAGGTATCCTTCGTTGGATCTGAACGGTGTGTGGAAGGCCCTAAAGTCTGTCAGAGCCATTAGAAATACCGTGGTGTTTCAGTTCAAGAGCCCAACAGTGACCGATTTCCAATATATCGCAGAGACGCCGATCGTTCCCGCCTTTCAATGGAGCAAAGTGGCCAATCCGGTGACCTTCACCGACCCGCATCCAATCGGCACCGGCCCTTTCATGCTCAATACGTTTAACCCCAGCGAATACACGCTAAAACCGAACCCACACTACTGGCAAAGAAAATTGATTAAAATTCCCCAAATCGATGTCAAGGTCTTGACCACCAACACGATTAGTGACCTTGAAGTGGGCCAGGGAGTTTTCGATCAAGTCGGTCTGTTTATTCCTAACATCAAGAAGGTGTATGTGAGCAAAGACCCTCGTCAGTACAAATATTGGTTCGTTTCCAATTCCCCACAGTCCCTAGACATGAACTTGACCGAATACCCGTTTAATCAGTTGAAATTTCGCCAAGCGATGGCCTACGCTATTAACCGCAAGCTAATTTCGACCCAGGCCGACTATGGGGAAATGCCGCCAGCGAACCAGTCCGGCTTAGCGCCTGAGCAGCTAAGTTGGTTAGATAAATCGCTCATGAAGAAGTATCAGTATCGTTATAACCCGAAAAAAGCCGCAGCGCTGCTTTCGAGAATGGGACTGCACAAGAACGCCAAGGGCCAATTAGTGGGAAAGAAAGGGCCGCTTTCCTTTAATATTGGCGTCATTGCCGGATACACCAATACGTTGGCGAGTTGCGAGATCATTGCTCAAGAACTGAAGGCGCTCGGCATTAAAGTGACCGTTGAGGCCACCTCGGTTTCGACGTTTACGAGCAACGTCGATGCTGGCCATTATAACCTCTGGATTAATACCAGCACAGCATTTGACTCCACGCCGTGGTATGTGTACAACAGCCTGCTTAATTCCAAGTTTAGTGCTCCGATCGGCAAGCTCGCCGTGGGTGACCAAGAACGCTGGAATAATCCCCAGACAGATAAGTTGTTGTCCGAATTTGGAAAGACCTCGAACCCCGCTAAGCAACACGCAATCATCGATCAAATCGAACGCATATTGGTGACCAAACTCCCAGTCATCTACACCGTTTATGGACAAAATTGGAATGAGTACACTACTGTCCACTATGTGGGCTGGCCAACCAAGGCCAATCCCTACGCGGATGCGATGAACCCCTATCCCAACGATTTGTTGGTGCTCACCCACCTCCGTCCCAAGTAACCGCCATAGTATCTAGAGGGACGGCGCAACTCGGTTCCTTCAATGATTAGTGCGCCGTCCGCTCGCCGGGAAACTTTGCAAGGAGGCCTCGTTCATGCGCTATCTCATCTCCCGCCTCGCACTGTTGATTGGCACGTTTTGGGCGGCGATTACCATTGATTTTGTGATCCCTCGATTGATGCCTGGCAGTCCTGCTGCCGATATCTTAGCGCGATTTGAACAGAACGGCGACGTACTTCCGCCTAGTGCTCAGCACGCATTGAGTGTCATGTTAGGGATCAGTCATCAAGGGCTCTTCTCTCAGTACGGAGCCTTCCTGATGCAGGTAATCCACTTCAATTTTGGGCGGTCGTATACGTACTTTCCCTATACCGTCACCTCCGAGATTTTTCATGCCTTGCCCTGGACGCTAGGCCTTATTGGCATTACGACGTTGTTAAGTTTCGGCCTGGGGACGGGTCTCGGCATCATCGCCGCTTGGCGTCGCGGAAGTCGTCTTGACACTTGGGTTACCCCGGTTGCCATGTTTACCTCGGCCTTTCCCTACTTCTGGTTGGCTATGGCGCTTTTGTACATCCTAGGGTATCTCGTCCATTGGTTTCCCCTTACCGGGTCCTACAGCAGCGCAATCAATCCAGGTCCGTCGTTTTCATTTGGAGCCTCAGTAGTCTACCACTCTATTCTCCCCGCTGCCACTATCTTGGTTAGTTCGATTGGCGGATGGCTACTTTCTATGCGTAATAACATGCTAACCACGCTTCGCGAAGATTACATCGTACTCGCAGAGGCCAAAGGCCTCTCTAATGTGAAGGTAGCGATTGACTATGCCGCTCACAACGCCATCTTGCCGAACTTTACCGGGTTTGCGATGGCGATCGGATTCGTGGTAGGGGGATCGTTGCTGGTGGAAGTGGTCTTTGCCTATCCCGGAATGGGCTATCTTTTGTATAACGCGGCAATCAATCAGGATTACCCCTTGCTCGAGGGAATCTTCGTCGTCATTGTCGCTTGCGTACTCGCCGCGAATTTCCTGGCTGACTTGGCCTATGTCGTTCTCGACCCTCGGATCCGGCGAGTACACACTGGAGGCCAGACCCATGGTCACCACTGAAAAGATTTCTGCACCCACGCTCACCCCTAAACGGCGGTCCATGTCCCTGGCGATTCTGATCACACTTTGGCGTGATCGGAGATCGCGCATCGGCTTGTTGATGCTTGCGGGATTCCTCATTGTGTACGCATTTGGACCCTGGATTGCTCCATACTCACCCACCCAAGCCATCACCACTACGATGCACGGCCCGACCTGGAAAGACTGGCTAGGCACGACCCAGTCGGGCCAAGATGTGTTGTCCCAATTGATTTGGGGTACGCGCGTATCCCTCAGTGTTGCTTTCTTAGTCGGGATCTTTTCTACAGTGTTCGCGCTCTTTATCGGCTTGGTGCAAGGAACCATTGGCGGCCTGGTGGACCAAGCCTTAGGCTTTTTAACGAATGTTTTCCTGGTTCTTCCAGGACTGCCCCTAATCATCGTAGTAGCTGCCTACGCTCCAGCCCACGGACTCGACATCATCGTGCTGGTCATCGTGATCACGAGTTGGGCCTGGGGTTCACGGGTTTATCGGTCCCAAGTGATTTCTCTCAACCAGCGGGATTACGTTGTCGCCGCCCGGTTGTCGGGGGACTCCAATTTTCGGATCATGTACCACGAAATTCTGCCGAACATGATGTCCTTGGTGGCTGCTCACTTTCTGGGTGCTTGCATGACAGGACTGTTGGCGGCAACTGGGCTAGAGTTTCTGGGGCTAGGAAATCCGGGTACCAATAGTTGGGGGACCATGCTGTTTTGGGCGCAGAACGATAATGCCCTGCCCCTCAATCAATGGGCCTGGATCATCGCCCCGGGGATCGCCATCGCGCTGTTTGGAATGAGCCTCGCATTGATCAACTTTGGGCTGGATGCCATCGCCAATCCCCAGTTACGGGAGGATAGCCAGTGAGTCCCTTGGTGCAAGTGCGTCATCTATCTGTTGGCTATGGACGGATCAATCCTGTGGTGGCCGTTAATGATGTGACCCTCGAAGTCCAAGCGAATGAATTCGTGGGCTTGGTTGGCGAGTCGGGCAGCGGCAAATCCACCCTGGGTTTTGCCATGGTGCGCATTGAACGACCACCTGCACGCATTCTTGGCGGAATCATTTCCATCGACGGGGTCGATTGGTCCACGACTCCCAAGCAAGATCTCAAACCACATCGCTGGACGAAGGTCGCCGTCGTGCTGCAGAGCGGCATGAACGCATTAAATCCGGTTACTACCATTTCCCGTCAATTTCGCGATGTGCTGGTCCAACATCGATTTGGAAGCCCCACCGCAATGAATCAACGGATTCGGGAAGTCTTGCAACTGGTCAACATACCGGAGCGCGTCCTTGCGGAGTATCCTGATCAGTTGTCGGGAGGCATGCGCCAACGCGTCGGCATCGCCTTGGCCCTCGTGCTCCATCCAAAATTGGTGGTGATGGACGAACCAACTACAGCCCTCGACGTGGTTGTGCAGTGGGAAATTCTCAATCGGCTCAAGAAGCTTCGGGCCCAAGAAGCCTTTTCCTTACTGTTTATTAGCCACGATCTGGGGGTCGTCGTGCAGTTGGCCGATCGGGTGATGGTCATGTATGCGGGAGAAATCGTGGAAGTTCAAGACACAGAGAATCTTGTGGCTCGGCCTTTGCACCCTTATACCGAAGCCTTGCTCGACATCGCGCGGTCAGAGTCGGGAGTCGATATGAACCAACGTTTTCTTTCCATTCCAGGTTCGCCGCCAGATCTGAGAGAAAACTTCATCGGTTGTCCGTTTGCTCCCCGTTGCCGGATCGCTGAAGAACGCTGCCTTCATTCGCGGCCCGAACTTCTGCCGGTGGGAACTGGACAGGTCCGTTGCTTCGTACGTCAGGAAGGAGGCAAAGTGCATGGCGGACCCAGTGCTTGAAATCGAAGGTCTCACCAAATATTATGGACCGAAGCAACACCCTACCGTTGTCGCACTCCGGAACGTTTCATTTTCCCTTGAGGCTGGAGAGATCCTAGCCTTGGTAGGAGAAAGCGGAAGTGGGAAAAGCACCATCGCGAAAATTTTGAACGGCATTGAGATGACGACCCGTGGATTCGTTCGCCTAGAAGGCAAACCCATAGAAACCGTTTCCCGCCAAGCTGTTCAACTCGTGTTTCAAGATCCTTATAGCGCCCTCAATCCTCTGAACTCGGTCGAATACGTGATCTCACGTCCACTAATTAACTTTTCAAAACTGTCCGGAAACGCGCTGACGATCGCGATAGAGAACTTGATGGAGCAGGTAAAGCTCACTCCCCCCGAACTATTTTTGCCTAAACTTCCCCACGAATTATCCGGAGGTCAACGACAAAGGGTTCTTATTGCTCGGGCCTTGGCCTGTCGTCCTCAGGTCATCGTCGCCGATGAACCTGTGTCCATGCTCGACGTCTCTATTCGTGCTGAAATTTTGGGACTCCTGAACGAGCTGCGAGAGCTAACATCGGTGCGTGCCATCGTCTATATTACCCACGACATGGCCAGCGCCCGGATGATTGCGGATCGTGTGGTCGTGCTGTATCGAGGCAAAATCGTGGAGTCTGGCATGATTGACACCGTCTTTGAGCACCCTGCCCACCCCTATACGCAATTATTATTGCGGGTCATTCCGCGAGTGGATGCAGCGTGGCCGGAATTAAGCGATGAGAAGCCTGCATGGACGACTAGCCCCAGCGATCACGGTTGTCCCTTTATTGCTCGCTGTCCCGTTGCGCTCCCAATCTGCCAGTCGCAGGATCCGGACCTCGTCGAAATCGGACACGGCACTCAACAGGTGGCATGTCACGCTCAACGTTAAGGCTCGAGAAAATGACCTCCCGAGACTTTGATCTGCATGGCAATGTAGCGCAGATGGGGAATGACACATCTTTACGGCGCGGTGACGAAAAAGGCCGATCGCAGGCATTTTCTTCTTGCGGGATTCACACACATTTCAACGTAAATGCCATAGGCTATACCAAAACTTTTCCAAGGAGGAGTCGCTATGGCGTTATTTGATACGACGTTTGCTCCTTACGTGCCATTTGGCAGCCGAACGCTGTCTGTGCAGACACCCTCGTTAAAAGGCACGGACATCGCCGTGATACAGGCGGTCTTCAACGTGATGCTAAAGACGATGACTGGCCCCGGAGCGCCGATTGGAACCCCTATCCCTATTGACGGCACCTACGGGCCTAAAACCCAAACGGCGGTCAAAAGCATCCAATCGTATTTTGGCCTGACCGCGGATGGGGTTGTGGGTCCCAACACTTACTTCATATTCGGCCAGGGTGTGGGACCTCATACCTCCTATGGCGGTCCGGTCTACGGCAGTGAACAGTTAGAGAAGGGCTCCACCGGCGGTGACGTCACCATCCTGCAAAACCGCTTGAACTGTTTCCGTTACGCCACCTTGCTCGGAGGTCCGGCCGATGGGAATTTTGGCCCAAAAACCGCCAGCGCCGTGATCGCCTTCAAAGCCGACGCAGCGGCGAACGGGGATACCGGTTTTCCCAGTAATGCGATCGCCGGGTATGGATTTTACGATGCCTCCTGGATTTACACCCTCGCAGGTGGCCGGGCCATCTGGGGTCCCCCGAACCATCCGGCGCGCAATGGGTTTGACGTGGCCTTCGTCCAAGTCTTGCTGAACAAACTCGGTTTCTATTCCGGGAACTTCAGCGGAATGTATAGCGACGTTCGTTCGGCGATTATAGCCTTCCAAGCCTCGGAAGGGATTACTGCCGATGGCAGCGTCGGTCCGACGACGTTCTACCATTTGGGACTCCATAACAGTGTGGCCGCTCCCAGTCCCTTAAGCATTTCCTGGCCTGCGCCCATACCGCCGGGTCCCAACGAATGTGCCGTCGTGCTCACGGGAACGGCTGCCAGCCCTAGCTCGTTTGGAGTGGCCTCGGTGGCCTCTCTTTCTTCGTTATCGTACCTGAACGTGGTTGGGAACGCCTTGCCTGCCCCTTCGTCGTTTGGATCCGCGTTTGGACAATATGCCTTCACGTTTACCAAACCCGCTACGGGACAAATTGTGGTCAGCGGCTTGATGTTTAGTCTATCCAGCACCGAACCCAACTGGGGTGGAAGTGGTACCGGCCCCAATATTACGTTAGGCTCTCTGGTGAACGTGTACCCAACCCCCACGGGATCCACCAATCCAAGCACCTTCGGATCGGCTGTCCTGACCGGCAACATGAATAACTGCAAGTAAGGGCAATGGGTCGGCGCTAGCAGGAGAGGGCTCAGCGGGCCCCTTCTCCTAGCGCCAACTCGCCCGCCTGCAAGCGAGGACGTCCACATCCGACAGCGTGCCCTAACCCTGAGCGTTGCACGCAATCCCCGTTCGCGTCGTGGTGAGACGGCTGAACAAGCCCTCGCGGATCCAGGTGATCACGGTCAACTTCGCGGGCAAGACAATTCAGAGGGCCTCTCCGAATCGGCAGCGATTTGCTTCACTTTGGTGGCACCCCGCGGCATGCAAATTAAGAGCTGACGTCGAAGCAGAATCCACGCTCGTTGTCGCTTCGGTGACATCACGCACCCGTGGCCTGCGGTGGATGCGCCCCTCCGCCATGTGTCTGAACTCAAGGCGCTCATGGCGGCCGCTGACCGAGAGATTGCGAACCGCACGCGCCCATTTGCCGACGCGAGCCTCCCGGGGGTGAAGGACCGCGTCACCGGTCACGTCTTCGCTGCAGTCGGCCCGCTGGTGGCGCCGTTTCCCAGCTCCACGGCCTTAGCCACCCGGCGCGGAGCGGCCCCGGCAACCAAGCCCGTGGCGGCAAACGGTCGTCCGACCGGACCACATTGGGCAATCACTTTTCGCAGTGCCTTGGTAGAGACCGCGCGGACAATCTGTCGAAGCAACACTGACTCCTGCCGCCTGTCGCGTCTCGAACCGAAACGGGTGGCGCTCGAGTCAACGGGTCTGAATCGTGTAGCCGTGCGGAAGCCGTGACGCGGAGGGCCCGCCGTCGCCTTGACGGGCTGGGCTATGAGATGCCCCTTGAACCGGTCGCCCCCTGGGCGACCGCAAGCGACAAAACTCCCCACCGATGGACGGGGAGATTTGCTATACCGATCATCCGGTTTCCCGAACCTAGTATTTTCGGACCAGGGACGCCCGCACAACAATCATGGAGCGGTCGGGTCGGCATCGCACCGCCGCCTCGAGCCGGGAAGGCTCGCGTGCTCCTGAGCTACACCACGACCGCATCCCAAGCATTGTTATAGCAGATTTAGCGTCAGCGAGCAAGGGGGCAAAGCGCCTTTGGGAGCCGCAGGCCAATCGGAGCACGAATTACGTAGCACGATATTTTACCATGGCATCAGCGGCGTGCGCTGCGGGCCAGGGCCTCGGCGCTCGTTCCGGGTCAAGGACGGTGCGCCAGGCCCTACTCCGCCATGCGCCGGCTGCCAGAGTTGCCAATCCTCTCGTCACCAACCTGTGCCGACGTGGGCTCAGGAAACATTGCCGCAGGCAAATGGCCTGCGCCTCACCACGGCTTTTGCATGCCCAACTGGCGGGCTACGGTCAGCCGTTGAATTTCCGAAGTCCCCTCGCCGATTTCCAGTCCTTTGGCGTCGCGCAGGTAGCGCTCGACGGGATATTCGCACATGTAGCCGGCACCTCCGTGAATTTGTAGGGCTTGGCTCGCCGCGCGAGTCGCCGTCTCCGAAGCATACAGCTTGGCCATGGCTGCCGCCTGGCCGCATGGTTCCTGGTGATCCTTAAGCCAGGCTGCCTTCCAGGTGAGCATTCTGGCCGCCTCTACCCCCACGGCCATATCCGCTAATTTGAACTGAATGGCTTCAAACTGCGAGATTGGCCGGCCAAACTGACGGCGCCGTTCAGCATAGTCCATTGCCGCGGCCAGTGAGGCCCCGGCAATGCCGACGGCGAGCGCGGCAAGGCCAATCCGCCCTCCGTTCAGCACATCCAGCAGTTGGGGCAACGCCCTGCCTTCTTCCCCCAGCAAGTGTTCGCCCGGTACGCGAACGCCGGTCAAGGAAAGGTCGCAGGTCTCCGAAGCCCTGAGACCCAACTTGGAGAGCGGGGGATGCACGAAAAGCCCGGGGTGCCCTCCCGGAATCAGGAAGACGGACAAGTCCTTGGGTTCGGTTGCGGTTCGCGCGGTTGCTAAGACATAGCCCGCATGTTGGGCATTGGTGATGAACCGTTTTTCCCCGGAGATGATCCATTCCTCACCTTCACGGACGGCCAACGTATGCGCATTACGAGCGTCCGAGCCGGCTTGTGCCTCGGTCAAGGCAAACGCCGCCAAATGGGTGCCGGCCAGCGCCGGTCCCAGGTAGGCTTGCTTTTGGCCGTCGGTGCCCAGAAGTTCGAGGGGAATACAGCCCAGGGCGACGTGCGATGCAAACCCTATCCCCAAAGCGGCATCGACCCGGCCAATTTCCTCCACCGCCAGGGCAAATTGCAGTATGCTGCCGCTTCCGCCCCATTCCGAAGCCAACGGTATTGCCAAAAAGCCCAGCGGGCCCATTTGCTGCAGTAAGTCAAAACAAGAGCGAGCCGTTTCGTCGCGCGCCCCGGCGCCTGGCGCCACCACGTCTTGGGCAAATTCTCGAACCCTGGCTTGCATTTCCTTATCGTTTCGCGTCAAGTCGAAGTTCACCCAGCGCCCTCCCCCATCGATTCTCGTCCCGATCCGACGGCCGTTGCTCGGCGTTCTGCTTGATGCCTATGCCAAAGAGAGAGCACCTAGCACCCCCGGCGGCTCCGGGATAGGCACTTCGGAGTGGTATCCCGCGTAGGATACTTCGTATCTCATCTATATCTTCCAGCCCGAGGTGTCAAAATGGCTTGCGCATTAGCCGACCTGTTTGACGGTATCGCGTGCCGCGGGATCCGGCCCGAATATGATCAGATCCTCATCGACGCCATTGCTAACGACTCGCGGCGCGTCATGCCAGGGACCCTGTTTGTAGCGCTCCGGGGGCAAAAGACCGACGGCCTGCTCTTTGTTCCTGATGCGGTGACGCGGGGCGCTGCGGCCGTGTTGGCATCTGTGCCCGCAGACCGCGCGCGAGGAGAATCCGTTCGGGCGGTTCCCTGGATCCAGGCCGATAATCCGCGCGCCCTCCTGGCGGTGCTGGCCGAGCGGCTGTACGGTTTTCCGGCGCGAACCCTACGCCTGCACGGAGTGACCGGCACCAATGGCAAAACCACCACCGCCTACATGCTGGCGGCCATTTTGACTCGGGCCGGTCGCCGGGTAGGATTTTGGACCACCAACAGCGTTCAAGGGGTCCGTGCCCCCTTTCGTCCCCATATGACGACGCCCGACGCTCCCGAACTGCAGTGCTTTCTCCGCCAGGCCGTCAACCGCGGGGTCGAGGACGTGGTCGTCGAGGTGTCTTCGCATGCTCTGGAACTCGGCCGTATCACCGGATTAACCTTTCATACCGCGGCGATTACTAATATTACCCCTGATCACCTGGACTTTCATGGCAGTTTTGCAGAGTACGTGCGGGCGAAATCGAGTCTCTTACGTTATGTGACGGCCGGCGGCGGGTCAGTGCTCAATGCAGACGACCCCGTGGTGGCAGACCTGTCGCGGTTGACAGCGGATCGATTACTCCGGTTCGGACTTGGTGAGCAAGCCGACGTGCGTGGCCAGGTCCTGGGCCTGGATCAGAACGGATCCCATTGGCGCTGGTTCTATCACGGGCGCCTCATGGCAGAGGTGCATCTGCCCGTCCCTGGATCACACAACATCCTCAACGCGCTGGCGGCTCTAGCCATGGCGATGCACTTGGGCATCGATCCCCAGCTCGCCTCGCAGGCCTTAGATGCCTTTGCATCGGCTCCGCGCCGGCTGCAAACACGCGATGCGGGCGATTATACGCTAATCACAGATGTTGCCATGAATCCCGGCAGCTATCAAGCGGTGATGGCTACGGTGCAAGGGTTCCAGCGACCTCTGGTGGTCGTCAACGCTATCCGGGGCAACCGCGGAACCACCGTAAATCGAGACATCGCCGACGTGCTCGCCGAATGGAACCGACGCCTCCATTTTTCCCCCGTAGTAGCAACCCTCAGCGAGCAACAACTTGCCCGCATGGCTGTAGACTATCGGGTCCGTCCCGAAGAATCGGAGGCGTTCGTCGAACAAGCCCGCGCTGGCGGCTTGAGCGTTGACCTCTATCGCGAACTTCCCGACGCAATCGCCGCCGCGTTCGATCGCCTGCCTCGGGGTGGCATTCTTTTGTTGCTAGGCACCTTCGGAATGGATGACGGTCTTGAGCTGGCGGAACGTTTAATCCTTTCTCAGGTGCCGGCTTCACCCATCAATCGAAAACTTTGATTACGACGTACGCGTTTTCGCCATTGCCAAAAAACGCTAGCATTTGCCCCGCGATGTGCCAGTTCATCGCTTGCAGGGCTTTGAGCTGAACCAAGTTGGAACACCGCACTTCGCCAATAAATGCCCGCGCGCTGCGTGCGCGGGCCACCTGTTCTCCTTCGCTCAACAGGCGGTGGGCCAGCCCTTGCCGTCGATAGTCGGGATGGGTGGCATTGGCCAGGACGTGGGCGTATCGCTCACAGAACGTAAAGCCGAAATAGGCGATCACGGTGTTGTGCCGATGAATCACGAGATAGGCGGTCCGGTCCGACAGCGCGTGCCGCCAGAGATTGCCTAACGACATCGGTTCCGAAAATACCAGGCGCTCGAGGGCGGCGATGCTTGAAATATCCCGATAACGCAATCGCTCGACCCGGAACTCCCCGTTCCCCGCGAGACTTTGACGCGACACGGTCTCCAACTCCCTCCGGAGCTTCATTGTCATGCTGGCCAACTACGATCCGTTCGGTCAACTCGGTTGGCAATGGAATCCTAACGGATTGCAGTCAAGGTTTCCGGGATCGCTGGCAGACGTTGCTGCTGACGGCGACGGCTTTCTCACCATGGGGGAGGGCCGTTTCCTTTCGATCGGATCAGGCAGCAATCGTTAAGAAGTCGGACGCAGGACACGACTTCGGACCATTCGGCTCCCGACTGTCCGACACCTGGGGCAATTCTGCGTGGCCCCAACGCCCGCATTGTCCGCCTGCCGGCAACCCGTCCCCGCCTTCACGGGTCGCCTTGGGTCCTCGCCAAGCGGGATCATCCATTCTTATGGGGGGTTCCCCTTGCTTAGCCCGGAAAACATCCCTGACCGTTGGGGAACTTCCGCTGCCCAACATTTGCTGGCTTTGGCGCATGCTGGCAATCTGCCGAATAGCTTACCTAAAGACCCCTAGCACAATGCCATCAAGACGATGAACCCTAGGGGCAAGGAGCAGTGGTGCCTTAAGCAAAGGATGTGAGCCAATCGATGAGAAGCCAGTTCACCACCGGCAGCCTGTTGTCTGCCTGGGCTCATGCCCAGCCGGAACAAACCGCCGTCATCGATGCCAAGAGCGGCCGTCATCTGTCGTATCGCGATCTCGATGAAGCCTCTGCCAACCTCGGCCGGTTCCTTCACACGCAGGGAGTCGGGCCTCACGATATCGTCGGCTATCTAACGACGGACAGCTTGCTGGTGGTCAGTTTGCTGTTCGCGGTGGGAAAACTGGGCGCAGTCTGGTGTCCGTTGAATCCCAACGCCTCCCCCGCTGACTGGATGCGCCAACTCGGCCATGCCGGCGCGGCGGCCATCGTCCACGACGATGCGTTGACGGCCCAGTTGGCGCCCTGGATCAACACGCTAACCGGGGTACGCGCTTGGATTCCTCGTCAAGCCACGCTTGATCTCGACCAGGATCCCAAGCCTTTTCCCGATCAGGCAGTCGATGCCGATGTTGCTGGCGTCTTGTATACCTCGGGCACCACCGGCGTCCCCAAAGGCGCGCGCCATACCCACGGGAGCCTTTGGGGTTGGAATTACAGCCTGCTTGCCTCGGCGGGCATGCACCGCGACGACTGTCTCATCAACCCCTATCCGCTGTTTCATATGGGAGGCGTCGGATTCACGCTAGCGGCTATTCAGGCGGGAGCTACCGTTGTGCTGATCACCCCCTTTGACGCGGCACAGTTCGCCGACAGCGTTACCGGTTATGGCGGCACGATCACCCTGATGGTCCCGACCATGGTGCAGTCCGTGCTCGATCTCCCCCAGGCCAGGCGCGAAGCATTCGACCAGGGGAACCTTCGCCAGATCATTACCACGAGTGCTCCCTTGCTCACCGAAACGCGCCGCGACATGTCGCGTGCGTGGCCTGCACTAAAGATCTCGGTGCTCTATTCAGCGACCGAGGCGGTCTTTTCGCTCCTGCGGGACGAGCGCCCGGAAGCCAGTTTGTGTGTTGGCAAACCGGCCTTCGGCATGGAGCTCACGGTCCTCCAGGGATCGGCGGCCTGCCCGCCAGGCAGCGCAGGAACTATCTACGGCCGTGGGATCAGCGTGTTCGCCGGTTATCACCGCGCACCCGACCAATTTTCGGCACATCCCGACGATTGGTTTACCTGCGGCGATGTCGGTTACCTCGACCCCGACGGATATCTCTATTTAATCGACCGAGAAAAAGACCTAATCAATTCCGGGGGCGAAAAGCTTTCGTCGTTGGAAATTGAAAACGTTCTCCGGGAGCATCCATGGGTCAAAGAGGTTGGTGTGGTGGGCATTCCCGACCGTTATTGGGGAGAGCGCGTCCATGCCGTCGTGGTCGCCCATGACGGTCGCCTAACTCGAGAAATCCTGCTCGCTTTCGCCGCCGAGCGGCTGCCCCGTTACAAGCTGCCAAAGAGCCTAGCCTTGGTCTCCGAGCTACCCAAGACGGATACCGGCAAGATCTTGAAACGGGCGTTGCGCGAAACGGAGACGTCACACCACTAGCACGCTCATCAAATGACGACAGGGTTCCTTCGATCCCAAAGCGATCATCAAGCACTGGCCCGGCAGCCACGATGCGCAATGACCCGCGGTACTTGCTTCAATTCAACCCGGCCGCAGGTGATGAAGCAAGGGTCCCATTTCCGGTGGTCCTGTCCCCAAGCCTCATGAGACTGCAGGCGTGGCAATCGGCGCCAAACCCGGGCAACGCGTGCAGGCTGGCTGTGTCGGCGGTGAAGAAAGAAATTCCCCCTGGATTCTCGCCATCGAGATTCCCTGCAACAAGTGGTTGCGCGAGGGACATGAGCGGGCGCCGGAACGACGTCCGCCGACCGCCCTGTTAGAATTCGCACCGTTGCTTGGCCACAATGCAGTCATCCAGGATTCATACCCGGCGAGCTCATAACTGGGCACTCGCCCGATCCTGTGCTATAAGAGTTGAAAGTCGGCGAGCGTCTTCGATACACTTATAGAAAATCGGGAGCGAGAATCCGTGCGCATTTCACAGCTCGATGAAGCTCGACTTACGAACGATCAGATGACCCGACTCCTGTACGACGTTCATGATGATGGATGCCAGGGAGACTGTATTCTCGTGTTAGGCAGTAACCACGCTGTTCAATACCGCGTTCCCAAAGCCATTGAGTTGTACCGCGCTCGACGGGCACCCAAGATATTGCTTTCCGGCGGTGCGACATGGGACCGCCAAAGATTCCCGGAAGCGCTGGTGATGCGATCGGCAGTGATTGCGCACGGCATTGCGGAATCCGACATTTTAGTGGAAACCCAGTCCAAGAACACCAAGGAGAATGCTCTCTGTTCGTTGGTGACTCTCGACCGGGCTTTTCAGCTACATACCATTCGACGGATCCTAATCGTGACCACGACGTTCCATATGCGCAGAGCGCACCTGACATTTAAGACTTACATGCCCAATTGGATATCGTTCAGTCTGTGCCCCGTCAATGACCTGACTACGCGAGCCGACAACTGGTGGCTTCATGAAAATGGTACACGGAGAGTTCGTGACGAGTGCAAAACGCTGATTGGCTACGTCAGGTCCGGCTACCTGATCGACCAGGACATTTGATCAGGTTAGCATCGGATGCGTTCCAGAGCCCCAATTTCACGGGCTCTCGATGGGATTCTGATTGAGTAGGTTGGCGATGGCATGGTTCCCAAAGCAACGTCAGCCAAGCTGCTGATACTTCGGAGCGTTTCAAGCCTGCGGGCCCCGGAAACCACGCAGGGGCGGCCGGTGACGAGCGGTCTGAGGCCACGGCAGGGGAATCGGCCACCGTGGTCTCAGGCTCCCGCTGTACACACTCGGCCAGGCCTGCCAGCGGCGCGGCAGTAGCCTTCCGTTGCACACCCGTGGTCGATTCCGCCTTAGGCGGCTCATGGCAAACGGCCGCCGTGGATAGAACCTGCGCCCGATATCCGCGCCAATCTCAGCCGTGGGAGGCTGAGATTGGCGATCAATGTTGCACCGTCGGACCCGACCAGTGCTGCATGCCACCCGACATGTTGTACACATTGCGAAATCCGGCCTCGCTCAGCAGTTCGGCGGCCTTCTTCGAGCGGCTGCCCGATCGGCATACCACGACCACCGTCTTGTCCCTGGGCACCTCTTTGAGACGGTGAACGAGCTGGCCTAGCGAAATGTGTTTAGCCCGCGGGATATGACCGCCCGCATACTCTCCACTCTCGCGAACGTCGATGATCATGGCCTGCCCCGACCGTGCGAGCGCTGCCACGCGTTCAGAACTCAAATGTTTTACCATGCAGGGTCCCTCCTAAGTACCTACCTGGGTATAAGCGAGGGCGGTAGCAACCGCGATTAGCCAACGGGGCCATGCCAACGCAACATACCGCCAGCCAGATTCTTTACCTCATACCCGGCCTTTTGCAGCCAGGATGCGGCCATTCGGCTGCGAGCCCCTGAGTGGCACACGGTGATGACGGTTTGTTCTTTCGGAATTTCGTGTAGACGTGCCGCCAACTCTGCCAAGGGCACCAGCTTGGCCCCTGGGATGTGGCCCCGCTGGAATTCGCGTGGGGTTCTAACGTCGAGCACCCACACGTCCTTCGCGGACTGCTTCAGCTGCTGTTCCAGTTCGGCGGCAGAGATCTCTGCGATCCGTGGTTTCAAGCCAAACATATCGTATCACCCTCCTGTTATGGTGGACCATGCGTATGGGATATATTAATACCAGGTAGGGTATTATTCGTCAAGGGCGGACGGTGGCTGCCCGCCAAATCGGCCATCGGCGGTAGGCCTTGCCCACCAAGTTCGGCACTCGGCGAATTCTTCCGTGCAACATCAACGGTCGGTGGCAGTGCGTTCGGATGGTACCAGACGTCCCTCGTGCTCCCACCGTCACCCGGCCAATCGTTAATGTGGCCTTTTGGTCACTGTCAAACCCGCATGGCAAGCCTGCGTTGTGACTGCTGAGTGTGAGACGCGCGTGGCAGGGACACTCCGCAAGAATCCAGAAGTCGACCCCCTTTGCGTTGTCGGTTGCGGTCCCCGCGATCGTCTGACACGCGTCGCGAACCAAGCGTCTCTTAAACTCCCACCGGGCCCGCCCACGGCGCGTCCCCTCGGCGAGGGCGTTGACCGCTGTCATTCCGCAATGTGTCCGTTATCGAGAATCGGCCTGCACTTACTCAGGCACATTTTCTCCTTAATGGTTCGCTCTCCGCTTTCGCAATCACGGTTTTTTCTTCAAACCAGAGTCCAACCATTAACGGTGGCACGTGACGGTCATCCGCTTCACCCCTGGCACCCAGGATTGGTCCCGTGATCTGGAGGCGGCTGCAATCCAGCATCGTCTTGATTCGCATGGTATTCATCCCAGGCTTGATTTCGCGATCCCTGAAACGCTTCAAGATCATCTTCGCTGCCTTACCATCGGAGGTATCGATCGTGCCACCAAAGAAGCCTCTGCGATGATCCCGTCGGTTGTCTTGAGCCGTGAAACCACAGCCAGAGCATTGCTGACTTGTATACGGACGCAACCGTTTGGAGGCGAGAACCTCTCGTCGCTGTCTTAAAATCCCGCCGTTCATTAAGAAGGCTCGGCATCCATAGCGAAACTTGCCGTGACATGTTCTGCTCTTGAGCCTGGCCGCGCAGGCAACTCAAATCTTCCACGATGACCCACGCGGGGTGTTGCTCCAGGACTTCGGGTAGTGCGTGCTTGACCTCCGCCTCAACCTAGCTCGTGCTTTGGTGAGCTGTGCTTTGCACGCTCTTTGTGTGTGTGGCAATGCCGCATCGCAACCGTCGATCTTTATGGATGATGACGAGCCGTTCCGGGTCATTTCGCCCACACCCGCTCTCAAGACGGTTTTGTGATCATTGCGACCCGATCCTCAATCGCGCATCAGCTCATCAGTCCAACTGTTTTTGGTGTAGAACTCAGATAACAACATCGCCTGGGGTTGCAAGTCGGCGTGCTGCTCATGACGGGACTCCCGGGCAGAGCCCATCGTCATGCGATGCATCTTGGGCAGAGAATGCGTTGTCATGAGCATGAATTCTTCGGAACGATATCACCGATGACCACCAGGTGTCCGTTCGGGTTGAGTCTTCCTTCCTCTCTCCCACGACGCATGGCGCTTGAAACCTCTTGCCACGTCTTCTAAGCTTAGTACCAGTATCTAAGGCATCGTACAAAAACCGGCGCGATCAAGAAAAGCTAAGCTATTGAATGCGGTTTTTTCCCCTAGCTTGCCGACGGGTTGCCTCGAATTTTTCCGAGCGATTGCGATGCCTGGGAGGTAATCGCCGTCACCCGTTGGCTCAATCGCCATTCATCGGCGGTGCCGTCAACGCGTACACTTCCAACGAAGATCACGGGAACCCACGAGATCTGAAGTGTTTCCGTCAGTTCCTGACAGGCGTCGAGCATCACGGCCACGCTGATAATCTTCGGTTGGTAAAGAGCCATGGCATGAGCCCAGCGGACCGCCTGGGCACAGCGCGGGCAGTCTGGCGTCGTGAGCACCGCCAATACGACGGGAGCGGCAAGGGTATCCAAGTTTGCCCGCGTTAGCGGTGACAGGGCATCCCGACGACGCCCCACCGCTAAGATGATCTCGTCGAAGACCCTTTTTTCTTGGCCTTGTGGTCGACCCGCGAACCAAACCCGAGGCACTTCTCCCGGTGGCGCAATGCCCCAATGGGCTAGCTTGATGGGATACCAGGGCCACGGAGGCTGCCAGGGTAGGGACCCCATCGCCCGAAACGCCACCAATTCCTCGCTTAGGTCATCGTCCACCGTTAGCCCGCCCTGATCGGCATCCGTTGGTCCGGAGGCATCCACCGCCACTATCTCGACCGGCCAAAGCAAGCGCGCTGGCTTCTGTGGCATACGGGACCTCCTTAATGATCTGCCGGGATTTGGCTTTGTTGGCATCATAGCCGAATCCGCCATGAGGTTAAAGATCCTCCTCTGGCCCCCAAGAAGTGTCACACCTGATCAAACTCCCCGCGCGCTAGGGTACATAGTGTTTTCGGAACGCAGCATAATAACCCCCAAATGGCCGGAGGTGACGATATGCCCTCACCACAGCTTGGCGCGGCAGCCCGCATTGCCCATACGCTGGTCAACCTCCACCGATGGCTCGCGCAACGTCGATCCAAAGGACAGGTCAGCGACTTGCTCAATGCGCTCGAGGCACTGGATGCTTCCGTCACGGTCGCTCTCCATGAGCTGAATTCGTCCGATGGTGGGATGCGCTTTGACGGTGATTTGAACGCCGCCCGCACGCATTTGCAGGCCATGGTTGATAAGTCGCCGGACCTCATCGTACGGAGCTTTACGGTTGGCAACGCGTGGCGGTGGCCTGCCCTGATAGCATTTGTGGATGGGCTTGCCGCCAACCAAATGATCGATCAGGACACCGTGCAACGATTGATGGACGCGCCCAGCCAAGATACCCCAACTCCGGGGATGGTGTTCGACGCCGCGCGCACGCAACTGATCACCGTCGGCCACCTCACCACCACCACCGCGTGGCCCGCCATCGAGACGAAGGTGCTGTCCGGTAACACGGCTGTGTTCTTGGCCGGCAACGCGTCCGTGATCCTCTTGGACACGGTGAAATATCCGGCGCGGGCGATTCCCACGGCGAATATCGAACCTGCGGTCCGCGGCCCCCAGGAAGCGTTTAACGAAGTTGGCCTCACGCGCATGGACCAGCTGCGGCGCTGGATTCGCTCGCCGTCTCTGCACTTCGACGCGCACACGGTCGGCGTGATCAGTCAAACTCCCGTCATGGTCGCCTATTTGGACGGCGTCGCCAACAACGCCTTGTTGGCTCAGGTGACCGACCGGGTGGAACGCGTCAAGCGAGATGTTGTCACCCGCGCCAATGACGTGGCGGAATACCTGCCGGAGCAAAGGTTCGGCCTGTTCCCTCAGTATCGCCTGTCCGACCGCGTTGACTGGGTCGCCCAAGAACTGGGACAGGGCAAGATCGCGATCTTGGTTGATAATGACCCTTTTGCCATCCTCTTACCAATGACCCTGGTGGACTTTTACAAGACTTCCCAGGATTACTCCGTGTCCTGGTGGGACGGCACGCTGGTGCGTCTCATTCGACTGGTTGCCTTGCTCATTGGTCTCTATCTGATGCCGTTGTATGTCGCTTTGACGGCAGTCAATCTCAATTTGATGCCCACGATGCTGCTCTTGACGATCGACGGCTCGCGTCTGGGCGTTCCCTTCGCTCCGGTCGTTGAAGTGATCATCATGTACATCATTATCGAACTTTTGCACGAGGCGGCCAACCGGTTGCCCAAGGAACTGGCAGTCACCTTGGGCACGGTCGGTGCCGTGGTCGTCGGCACTGCCATCGTCAAGGCCGATATCGTCGACGACGTCATGATTATCTGTGCTACCCTCACCGCCCTGGGACTATTCACTACTCCGAGCTTCGAGATGTCTACGCCGTGGCGCTGGCTGTTTTGGCTGATGTTATTCGGCGCGTATGCGTTGGGGATTTTTGGCATTCTTCTGGTAACCGTTGGCATTGTCGCCTATTTAGCTAGCCTCGAGTCGTTCGGTGTGCCGTATCTGAGTCCCTTTGGACCGTTCCGCACAGAATCTTGGGCCGACAGCTGGATCCGCGCTCCCATTCCCAATCTCCGTCGCCGTTCGATAAGTGCCCGTCCCGTGGTGCGTAAAGCCGCCGCCGCCAATACCCCTCCCGAGCGCTTTCACCTGCATCCCCCCAACGGATCGTCCAGGTCATGAAGCTTGGTCAGCGCAAACTTATCCGTCTAGCCGTCTTGGCCATGCTCCTGCTCTCCGGCTGCGCCGACAACCGGCCCCTAAATCATCGCGCCCTCGTCCTGGCATTAGGATTTGCTCCCGCCCCACGCGGGCAGATCTCCATGATCTTCCAGATCCCAACTCCAGCCGGCCTCGCTCGCCCCAGTATGGGCGGCGGCAAGGGTGAATCGTCGCCAACCACCTTCACCTTGGTGGGAACCGGACCCACCGTGGCCCGTGCGTTTAGCAGCGCCCAGGCTGACCTCAACAAGGATCTCTATTTCGGCCAACTGCAAACCCTAATCTTATCCACCCACTTGTCGGCCCGCCAGTTTGGCGACATCGCGAGCACGCTTGCGCGTTGGGGAACCTTGGATAAGACGGCGTATACGCTGGCTACTCCTGCAAACGTGCCCTTGGTCCTGAGTACCAGGTCGAAGACCACCCCGCTTGCCCCCTTATACGTTTCCACCGGATTTTGGTGCACGCACTGTCCGGTCGTCGACCTGAAGCGGCAAATCTGGAATCTTGAGCAGGCGCAGTTCGCCCCGGCTCAGGACCTCTGGCTGCCAGGGATCCAGCCCATTGCGGTAGGCTTTCAGATTCAACCGATCGTGCTGTACCGGGGTAACCGAGTCGCCCGAATATTAACCCCACATCAAACGACCCTACTCGGTTATGTACTCGGACGGACGAATAAAGGGACGGTTGATCTCCGATGGCATGGCCGCCGGGTCAGCGTGGATTCGCTGCGGGCCGAGCCACAATTGTCCGCCCGCTGGCAACGGTCCCGGCTCTATCTCCACGTGAATTTAACCGTCACCGGCAACATCTACTCGTTTCCGATTCCTCTGGCCGTAGAGCCACGCTTGACCTGGTTGGACCAGGCAGTCAAACACGTACTCACCGTTCAGTGCCGGGCGTTGTTGCAATCCCTCGGACGGCAGGGGCTAGACCCCTTTCAATGGGGGGATGCTTTTGTCTGGCAGCATCCTCATGGGCTCAAAACGTGGCTCCACGCCTACCGGCACGCCGTCTGGATCATTTCTGCGCACGTCCAACTGCGCGAGCTCGGGGATAATACGTGAAATGAACCTGCCGGCGGGCCTTTCATAGAGGGAGACAACGTACATGCGCGAGACAACGCGACATATCTCACCGCTGCAATACGCTATCTTGGAAAGCACGGCCTTTATCGGCATCGGCATCTTTGAATTTCCGCGCATGCTGGTATTGCAGGCTGGCAATGACGCCTGGTGGGGATTGATCGCTGACGGGGCGGCGGCCTGTCTCGAAATCTGGCTATTGTTAAAGGTGGCCATGGTCGATCCCGAGGAAACGCTGCTGGGGATGGCTCGGCGGATTTGGCCCGGTCCCGGATACTGGGCTTTCGGATTGATCGACAACCTGGTGCATCTCATCTTGCCGGTCATCGCCTTGACCCAATTCACGTATGTCATCGTGACGTTTTTTCTTCCCGACACCACGCCCTGGACCATTGAGCTGGTGATGACGGCCATGGCCGCATATATTGCCTGGTGGGATTTGCCAGCCCTCGTGCGTACCATTCAGGTGGTCTATATTCCCGTCATGGCCGTTTCGATTGGGATGCTGATTCTCCTCATCCCACACATTACGAACACGTACGCGATTTGGCCCTCGGCGAACTTGCGCCTTTATCCCACCATGCTGGGCGCGCTGCACACTTTTTATATTTTTGTTGGCTTCGAATCCATTCCCCTCTTTTGGCCGTACGTCCGCCGGCAAGACCAGCCCCGGGCTCGCCACTACACCTACTGGGTGCTGGCGCTGTCCTGTGTCTTCTATGCCGGCATCTTGGCCGCAACCCTGGGCTCGGAAAATCCGTGGTACCTCGTGCACCTGGAATGGCCGGGAATTTCGGCTCTTCGCCTGATTAGCGTCGTCGGCTTGCTACTCGACAAGCTCGGTCTGCTGGTGGTCGTCTTTTGGGGAATTTTATCGCTGTTTTTCATCAGCATCCGCTTCTGGTCGCTCACCCATGCGCTGTTGCCCATGGTGCGCCAGCGCACGATTACCTGGTACCGCGGCATCATGCTAGGATTTGCGCTGACCGTCTTCGCGATTGCCCTCCTTGTTCCCAACGTCCAGGTCGCTGACTCCTGGATCGCCCGATCCGTACCTTTTGTCCTCCTCTTCATCTTTGTGTACCCGGTGGCCTTTCTGGGCACCGCCGCTTGGCGAAAGCGCCACCCAGTCCGCGACATCCCCCTGAGCGGAAGCGTGCACCGAATCGACGGCCAGAGCAGTCCGGGGCGACACTGACCGATCCGCACATGTATGGGGTAAGGGTGACGAGTTGGCATCGTGTCCCCCTGCTTCTCATCCGATGCACCGGACCCAAATGCGTAGCGAAGCCGGTCAAGACTTCATAGGAGGTGCCGGACATGTACGGTGGCCCTGTGCCACCGGCGCGTGGGATATCTTGCCTCGTACTGCAATTTACAGTAAACTTTCTGCACCAGGTTAGTGAAGCCGCCTTGGTGTCGCCAAGTGAGGATATCTATGGAGGTCCTGCCCGATGGAGAAAACCCCAATTGCTCGACAACTAATCGACGCCGCCCAGTTATTGGTCAACTCCGGCATGCTGTTCCGCGGTGAGCACGCCAATTTGTCGGTCCGCCTTGACGGGGACCAAATTCTGATAACCCGAGGCGGCTCAATAGTCCATCTCGGGGTCGACGCCCTGGCGGCCGTCGATTTGCAGGGACAAACCGTCTCCAACGAAGCGATGGACCCCACCATGCAGGAAGTGGTGCACATGCACACGCGCGTCTATCGTGCGCGCCCAAGCGTTGGTGCGGTTATTCACACGCACGCGCCCCATATCACGGCGTTTGCGGTAGCCCACCGCCCCCTTCCGCTGATCTACGAACCCCTCTTGCGGTTCGGCGTGACCGAATCCGTGCCCGTCGTGGACTGGGCTCCCCGCGGATCCGACCAATCGGTCGGCGCCATCGTCGACCTCATCGCCCGTCATCCGGGGTTGCCGGCCGTCTTGATGGCTAACCACGGAGTGCTCGTATTTCATCGGGACGCGCTGACGACGGCTCGTCTCTTGATTACGCTGGACGAAGCGGCCGAATTGGCCATTCACGCACAGGCCCTGGGGGGCGCTCAGGAGTTGCCGGTGGCCGCCATTGATCAGGTTCGCGAACGCATGGCAGCCTTTGGCAGCCGCCCCTAGCGGTCCCGATGCGAAAGCGTACTCGTCTGCAACGCCCGAGACGCGTGATGATATCGCTCCCAGCACGACGGGATCAATGAATCTCGGTGGTTATTGAACAAGAAGGAAGGGCGGTTAGCTGTCTCATTCACCCGCGGGGCAATGGTCTGCTCAATCTTCGCCAACCCAAGTTCTCAGCGGTCGTGCGCTTTGGCTAAGTTTTGCTGCCGCCACCACTGGAACGTTTATGGTCAATCTAGACGCGAGTGTGGTCAATGTGGCGTTGCCCGTATTGCAGCACCGCTTTGGGTTGCCCATCGAGACTTTGCAGTGGGTCATCACCGCCTATCTGCTGGTCATCACGGGACTGCTGCCGATTGCCGGCCGCGTTGCCGATGCGATAGGACGTCGCGAAGTCTTTCTGGCTGGCATTGGATTTTTCGTCGCCGGCTCGCTATGCAGTGCCCTAGCTCCTAATTTTCTCGTCTTGGTGCTGGCCAGGGCCTTTCAGGCACTCGGCGGAGCCACGATAATGGCGAATGTCATGGCCATTATCGTTATGGTTTTTCCCCTGGAACGACGAGGACAGGCGCTAGGAATGATCGGGTCGGTAGTGGCGGCTGGAACCCTGGCCGGTCCTCCGCTGGGAGGGATTTTCACTGCCTGGCTGGGCTGGCGCAGTATCTTTTGGATTAATCTGCCGGTCGGACTCTGGGGACTTTGGGGTTCGTGGCACTATCTTCCCCGCTTCGATCCCGAACCCGGAGTCGTTCTCAAAGATCTCGATTGGCTGGGCGCGGCATGGTTTATGGCGTTGACCGCGCTGTTGCAATTCGGACTCTCTGACTGGCACCGCCCCTGGGGAGCCGCCCTGCTTGGACTGGACATTCCAGCTACCTATGGCTTTATCGGTTGGGAGGCTCGGCGCCCCCAACCCCTCATTCCGCTGGGCCTCTTTCGCATTCGGCCGTTTTCTCGCAACTTGGTCTCGGGAATGGCCTATTGGGTGCTCATGATGTTCCCTGCTTTTTTGTTGCCTTTTTATCTTCACTATGAGCTGCACCTGACGGCAAGCCTAATCGGACTCAGCCTGGTTCCCCAAGCCTTCGCCATGATCGTCGTATCCCCGCTCGGCGGCCGCTGGCTAGACCGGGTTGGCGTGCTCTGGCCGGGGCGTCTTGGCATGGGTCTGCTCATGGTTGCGGATGCCCTCTTTCTCATCCTACCGCGCCAGGCCCCACTCTGGACGGTGTGGAGCATCTTGTTGTTCGTAGGCGCCGGTGCCGGGCTCTATTCATCGCCCAACAACGCGGCGGTCCTGAATTCGGTCAACCTTAGCCAAACCGGTCTGGCATCCAGCATTTTAGCCACCCAGCGCAATTTGGGGCGAGCGGTGGGGGTAGCCTTGGCTTCCATCCTCCTCTCACTGACCTGGATGGTCGATGGCCTGGGACCAACTCCTAGCCAAAATGCGAACCTGTATCCGCTATGGTTCTGGTGGGGATTTCGCGGAGCCTTCGCGGCCGCATTGGTGGTGGGCATGGTCGGACTTGCGACTTTGACCTCGCCGCCCGCACGTCCTGACCCAAGTCCGGTCGAACTTAGGTCGTCGCTGAGGTGAAGGATCACGGGCTGTCAAAGCATGACGGGACAGGCCGCCTAACCCTATGGTGGGAGGAAGCGCTTTGTCCAATCCGCGCAGTTATCAAACCGGAAAACACTTGGAAGCCTTCGTACTTCTCTTGATCTCCCGCGAAGCGCTGCACGGTGCAGCCCTGCTAAGCCGCCTCAAGGCGCTTTTGCCGCCCGAGTGGACGGTGGACGACGGCTATCTATACCGCCTTCTCCGCACTTTGGAAGCCGAAAAAGCACTTGTTTCGCGGTGGGTTGCCGAACCAGGCGGCGCTCCGGTGCGCGTCTATCAGCTGACCGAACCTGGACGCGAACGACTACAAGCATGGAAGGACGACATCGAACTGCGTGTGCGGTCGCTGCAAACCTTTCTCGACCTCTGGACCGAACCTACGACCAACCTGGGCAAGTGATCAGGACGGTCCGGCGCTCGAGGCTGGCGAGCTCGAACGACGGCATCCCGGTTATGACCGCGTCCGACGCGTTCTGCAACCCGGGATGGTGGTGCGATGGTCTCCATATCAACATCGCGCCATGGTTTCGCCCGGTGCGCCTCCTTGGTACGAAGGCTTACCCGGGCGAATACACTTGCCGGCTTGCAGGCCAAGCCCATGCTTGAGGTTGGCCCAGCGCGTCCGGTCCCGCGCCGACTCGACGCGTCCTTCGCCCCTCGAGCGCGAGGGGGTTGGCGATGACCCCCAGAAAGGGCAACCGCCGTGCGGCTGCCAATTCCTCGGGCAGTGCGTCCGCTGGCCACAATACCTCATGAACTATGGTGCTAATTCCCTCCGCGGCACGGGGCACCGACTTTGGTTAACGATAGGGTCCCGGGCACCTCTCACCCAACGCTCGCGAGAAGCCCCGGCCTTCAGGCCTGGGGAGGAAAGCGGGTTTTGCTCATCGTGCCATCCTCCGCCGCGTTGCAAAATGCGACAATACCGATGGGAAATGCCTTGGGCCACACGTCGGCTGCCGGTGATTATATCGAAGGAACCTGACGCACGGATGGATACCCGGCCGGTCCATACGCCGACATATTTGCCACAGGGCACGTGCGCTACCACGAGGTCGCCGGTGCGAAAGCCGAAGGAGATCTTTTGGCGGGATCGATGCCAGATCGGAGACCCATTCTGGTTCCTCCCGCCCATTTGCCGGTTGCCCCGGCCGGTGGCCGTCCAGATCGCCACATAGGACGCAAGATGGGTCAAGGATTGGAATTACGTGACGGTTTTAGCGGTCCAACGGGAGAATTACTGGACGTTCTACAGCTCACTGGCCTTTCAGCTTTCAGCGGCAAAATACGGTCCCGGAACCTAAGAAGCGTCGGGAATATCCCCGCGTCCGCCAATCCGCGGCCGTGAAAAGCGACCCATCGTCGCGAACAGCAAATAGTTGGCGTGACGCCAGGTCGTACCGGCGTGCAGCAGAAACAGGGCTCCGCCGTCGGACGGCGCCCTTATCTACTACGGAAGTGCGATCGGCACCAGCCCGTTCGCCGTCGTCCATGCAAGCGCACCGGAGGGGAGTACCGTCATCGCTGTCGCTCCGGATGGACTCTTAAGCCAGGCGATGGGCCGTCCGGCACCATTGGTAATCAACCCCCGCTGATTACCGGTATCCCATATCGCGAGACCGCCATGAGACAACGGTATCACGGTGGTCGGGTGCATCAGTTGCGTCGGACCGGATCCGGCGGTAAACCCGAGGGAGCGCTTATGCCCTGTCTTAGGATCGAGCAGGGTGACGGTTCCTCCGTAATAACCCGTGACCGCGATCGTTCCTGACGGCATCACCGCCACTCCATAAGGTCCATCGTGCAGCGGCACTGAGCCGAGGATCTGGCCACTCGGGGCGACGTGCAGCAGTCGGCGATGGTCGGTGTCGGCAATCCACAGTGATCCATCGCTTGCCACCGCCACCGCGCGGGGCCCCAGCAACGCGTGGGAGCGCAGCGGAAGGACAGTCACGGTTCCACCGTCAACCAAGCCCGCTTTGGTGACGCGAATAGGCAACGGCGGCACGGCGGTATTGATGGCCAAAATGCGATTATACCGCCCATCGACCGCGTATAAGGTAGTCCCATGCCAAGCCAAGGCGGTAATGTCGGGGGCAATCCGATTCCCATAGGCGGGCGGCAGCACCCATAGCCCCGTTTCCGTACCGTCGGCCGAATAAGTTTTTACTTGGCCGTTCGCGGTGGCGACCGCATAGCCGCCCGTGGCCTGGTCGGCGATCGCCGTCGCGCCAGCGGGCGCGGGCAAGGTGGACAGCGTGCGGGGAAAGGTGACCGAACTCACCTGTCCGGTCAACCCGTCGCTGACCCGGAGCGCACCGGACCCCGTCACCGTGATTTGGGTGGGATCCGCTGTCGTGACTTGGTTGAGAAATATGCCCGTGGGGCTAAAAGCTTGAATCCGGTTATTGAGCGTGTCGGCCACATAGACCGTTCCCCGGGGGCCCACGGCGATGCCAGAGGGGCCGTCAAATTGGCCAGAGGCCGATCCCCAGGCCCCCCAGGCACGAAGAAATTTGCCGCTCGTGGTTAGGGCCTCCACGGTTTGCGTCCCGCTGTTGGTCACATAGACCGTCCCATTCCCCCCGACGGCGATCCCCGACATGCCCAAGAATTGGCCGGGGTTTCCCCCATAGCCGCCGAATTGGCGCTCAAACTGTCCGCTGGGCGTAAAGACACTCACCACAAAATTCCCCGCGTTGGCCACATAGACGTTCCCATTCGCCAATACGGCAGCTATCGGAGCATTGAGGGTGCCCGGGGCGGTTCCCGCTGTTCCCCAAACGCTGGTCCCCGCTGCTGTCCCGACGGCGACCTGGTCGCCAGCCGAGTTTACCATCACCTGACCGGGGGAGAGCTGAGGTGCCGTGGTCCAGCGGTGGTGGGCGACAGCGGGTAATCCACTTGGCGTGCCATATTGCGCCGCCCTGGGCGTGCCATGCGTCCCCATCGGCACTGCCTGCACCACATAGAGCGGCATGCCACCAATCGGCGCGTCATGAACATCTTGGGGGTTGTGGCTCGTGGCAGGAGACAGGGCGAGCGATATCGTTCCCCCGTGGACAGCGACGGTCTTCTCGTGCCCGAAAGCGGAAATCACCTGCACCGAAGCCGCATAGGCGGGCAGCGTGACCTTGGTCGGGGCAAACCCTTGGTCCCAAACAATCTGAACAATGCGGCCAGGTGCTCCAAAGGTGAGGATGGCTGGGGTCGATGGGGAGTAGCCTTTGTACGCTTTGATGCGCTGATGGAGAAGCGTTGCCCCAGACAGTTCCCGGATTAGCGTCTGATAGGCCACGTAGGCCGGGCGCGGGGTACCTGACGCAGTGAGTAGGCCGGTAGGCCCTTCGGGCCCGGCGAGGGAAGTGGGGTCTTGCATTTGGTATACCTCTAAGCGTGAGGCATAGGCGAAGCTTTCTGCAAGATCTTCGACCAAAAAGGCGACTTGCTGATCGAGGGTCACCCCCGCATGACCGCCCACCGCCGGCGCCGCATTGGCCTCTGAAAGCCAGATGGGCAGGTTCCCCAAACCATGGGCGTCCAACATCGCCCGATACTGACCGTAGATATACGGATTGAATTGCAAGGTATTGTACAGGTGCAAGTTGAGCCCGTCGATAAAATCATGATGCTGCGCGGCACCCGGGAGTCGGCTGAGATCGGTTAGCAGCTGATTAGTTGTCCTGCCGTAAGTGTACCAATACGGGGCGCCGGGCGCTTCAATGGCGGCCGCCGGATTGGCCGCTTTGGCCGCCTCATAGGCCACCCGAATCATCTCAGCGAATTGTGCCACCGTGCCATCCCAGGTATGATAAGGCCCCTTGGGGATACTAATTTCATTGCCGATAATCCAGGTGTTGATGAGACCGGCATAATGGCGGGCAAGGTGATACATGAACTGGCCCCATAGGTTGCCAGGATTATTCCACGGCAGATTGAGCCCCTTAGGCACCCCATCAGGCGCTTGCCCGGGATTCACCGCGGCCCAGGCAGGCACGGTTTCAACCACGCAGACAAGAGCCACTCCGTGCTGGGCAAGCGTAAGAAACGATTGATCATGGCGAGTATAAAAGGGGTTCCACTGGCCTGGAGCCGGCTCAAGATCGCTCCAAAAGAGAGGCACGCGCGTGAAGCCCACGCCGAGTTTAAGTGCAGCGGGGAGGGCTTGGGGGGCGTCAACGACCCCAAACCGGTAGTCGAGGGGCGCGGAGGACTGGGCGTGCGCCACCAGGGGAAGTCCCCAAACCAGGAACCAGGCACTCAAGATCGCAAACAAACGGCGGACCTGTCGGGAAAGCACCAAATATCACCTCATGGACAAATTAGTCTATTTAATCGTTTAGACTACCCTAGCGCTAGCGCAAGACAAATCTAGGGCCGGGGTCATTGACCTGTATGCCTATTGCATGGACGTCCCAGGATCTCCCCGGGAAGAGATTCCTTTGATTCGCACTCCGCAGGAAGCTGCCTCGGGCCTTAGCAAAGGGAAGGCGGAATCTGTTATCGATCGATGTTCCCATTCCACTGCGTTTCACCAACGGCCGACGCCCAAAGCGCCCAGCACTACATTCGCCAAGATCCGCGAATTCCCACACCGTGTCCGTTGGAATTCCTGCCTGGTTAGAAACACCTATGATAATCTCTTTCGACTTTCCTCAGCCTCTCACGAGGCCCGCAGACCTGACAGGATTCGTCTGCTCTGAGGTCGCTTCCGCCCCGTGGAGTTGGACCTCCCATGAGGTCTACTGTCTTGAAATGCAATTTCGCAACATCCACCCACTTACTATACCCGAATCACTCAATGATTTCTAACTTTCTCGATCACCTCAAGAACCTCAAGCAATCGTTCCTCGGAGGATTAAGGCAGCATTCATAGTCTCAGACTTCCCCGGTTGAGCCGTTCTTTCCGCTAAAAATCGCCTATATATTACCAGTTTAGTAAATAATCAGGACGGAACAGCATTTTTGAGGTTGTGGATTTTGTGGATAACTTGTGGATAAGTAATCTGAGGCATGCGCTGCAGTTTGGGCGCGTAAAGACACTAGAGCGAATATTCAGATGATCAACAGTAAAATAATCTCGTAGATTGAGCAGGAGATGTCGCCGGAATGTCGAATACTTCTCCCCATAGTGTGAACCCGAAACGAAGGAGTGGTCGCCATGGCCGAACCGGAATCGACGCTACCCACCCTCACCCTTCCAGATCTTGGACCGCGGTGGGTGTCCCCCGGTTGTCGTCTGGAACCGGGCATAAATGAAAC
>JAJZZH010000150.1 GCA_021797675.1 Bacillota bacterium | reverse complement strand
AATCCAGGCACGATTAACGACCCCCAGCCCAAAGAGTTGGGGGTCAAAAATTCCCCAACTACCCTGGGGAATTTTATTTGGCTGAAGTGGGGAATTCCTCCTGTGAAAAATAGATTCTTCCCAAATTGCCCAAGGGACAGACGGTACTAGGCCCCCTCCAGCGGGCCGCTGCCAACGATGGCTGTCGCCTTGACGCGATAGCGTGTTCGGTAGGAACGGTCCATGAATGGGCCCATCGCTGGACCTTGGACCGTCTCGGAATCGCGCAAGATCGCGTACACGGCAATGAGAATGTGACGACCCGTAGCCACCGCCGCGCGCTTCTTGCCCCGGCGACCCGCCAACCGATGATACACCACCCCGAGATACGTCTTCGTTTTGCCCGCGGCATGCCCGCTTTGAGTCAACGCAGCGCGGAGCGCTTTGCTGCCCTTGCGCGTGCGCGTCGACCGGGCTTTGCCGGCGCTTTCGTCTTGGCCCGGACTAAAACCGGCCCAGGAGACGAGGTGCCCTGCGGAGGGAAAGCGTTGCATGTCGGTGCCGATTTCGGCGATAATGACTTCGGCGGTACGACGCTCGACCCCGGGAATGGTTTGCAACCGGGCGAGGGCGTCGTCAAAATTTGTCAGGCGGGTGGCAATTTCCTGGGAGAGGGCCGTGAGTTGCCGATCTAAAAACGCGACGTGCTGCAGTTGGACCCGGAGCATCAACCGCTGATGGGTGTTGACCAAGCCCGTGAGCGCCGCGATGAGGGTCTCGCGGGACGCCCGGATGCGGGGATCCGCCAAGTCGGCTAACTTCGTGGGATCGGTCTCGCCGTCCGCCAGGGCGGCCAGGATCCGATGGCCCGTGACGCCGAGGACATCACTGATGACACTGCTCAACTTCACGTTGGCCCCTTCCAGCACCTTCTGGATGCGGTTGCTCTCCGTCGCCCGGGTTTGTTGCAGACTCGTCCGATACCGGACCAATTCCCGCAGCTCGCGCTGCGGGCGGGGCGGAATATAACTGGCTTTCAGCGCCCCCAGACGCAGCAGTCCGGCAATCCACTGAGAATCCTGCACATCGGTCTTTCGACCCGGCATCCCCTTGATGTGCTGAGGATTCACCACCATGACCGCGTCAAAGGGGTACGCTTCTAACAGATTCACGACGGGCTTCCAGTACACCCCGGTCGCTTCCATGGCCACGTGGGTCACTCCGCCGGCTTGCAGCCAATCCGCAAGGTCCAGCAAGTCGGGGGGGTGGGTGTTTCTAACGTGGTGATCTGCGCCTTGACGGTCGCCGGCAGTTGCTTCAAGAGCGTGAGGGCTTCTTGGACGACGAGCTCTCCGAATTCCTTCATCATGGGCTGAACTTCTTCGGGCCATTCCGCATTCTGCATTGTCTACCACTCCTCTCGCATGGGCCGCAGCCATCTGGTGCAGGGAGGATTCCTCGCCTGCCAACCTGGGGGCGTATTCCACACGCCCCATGCGAGAAGAAATAGCACGAATTTTGGCAACGGTCCAGCCAACATATGTTCGCCGATCAAGAAACCCTATCGCTGGGGGGAACCCCTGGCTTTCGCCATGGGGGACGTCCACTTCACTGACATGCCACCATGCCTCGGCACTCGTTGGAAACGTCGGTTTGCGGGATGTCTCGTCGGTACGCTGCGCATTTCCCAGTTGGTACCATAAATGGCAATTATAGACTTACGAAGATAAGATGCACCCAACTGATGCCTGATGGTGCTGTCTGCGCCGGATTATACCAAATTGCGGGGGAGATCCCATCGCAACGTGAAAAGTCGTGGCATGTGCCGACTGCACATTATCCCCCAGGGTTGACGTGACCATCGCTGGGGATAGACTCCCGTATTTTCTCTCGGGGTGGCCGGAAAGATTCTCGATGTGTTCGCCGCCGGTTGTGCGACAAGGGCGTGTTCGGGGATACTATAGATATCATCTTAGGTTTAGACGATACGCCGCCACTGTTAGAAATCGCAGGAGGTCAGACATTGGATGGAGACGATTACGGTGCCTGAGGCCTTGCCGATGCGCATTAATCGGGACGCATTGGTTGACATTTGTCGGCGTTATCATGTTCGCGAACTGGCGGTGTTTGGGTCCGTCTTACGGGATGATTTTGGTCCGGCGAGCGATGTGGATGTTCTCGTGGACCTCGCACCGACGACACCAATCAAGAGCCTGCTAGACCGGGCTCAGTTAGTCGTGGAACTGGAACGGGTGTTTGGACGGACCGTCGATCTCGCGGACAAGCAACGGCTGTATCCCCTCTTGGCCCCCGAGATTTTAGCGACCCGTGAGGTGATGTATGCCGCGACGGAGTGACGAGGCGACGATTCAGCAAATCGTGGATGCCGCGGACAAAATTATGCGGCGTTCTCAGGGCCTTTCCTACGATCAGTTTTTAGAGGATGATGAAAAGCAAGACGCTCTCATTCGACCCCTCGAGATTATGGGAGAAGCCGTCAGTCGGGTCAGCTGGCATTTCGGACAGCGAATCCCGACTTAATGCCGTGGAGTACCGTCAAGGCCATGCGGAATCTATTGATTCATGGGTATGACACCGTGGATCTGGATGAGGTTTGGACCATGGTAACGCACGATGTGCCAGAGCTGCGCGATAAATTGCGGACATGGTTGGCGTCTCAAGTCCACCGGACGGACGAGCCAAATCCCGTGACCCCGGATGACAAGGACTAGCACATCACGGTCGGGCTTTGAGACGGGGCTTACATTCGCGCTCGCCCGTCACCATTCCGTCACCAGGAGCGCACAGAAATGAGGATTTTGTGGCGACACGGTAGACGGTCTCTATCGCTAAAAACCTTGTAGATCAAGCACTTTAGCCTATCCCATGGACGGTAATGACGGGCCCTCCTGTGCCTTCAAATCCAATGGCCGGCTTTAGAAGTCGGCGGTGGGTTCGATTCCCACATATCCCCGCCAAAGTCAAATCCCGCAAGGCTTTAGAGGATCGGAGGCCATTTTACTTTGTCCCCAAAATACCCAAAAAACCCCCGGTTTTATTCCGCCCGTCACCACGAGCCGTCACCAAGAGAGAGTGCGGAGCCGAAAGACCGCAGTAAATTTCAGTGACAGTAGAGACGCTCCGAGCGATGGTAAGGAGAGGACATTCCGGAAGAATTCTAATGCGTCATGAGCGAGTCATGGCGAGCTCATGGGGTGTATTTCACACCTCCGACGTATACGGACATACATCACGATGTATAATGAACACATAGACTGATTGGAGAGCCATGAATCGTTGGGGTTATGGCCCACGTAGCAGGAGGAGATGGCATGCAGCGGACCAACATTTACCTGGACGAGGACCAGTTACGACTCCTCAAACATCTAGCCGCCGAAGAGAATAAGCCGGTGGCCGATTTTGTCCGGCAGGCGGTGGACCAGTTCCTGCGCAGTCGGTTAGAAAACGATGTGACGTGGCAAAACGATATGACGGCCCTCGTCGAGCGGGTGCGTAGTCGCGTGTCCCCCGCCATCGACCCCGACGAAATTGAACGCGACATCCGCGAAGCGAGGCAGGACGTGAGAACCCGACGACGATGAACGCGGTCATTGATACCAACGTCTGGGTTTCGGGATTGATTAACCGGAACGGAATGCCAGCGCGAGTGCTGGACGCCTATCGGGATCTGCGGTTTACCGTTGTCACCAGTGAGCCCCTGTTGGAAGAGCTGATGCAGGTTCTCCGACGGCCCAAGATCGTGCGGAAATACGGCGTGACGGATGAAGATGCTCAGGCCCTACAGGAACTCCTGAGGAGACATGCCGTCGTTGTCCCTATCCATCACACGGTCTGCGTATGCCGGGACCCGGATGACAATGTGGTGATCGAAACGGCGGAAAGGGGAAATGCCCAGTTTTTGGTCAGTGGGGATGCGGATTTGTGGGAGGCGGAGGACTACCTCCGCGACCAGCGAATTCAAGTGCTCAATCCCAAGGAGTTTTTGGACAAGATTGGCATTCTCGGTTGATAAGACCGCGACTTCTCGGTAGCTCTCGAACTACGGCCTTCAAATTTTGGGAGTGAGCGTTGCCCTCCCGGGGCTGTCGTCATGTAGGCAAATCCGGATTGGATGATTGATCGGGAGCAGGTAGTCCCTGGTGCACTAAAGGGCCGGTTAGCAGATGATTTGCTTCGTTAATCACCTGCTGGAGCCGGGCGCGCTCTTTGGGGCCACCGACGTGGCAGTGAGCCCGAGGTTCGTGGCTGGTTGTCTCCCCCGCGTGAGGGTAAGGAACGGAACGGAGGAAACGGCTTGGTCAGCCGATGGACAGCGATCGACATAAATCTCCGAAGCCCAAGCGTTCGAGGGCCTTGACGGGTCATGGCGGCAACGAGCCTCCAGGCGTCTTGCCACGGGGGCTCGTTGCGGCGATCGGGAGGCTGATTCCGGGATCCGTGTCTTTGTGTCAGCCGACCGTGAACGCTGGTGCGAGCTCAGGCTTCCACTCGCGCTTGATGCGGATGGGAGGGCAGCAATGCGCACCACCGCTACGAGGGCGCTGACGCCAGCAATCGCCGCCGTGAGTTGGAGGGCGCGCGAGATGCCGACCACAAAGGCCATCTGCACCGAGGTCAGGAGGTGCGCCGAGTGCATCTGAAGCGCGATCGCGGACCCACGGTACACGCTGGATTTCACCGCGGGCACAAGGGACGCGGCGACGCCGGCGACGTCCACGGGGTGTTGGTAGCTCGTAATCAAGGACGACCGCTTCGAGGAGTTCCTCGAAGCGGGCCCACAGTGGTTCGGCGAGATTTTTTTCGACCAGTTCGGCGGGCATGCTCTCAAATAGGGCCCTTACGGGGCATACGCATGCACTCGTCGGAAGTAAGCGAGAAAGATGTAGAGGATACAGCAGGTCGTGACGTGGGCAATTTGCGCATCAAAATCCCGGGATTTGCACTGGCCCAACCGGAGCTGCTGCTTCATTTATTTGAACAAAATGCCCGCGCATTCCCCTTCCCAGGCGAAGCCGGGAGGCGGTCAAGCGGGCGGCGGCCTCTTGACCGCCTTGCGAGGTTTTTCTTTCGTTCCTTGAGCTGCGACGTAACGTTTCACCGTTTCCAACGAGGCCCCGCCGACACTCCC
>JAJZZH010000197.1 GCA_021797675.1 Bacillota bacterium | reverse complement strand
GCACGACAAGGCGGCGCCGTTGCAGTTGCTCGGGGAGCAATGGGGGATCATCCATCCGGCGGTGCCCGGCTATCCGGGAGCGTGGTGGATGACGATTCCCACCTGGATCTACCAGTGGCCATTTGTGGCTCAGTCGCCAGCCGCCGACGCGATGGCACTCAGCCTCGGATTCGGTGTCTGGCTGATCTTGGCACTGACGCCGTGGATTCCGGGCTGGAACCGGGTTCCCCGCTATCTGCGCCTGTATCGCTTGATCTGGAAGCACTACTATCGTGACCACGATGACCGCGAAACCAATACGGGCGAAACAGTCTTACCGAGGGTACGGCATGGGTGACTCCCTAAGCGGCGGAAGAACCACTGGATTAACGCGGAAATCCTGGAGGGGATCGGGTACGTGGTGAGCGGCGATACCGAACCAGGACGGTCTCAGGTAGAGGCGGAAAGCCCTGACGACGAGGGCAGTGCGCTGCGGGTCGGCTCCCATAAGGCGACCGCTTGGGGATACCGCGTGGGAGCGACCCTGCTAGCCATGATTGGCGTTGCCATGACGATCTCGTTGTACTGGCGCTACGTGCTGTTGGATCATCATATTGCGCGCAATCCGTGGGGATTGGCCGCCGTATTGGTGATTTTTACCGGGATCTTTTCCTTTGTCGTATTTGGATTGCTGGAGGCTCAGCAACGGAGATTGGTTCAACTCACGGTCGAATACCAACGCCAGCGTGATGTGTTGCAAGGGCTGTGGGACGCGACCGGAGTGATGTCCACCGTGCTCGACGGCGACCAGGTGTTGCAGCGCATGGTCGATGTGGCACGGTCGCTGTTTGGTGCTGGCTATGCCGCCATGTCCATCCTGTCCCGATCTGGCCCGTCGAACGTGGCGCAATTTATTACCGCGGGCTTATCCGAGGCAGAACGTGATCAGATTGGGGATATGCCTACTGGCCGGGGGATTTTGGGTGAGGTCATGCGCACCAAAAAGCCCCTGCGCATTCGCCACGTGGCGGAATACCGGCGATTTTCTGGCTTTCCTCCGCGCCATCCCGTCATGGACAGTTTTCTGGGGGTGCCGATGGTTTATCAGGGCACCGTCTTAGGTCAACTTTACCTGACGAACCGGCCGGATGGGTTTTCGGCACAAGACGAGATGTTGGCGCAATTGTTTGCTAATCAGGCGGCCGTATTTATCGCGAATACGCAGCTCTATCAAGATCGTGAACAATGGGCTACCGTGCAAGAACGGGAGCGGATTGGCCGGGAACTGCATGATGGAGTGTTGCAAACCCTTTATGGATTGTCGCTGTCGCTTGAACTGCTGTTGGAGGAGAACCGGTCGTTGGACCAGGAGGCCGGTCGCGAACTGGAGCGCATGGCGGAAACCCTGGGGCTGATTATGACCGATATTCGAATGTATATTCAGAGTATTATCAATGTATCTGTGGACTTGCTGGTTACGGTGAGGGATATGCTTCAGCGAACAGGAGGTATGGAGGATGTCCGATTCGAATTTCGGGACACCCGGTACCGGGCGTTACGCCCGGAATTGGTTCACGATTTGGTGATGTCGGCGCAAGAAGCCGTCTCGAATGCACGTCGGCATGGTCAAGCCGAGCAGATTGTGGTGGGCTGGGAGGCGTTGGTCGACGTCTACCGCTTTTGGATTGCCGACAACGGGCGAGGATTTGATACCCGGGGCAGCCAGGAGACCCAAAAATTTGGACTGAAGAATATGCATCGACGCATCGTGCGTTGGCACGGCCGTCTCAACGTGACGAGCGCGATCGGGAGTGGTACTACCGTGGAATTCATTATCCCACTCCATGGAGTGACGGACCAAGCCGGCGACCGGTACGCGAAGAGCTTGCAGTTGAACTAGGGTTCTCAACGACCGAGATTGACCAGGCCGGCCGGGAATTTCCCCCGGTCATTTTGATTGCCAGAATGGCGTTGGATCGAGGATACTGAATGATATGAAGTGGGTATGTCCCCAGTCCGCGGGCGCGGGCGGAGGGACAAGCCCAGGCTAGGCCGCGGGGGCAGCCCTCGCCCGCACCAAAAAGGGGTGGAGTCGGACCTCTAGGCAGCAACTGGAACACTATGGCAAACAAGTGCTGGAGGATTCGGGTGAGAATTCGTGAACTTGGCGAACGCGGCTTAATATCAAGGATTCATCGCCTGCAGTCGCCACCCCCGATGGGGTTTGTCGGAATCGGTGATGATGCGGCCTATCTGCCGTCATCCAAACATGGTTGGCTGGCCACTTCGGACATGTTGGTCGAGGGCCGCCATTTTCGTTGGGACTGGATCGAACCGGAGCAACTGGGAGAAAAGGCCGTCGCGGTCAACGTGAGCGATATTGTTGCCATGGGAGGCATTCCCCGTGGATGCCTCACGAGTCTGAGCGTGGGGGGCGACGTGGACGTCGAGGTCGTCGAGGGTATCTATCGTGGCATGGCACGGGCACTCGACCGTTATGGAGCCACGCTGTTAGGCGGCGACACGGTTGGAGGCCGGGAGGGCATCGTGCTTGATGTCACCATTTTAGGCGAACCCGGGGCAGACAAGCCCGTGTTGCGCCGGGGATCGAAGCCCGGGGATCGTCTCATGGTCACTGGACGCCTGGGGGCAGCCTACGCCGGGCTATTGCTCTTGCAACATGGAGTGCGTTGGCCCGGTCGCAATGCAGCCGAACGTTCGCTGCTGACGGCGCAAATCGCTCCTCAGGTCCGGGTTGAGGCGGGTTTGGCCCTGGCCCCCCTGGCCCATGCCATGACCGACATTAGCGACGGATTGGTGGCCGAACTCGCCGAATTCGTCCGTTTCGGGGGGATTGGCGCCCAGGTCCTGGAAGAGCGTTTACCCATTGACGAGGCCACCCGACAGCTTGCTGAAACGGAGAAGAGTCTGGCTGCCGAATGGGCGTATTATGGGGGCGAGGACTACGAACTGCTGGCGGCCGTCCCCCCGTCGCGATTAGCAGAGGCCAGAGAGAGATTAGATCAGGCTAGCGTGAGTTATGCTGAAATCGGAATCATCACGGATACACCAGGAATCCGGGGCATTCTGCCGGACCGTGAGGAAAGGAACTTGGACGCAACCCGGGGGTACAACCACTTTGCGTGAGCCGGTCGTAGACCCCCGCACCGCCGAAGCGGAGTGGGAAGGCGTGGGCGAGGACGATCTGGGGATCGTGGCGCGTACTCTCACCGAGATGTTTTGCCCTCCAGCCGTGGTGTTATTGATTGGACCGCTGGGCAGCGGCAAGACGACGTTGGTCGGCAAGATGTTTTGGGCCATGGGGCTGCGACAAAGCGTCAAATCGCCGACGTTTGACTTGGTGCACCGCTATCGGTTGGACGACCTTGCTCTGTATCACGTCGACCTCTATCGGCTGTCAGCCGAGGAAGAAGGGTTGGAGATCCTGGATTTGCCTGCCCCAGAGGAGGGGAGCACGGTGATCGCGGCGGAATGGGGTGAACCCCTGGGCGCCATCTACCCCGATCACTGGAAGGTCCGGATAGACCTTGAGCCGGCATCCGAAACGCGGCGAATCCGGCTAACAGCACAGGGCCCTCGAGCTGGTGCGCAACTTCGCGCGTGGATTGTGGCTGGGTCCGGCGACGGAGCGGGGGGAGGCTCTGAATCGTGATTCTTGGCATCGATGCGTCCGGTCCAGGGCTGGCGGTGGGGCTCGTGGAAGACACTCCTTCTCCGCGCGTCCTGGCGGATTGGTATTGGTTGCGGCCGCGAACCGCCGGTAGTCATTTGGCGCTATGGGTGGAGGAACTCAGCCGAGAGTTTGGACGTCCCGACGCGCTGGCCGTGGGTATCGGTCCGGGGTCGTTTACGGGCGTCAGAATTGCGGTGACAGCGGCCAAGGTGCTAGCTTGGGCTTGGCGCGTCCCTTTACAAGGCGTGTCGTCGCTATCGGCGTGGGCGTATGGCGCCCCCGTCGGTCGCAAGGTTCTGGTAACCAGCGAGCGTCGCGGTTCATCCTTTTATGGCGGATATTACATCCGGGAGGAAGACGGGCCGAGGCCGCTGATGCCGGATTTTCCCGTCGACGGAGCGCTGCCGGCCCCGTTTCCGGTCGCCGAATCGGTGGCCGTGATTGGGGCGCTGGCGGATGATCCGACCTGGTTGGTTCAAGTCAGTGCCCGCGCCTATGGGCTAACCAACGTGCCGCTCCTGGGGTCAGCGGTGGCGCGCCTGGCCGATTTTTCTGTACCCACCGATGCTATGCAATTGGCCCCGGCCTACCTAAAATCCCCCGGGCTACGCGCACCGGGCCCTGGCCATGGAAGCGGAGACCAATGAGGACCCGGTTACGTTGCGGGTGAAGGGACGCCTGTCACACGCTCGGGAATCGAGTATACTCAAGGACATAAGACGCAGCCGACCAGGGAGGGGATCGCTGCAAGGCCGCGCAGAGCGGGGTTAGCGTGCTCTGAGCGGAACCTCGTGACCAGCGTCCTCAGCGTGTGTTCACGACCGCCAACTGGAAAGGGGGGAGCGGCGTCCTGTCTCGCCGGAGGCGCGCCGCAGGGACTGGATGGCATTGTCGGGAATCCCGGAAGATGCGAGCGAAGTTCGGATTCGGGACATGTATCTCACCGATTTGGACAGAATTGTCGAAATTGAGGCGCGGTCATTTCCTACCGCTTGGTCGCGCAACGCGTTTCAAAGTGAGCTGGTTGAGAATACCTTTGCCACCTATTTGGTGCTGGATTTTCACGGGACGGTCGTCGCCTATGGGGGAATGTGGATTATTCTTGACGAGGCTCACGTAACGAATGTCGCCGTCCATCCGGACTTCCGAGGCCACCACTTGGGTGAGGCGATGATGGTAGGACTGATGGGTCGCGGCAAGCAGCTGGGCGCTTGCCGAATGACGCTGGAAGTGCGGCGCGGCAACGGGGTAGCGATTAATCTCTATCAAAAACTGGGATTTGTTCAACTGGGCGTTCGCCGGGGGTATTATACCGACACTCGGGAGGACGCCCTGATTATGTGGAGGGATCCGCTTTAGAGGTGACAAGCTAGTACACGACGACGTAAGTCCGTTGTCAGACGAAACAATTACGAATACCATAGCGTAGTCAGACTATTAGGTCTAATCCCGGGGATAAATTGATGGGGAAATAT
>JAJZZH010000012.1 GCA_021797675.1 Bacillota bacterium | reverse complement strand
CATTGTAGATGAGCCGTTGACACCCGATCTACTGGAGCAAGATCTGTGCCTGCGCGGGGCTCGGATACAGGCGAAACCGATAACCATTGAGCATCATGGAATCCTCCCGCGAACGGACGTTCTATTTCTAGCCTATCATACTCCCAAGCTTTTTAGGGCATGAGATACGGAAATCGAAAGAAAAAACTTTGCGTCCTATCGGACGCACCCACTGGACCCCCTCTTGGCTATTCGTCTAAGAAGGGGAATGCGTGGGTTTTGTGTTCAACTTTATTTTCTGAAGGCGGCGTGAAGGGGGCCTGAACAGTTAGTGCACCCCGCTAAGCGGGCGATTTCGAGTCGGTGCAATTCCGACCTCCGCCCGAAACAATTCCTCGTCCATTCAGAACTGGTTTGGTCCACCCGGTCGCCATCCCAAAAAACTTGCCACGCGCCGCTGTGGCGAGTCCCATGGGCCGCATTTCACGGATCCTTTGCCAGGATTTCTGGGCCGATCGATCATAGCGGGCTCCCACACTCTAGGTTATCGTGAAGATACAATTCTTTATCTTCACCACGACAAAGGAGCGATGTCATGATGTCGGTGCTAGCGAAGAAACGTTCGGTCTCCAACCTGTCGGCGCAGGCTCTCTTGGGTACCACCCAGCGCCACGTCCATTTTCTCCGGCTTACGCTCGTGTTTTTCTCACTCCTCAATGTTGCCGCGCATCTCTATGCCAGCCCAGGTGCCACTCCGATTGTTTCGTACTGGATTGATATCGAAACGGCGACCTATGGGCTTATTGCCACCGTCTATCTGCTCGGTTTACGTCGGTATTATGTGGTCCCAATTCTATTCACGACGTACAATATGGCCCTATATTTTCTTTCTGGAATCATCGCGCTCCCCTTTGGAATCAACTCGGCTCCCTTAGTTGGCCATGTTCAGTTTGCCTTGTATTCTTTCGGTCGAGGCATGTCGCTGGCGGCCTGGATTTATCTCTTAGTGGCCGGGATCGTGATGTTGAAGGTGGATGCCGGGTCCGCCCTGAATCAGCTGTTAGATGAACCGCACGAATCATCGTCTTCCGACTAGAACATGCACGGAGCCGTGAATGTTCCAGATGCCGCCGAGGGAGTGTCAATAACTTTGTGTAACCCCCCGGTTGTTACGGTAGATATGGCGTGACCCGGTTCTCAAAATAAATGGCCAATTGGCCCAGGATTTGACCCCAGTTGGCGACTCGCGTGGTCCACTTGCGGGTCGCTTCGCGGGTGGCCAGGTAAAGCATTTTCATCAGGGCGTCGTCGTGGGGAAACTGACTCTTGCTCTTGGTCACCTTGCGCAGCTGACGATTGAAGCCCTCAATGAGGTTGGTGGTGTACATGACCTTGCGCAACAAGGCCGGATACCGAAAGAACGTGGCGAGTTCCGTCCAGTTGTCCCGCCAAGACCGGACGATCATGGGATACTTCGCGCCCCAGGTGCTCGCGAAGACGTCCAACGCGGCGCACGCCGCGTTTTCGGAGGGCGCGGTGTAAATGGGTCGGAGGGCGGCGGTCAGCGGCGCATAGTCCTTTCGGGCGGCGTATTTGAGGGAGTTGCGGATCTGATGCCCGATGCACTTTTGGATGTCGGCCTGGGGGAACACGGTAGCGATGGCCTCGCTGAACCCGGTGAGGTTGTCCACGGCGACGACCAGAATGTCCGTCACGCCGCGTGTCTGCAGCTCCGTGAGCACGGTCAACCAGAACTTCGCCGACTCGTGTTCGCCGATCCAGATGCCCAGCACCTGTTTGTAGCCCTCCACATCGATGCCGCCGACGACCTAGGCGGCCTTGTTGACGACCCGGCCCTCCTGACGCACTTTGAAGTGCACCACGTTCAGAAACACGACCGGATACAGCGACGACAGCGACCGCTGCTGCCACTCGGCAATGACCGGCAACAATTTGTCCGTGATGTTGGACACCATCGCGGGGGAGACGTCGATGCCATAGAGGTCCGCCAATTGCGCTTGGATGTCGCGCGTCGTCATGCCGCGGGCGTAGAGGGCCATAATCTGGTTCTCAATGGCGGGCATGGTCCTTTGGTGCTTCGGTACGATGGCCGGCTCGAAGGTGCCTTCCCGGTCGCGGGGGACTGCCAGTTCCACGTCGCCGTGTGGCGACGTTAAGGTTTTCCGGCTACGTCCGTTGCGACTGTTGCGGGTTTGCTTGTCCTGGAGCGCATATTTGGCATAGCCCAGGTGCGCGTCCAGTTCGCCCTCGAGCATGGTCTGGAGCGTGTCCGCAAACAGGTCTTTGAGCGCGACTTGAATAAGCCCATGACTCCGAGAGTTTTTTCTTCGCTGAGAACGAACCGGGATCGCCGATAATCGATCGAATGTTTGACGATACCGCCCGGCGGATTTATGGGTAACGATTAGGATGGAGTCGCAGGATAGCATAGGCGATGACCAAGAATCCGAAAGCAGCGACCGGGTGGCCAGTTCCGCAGTGACCGCGGCTCCCAAACACCTAAACGAGGCCACCCAAAACGTCATCGGGAGGGTGTGTGATTGTGATAAGGAAGGGCTTGGCAAAACGCTCCGCGAGGCGAGACTTCGCAGGCGTTTAATATCTCCGAAACACAACCACCCCGTTTTGCCCGCCGAAGCCAAACCCATTGGCTAGGGCTGTGACCACCGTCTGTCTGCGAGATACTTGGGGCACATAGTCAAGGTCGCACGCGGGATCGGGGTGCTCTAAGTTGATGGTGGGTGGAATCACGCCGGAGACTACCGTTTGGACGGCGGTCACCGCGGAAATCATTCCGGCGGCTCCCAATAGATGACCCACCATGGACTTCGGCGAACTAATGGCTAGCTGGTAGGCATGCGCCCCAAATACCTGCTTGATGGCCTGGGTTTCAATCACATCGTTCAGCATGGTTCCCGTTCCGTGGGCGCAGATGTAATCCACCTCATTTGGCGAAAGGCTAGCGGACCGTAAGGCCCCCTCGATAGCGCGTGACGCTGATGCTCCCGTAGGATCGGGGGCGGCCACGTGGTAGGCGTCGTTGGTGATCGCTCCGCCGACCAACTCGGCATAAATGCGAGCACCGCGCGCGCGCGCATCATCTTCACGCTCTAAAATCATCGCGGCCGCCCCTTCTCCAAAGACGAAGCCGTCACGGTCTCGGTCAAAGGGCCGACTGGCATGTTCGGGGTCGTGGTTACGGCGGCTGAGCGCCCCCATGCGAGCCAGCCCGGCGAACGTGAAGGGCATTAACGCCGCCTCTGCGGCCCCCACGATCATCGCGTCCACCTCTCCGTTCGCGAGATACCGCCGCGCTTCGATGAGCGCATAAATACCGGCGGCACACGCTGCCGTGGAAGCGATCACCGGGCCGCGGATTCCATGTTGAATCGCCACCTGGCAGGCCCCCATATTGGGAATGAGTGAAGGCACCATAAAGGGGCTGATGTGCTGAGGACCTCGATCTCGCAGCGTTTGGGAACCGTCCGCAATATCCTTCATGCCGCCAGCCCCGGTATTCATCACGACGCCTAGGCGATAAGCGTCCATATTGCGCAGGGGAACCCCCGCATCAGCGACCGCCTGCCCTGCCGCGGCGACGGCAAATTGCACGAATCGAGAACTGTGTTGGGCCGTCTTTTTGTCCATATAGCGACGCGGGTCAAAGGAGGGCACCACTCCCGCAATGCGCACGGGTAAGTTTTCGGTATCAAACGCTGTCACCACGCGAACGCCCGAGACGCCGTTTGAGAGATGGTGCCAAAATTCGCGGACGCTTTCCCCTATCGGGCTGATAATGCCCATTCCGGTGATGACCACTCGTGTCATACGCGGTAATCCTCTCTGGGACCGGCGTGCTCGGATTCCCTGTGAGCAGGGTCGAGCTTTTCGGTGGTCACTTGCTCCACCACCCCCAAGCGGCGACCTTCTTCAAGCACCCGATCGGGAACCATGGTGTGGATGTGAACGCGATAGAAGCCACGACCTCCACTGACGACCAACGAATGGCCTAGAGCGCCCAATTGGACTTGAAGAGCTGCACGGTCGACAGGAGAGGTCAGGAGATATTGGACTTCGTACCCGGAGGTGGGAGGGACAGGACTTTCTTCGATCTCCGCGAGTCCTTGCAAAAAGTGGCTGAATCCCAGCGCCGCCGCGTCGACCACGCCGTGCTCAGCCAAGATAGACAGCCAGCGTGGTCCTTCGTGGGTGGCCTGGTGAGCAGCCTGGGCCGCCACCGCCCAGGATTCCGTCACGCTCGGGAAGGCGTTAGGGTCCATCTTTTCGAGGGCGTCCGCAGCCGCCCGCACGGCCGTCAAGATGGTCCCTTCGGCGGGCGTGGACACGGCCTGGTAGGCATAATCTGCCGCGAGGCGCAAGGCGAGACGAATATCCGACGCCTTGAGTATCACCTGATCGCGGGCAGCGTCCGCAAATCCGCGTAAAATTTCGGCAAAGATGGCTCCAGAATTACCGCGCGAGTGAATGAGGGCGGATCGCGCAAATTGTTCCAGAACCTGACCGGATGCGCTCACGTCTTCGTCGCGACCTGCCAGACCGGCTTCGAGGGTTCGGCGCAAATTGGTCCCGGTGTCGCGATCGGGAATGGGGAAGACGTTCATCTGGTTCAGCACTGCCTCTTGGTCCACGACGGCTTGCACCCCTGCCGCGAGACCTTGACGTGTGACGGATCCGGTCCATGCTTTAATGCGGGGTTCCATGGTTTCCTCTCCCTTCTCGGTTCGGGTCGTAAGGCTCCTTACGGCATCGGTCCTATCGCAAACGCGACCCCACCGGCCCCATCGGCCACTACTGCGGTCATGGGGCCATCATCAATTTGTGTGATCGAACACTGAGGCCAACGGTCGCGCACTCGGAATGCCAAATTGCGAGCCAACATAGGTGCCTGGCCATGATCGATGACCCCACGTTCCGGACGCAATCTGGGGTACTGCCGAATGACGTGGTCCAGGAGGTGGTCGCAGGCCTCCGTAAAACTCTGGGCCGTCCCAATCACCTCAAAGACCCCGGCCCGGACCTCCAGGAGAGCATACGCGGGGGCCTGTTCGTCGGCCTTCAGGACGGGTATGCGCCCAATACGCACCATCATGGCGAGGCTGGGGGAAATCATCAAGGTCGCCGTCTCCGTTTTCGCTTCTTCGATCCAGCTCAAA
>JAJZZH010000092.1 GCA_021797675.1 Bacillota bacterium | reverse complement strand
GTGGCGAGTCCGGAGGACAACTCCGAGGGTCTCACGACCCGCGACGCAGCCACGGTGGTTCCCCCAGAATCTCCGCCCTTTAGGGCGGGGAGGTTCAATTACACGCGGTACGGCAATCCCAACTACGGGATGGTCGAAGCGAAAATTGCCGCATTAGAAGGGGCCGAGAGTGCGCTGGTTTTGGCCTCCGGCATGGCCGCAACCAGTACGGCGGTTTTGGCATCCGCCAAGACCGGCGATCATATCGTCAGCCATGCGGACATTTACGGCGGGAATTTTGGGCTCTTTTATGAGTTGCTTCCCAAAGTCGGTATGGAGACGAGTTTCGTGGACGCGACCGACGTGGAGCAAGTGGAGGCCGCGATTCACCCCAACACGACCATCATTTTTATTGAAAGTCCCAGCAATCCGACATTACGGGTCTGCGACTTGCGGGCCATTTCCCAGGTTGCCCACGCCCGCGGGATTCGGCTCATCGTCGACAACACCTTCGCCACGCCGTACAATCAACAACCGTTAACCCTGGGCGCGGATGTAGTGGTGCACAGCGGCACAAAATATCTGAATGGACACAGTGATGTCATGGCAGGCGCGATCGTCGGCTCTGCCACCTTCATCGCCGACGCGGTTCAAGTCTTTCGCAAATTGGGCGGCAACCTCAACGCAATAGACGCGTGGCTCTGGAATCGGGGCATGAAAACGTTTGGCCTGCGGATGGCCCGTCATAACCAGAACGGGCAGACCGTGGCCGAATTTCTGGCCAGTCATCCCCGAGTCGAGCGAGTCCATTATCCCGGATTGCCAGACCATCCCCAGCATGCGCTGGCCCAACGGCAAATGCGCGGATTTGGTGGAGTCCTGGCGGTGGATTTGCGGGGCGGACAAGCGGCTGTCAATGCGGTGTTGAATCGCGTCCGCCTCTTTACGCGCGCTGTCAGTTTGGGCTCCGTGGAATCGTTGATCACGCAGCCGGTGGCAGCGGTCCACTACAACGTGCCGGAGCAGTATCGACGCTTGGGGGGCATTACGCCCAATCTCATTCGGATTGCGGTGGGGATTGAGGACATTGAGGACATTGTAGCCGATTTGGATCAAGCCTTGTCTCGGGACTAGCATTCGAAGCCCCCCTTGGGTCCCGTACAGATGGGGAACACGCGAGGCCGGCGACGCTAGATGGGTCTGGATTGAAGCTGGTCGTCCTGCCCTGCTCTCCTGCGGCTCCTTGATGGGGATCGTCCTCCGTGGTAGATAGAAAGGAAATACAGTGCAACATATTGTCTCAACCAGTGGCGTTGCTTCTTATACTGCCCGCGGGTCAAACTTTACGTTTTAGGCGGCGGACTTGAACCGTTGAAACTTTAAGGTGAGCAAGGTATCGAGCCGCGATTTGTGGACAGTGGAGGTCTCGTTCAAACATTTAGTAATCGCCTCGGAAAATCCCGAGAATTGCTCGTAATAGATCGAGTTGAGGCACTCGGCTTTGACAAATTTCCAAAGCCGTTCGATCAGGTTTAAGTTCGGAGAATAGGGCGGCAAAAAAGCAACTGAATACCAAGTGCTTCCGCCTTTTCCCGCACCAACGCGCATCTGTCGGCAGCCGCAAGCGTCGATGACGAGGGTTATCCGGTGTCGGGTGCCCACGGGCGACCTTGCACGACCGCCCGTAGCACTGCTCCGAGCGGTTGCCCCCTGCTTGCGGTCCGTCTGCAGATAGCCCCGGATCGTCGCGAAGCGTTGCGCTCCTAGGGCGGTGCGGAAACTCCCCGAAATGTGCTGCCGAGTCTTCAGCATACGCAAGTCGCGCTCCGACAAATTGTTGGTGAAGGGGACGGTGAGATCGTCGAGAAAGCGGAGCACGGCATTCCGCTCGCGATCAAGCCGCTCGAGCAAGTTCCGCGTCTTGGTTTGGGCCGGGCGCCGACGGCGTCCGCCACGTCCTTCATTGCATAGAGCAGCGCCTATTTGGGTGGCCCATGCCTGGTGCGTCCGTTCTGCCGCATCCTCCAGTTCCCGTTCGTGGTGCGCGTTGCAGAGAAAGGCGTTCTCGGGGTATTGCTGATAGGTCTTGAGGCCATCATGCATGCTGTTGCTGCCCGCCGGACGATGGGGCAGAATCCCGGCGGCATCCATCGCCTCGTGGCCGCGGTGGGCATGGGCGAATAACCAGGTCAGGCGGGGCGTGGAGACGACATGAAACCACCACAACTTGCCGGTCACCCGCATCCCCGTTTCGTCGCAACAGACGGTGTGGGGATCGTTTTGCAGGGCGACGCGCACGCGTTCCATGATGGGAGCGACCTGGTCCGCGACCTCACGCAGCGCGCGCATCACGGGGCCGGAACTCAAGGCCAGATTCCACTCATCGCGAAACCCATCCCAATCCGTTGGAAAGGAATCCGCTGATAGCAGTGCAGGTGCGCGCTGCGGGCGATGATGTCCGGTCCAGATTGGACCGGCGCGTTGACCCCACGCGGGAAGGCGGCGACATTCCAATCCCCACAGCCGCAAACTTTCACCGCGGCCTGAGGTTCCGTCACTTCCCAGGGGCGGTGCGGCAGATCGAAGACTTGGCGTCGTTGGCATTCCTTCGCCGCCACCTCCCGGAGGTCCCGCTCGCACTTTTCGCAGCGCTCGACCGGGTGACGGATGATGGGATCGAGATCGGCCACCGGCTTGAGGGTGATCCCCACATGGCCCGGTTGGGCGCCGCCGCGGTTTAGCCCGGCGTTTGGCATATCCGTCGCTGGAGGGCGGCTTGGAGCTATTGTGGCGGTCGCGATGCAGTTGGTGGTGCAAGTCCGTGACTTGCACCTGCAGCGCTTGATTATCCTGCAACACGCGTTGCACCAGGCCGACGAGCGCCGTGATGAGGGCCACGATAGCCTCGAGTCCGCGCCGATAGGTCGCCGTGATGTACTCCCGGTCAAGGTGGGCGAGATCTACGTCAAGCCCTTCGAGTACCGTTGGGGATCGGGGGTTCCGACGAGGAGGCCGCCATTTCCAATCCCTTCCGTGTTCCGCCTTATCAGACGATATACCACACAATTGGTTCAAGGTCCAGAAAGAAACGAAAGGCTGACGACATATTTTGGCCTATTTCTTGGCAGAGGGGTATACCTAAATAGTTACCAATAAAAGACCGCGCGTGGACCTGTCCATCGTGGGGAGTGACCTCGGACGGCGACATCAACGCGGCGAACCCCAAAGGCTCGAACTACCCGACCCATGGCGACGCCTTCGGGAACCAAGCCGACGGTTCCGTCCAAGGACGGGATCGATGGGAAGGTCACGCCTGTCAGACACGAAGCGAAGCCTGCTGGCTTGCCCGCGGTTTCAGGGCAGGAAGAAAAAGATCACACCGCTTTTACCAGGTCTATGGACCCAAGGTGGCGTCTCAGAGGGAAGGCGGGCCGTTCCCTTTTTCTCCACGGTCAATGGCGTGTTCGAAGACGACCACGGTGGCGGCCAGACGGGATACGGCGTCATAGTCCTTGAGCACCGTGCGCACCTTTAGACCCACCACGTCGCTGAGCGCATTGGCTAATCGTCGTTTGTTTTCCCGAACCAAGATCATATCCACCAGCTGCGCCACGGTTGGTTCTAGACCGTCGAGCAGTCCCAGCGCCGGGATTCTCCGATGTTCGGCCAGAATGATCATCTTGTCGCCTAGAATCTCTACCCGCTGCTGACTGACACCGCTGACGTACATTTCCTGGTTGATCGCGTTGTACGCCTTAATCACGTCCTGCTTGAGCTGACCTTGGGAACTCGAAGCCATCTTTACGCGCCTCCCGAACGAAGGACATGTGATTCATCGTGCCGAGGGAGGTTCCTGGCCCGCCTTCAACCTTCTACCCTCATAGGTTATTCATAGCAGGGCACAGACCGATTAGAACCGGTTGGAAACACCTCCAAGAATTCCCGCAGGGATCCTCGACGCCTTGCATAGCCCGCAGTCCTCGCGGGCCTCCCCGGGCTATGGGGTATGCGGGCGATTCTCACGCTGTCGTCACGGGTCTCCAGCGATGGGAGGGCGCTGCCGAGGGCGCGGGCATCGAACCGGCCGCCGCCCCTCGAGGCCGGTTCGCGCCACCTTCGTCGCGTCGAATAGGGCACCGCTGCTTGCATATACTACCGTGGTGATGCTTTCCAACCGGAGGTGAAGCATGGCGGGGGAATGGGTGGTCGCAACCGATCATGTCTGGCTCGACGGCCTCGGCCCTTTTCTAGCGCGGGCGGTGTCAGGAGAATGGAAAGAGGCGATCAGTTCCGGGTTGGTGGCGTATGTGCTCGAGAAAACCGAAACAGGGAATGAAGTGTTGCCGATCGCGCTGGCAGTGAGCCGCTACCTCCTGGAAGAACGAACGGCCACGTGGCTGGAGGGGATTTTACACCATCAGTACCGGGGACTGAGTGACGCGGCCCGCCGATCTGCCGTGAGTAGCGCGGTCCGCTACGTGCACTCGGATCCTAAGCGCGATCGGGAGCGGATAAATTTTGCCACCACCGAATTATTGCGATTTTTGGCGGAGCACGATGTTATCGTGCTGAACGGGGTGACGACTTTTTTATGGCCCGAAATCACCCGTGAATTGGAAGCGGCAGTGGCCTGGGCGGTGGACGATGTTCACATGGAGACCGCATACAAGGAGTATCTCGCTGTGCTGCGAAGTCTGGCCTTGCCCGCCAAAGAGGCGCTACATGTTCTCTGGGAAGGCGAGCGGTTCAGCGTGCAGAATGAAAACGGGCAGCCCGTCGCCAAAGACGTCTTGTCAGCCATGTGGCCGGGTGACGAGGTCGATAAGGCGGCCAGCGAGGATGCCTTGATTAGCCTCATGGTGTCCTTGGCGCCTCGTCAGCTTACTCTTCACGGCCGTCCTCGCGACCGGGACGGGGATCATATCCTGAGCGTGGTGTTCGGGTCAAGACTGGCGTATTGTGCGGGGTGTCCACGTTGTCGGCACCACGGTCGGATAGACGAGCCGCTTTCGTGAGGCCAGAGAGGACGAGCAACTAGTACAGGACGACGTAAGTCCGTTGTCATGGAATCCAATTGCTAATATTGGCAATAGTGGCGGTATTCATCATGTTTGGCATATTGGTTGATACGGTATTATCGGCCAAATCCGAGCTGGACTTTCCAAGGATTTCCTGCGATCATGAGGAAAACGCCCAATCGGTCGATGTTCTCCGCGGATC
>JAJZZH010000169.1 GCA_021797675.1 Bacillota bacterium | reverse complement strand
ATCGGCCTTCCGGGAAGGGTGATGGTCAGCTAATCGCCGTCGATGTGCGTCACGCGGCCAACGTCTTTCTTGGGCCACTTAGGATCGGGTTCGATGACCGCGATGGCCAGGTCGCCGATGACAAAGGCGCGGGTCGCATCTTTTTGGGCATAGCGATCGAGGAAGATTTTGTAGCTGAGTTCGGATGGAAATTCACGGGGAAAGGACATGGGGGAATCCTCCTTGAGATAGGGAGATAGGGGGCTATGGGGAAGAACACGTGGGCCTGGGCGCATCCCGCGAAGGGAGTGCCATCCAAAACAGCGGATCGGTCGCGGGGTGGATCCTGCGGGCGGTTTTTACGGCGGCGTGAACCGGGCATGCTCTTCGAGGACTTGCTGAATGGTCACAATCCGAATTCGGAGTTCCTCTCGGGCAAATAAGAGATGATGGTAGGTGCCGGCCGTCGCAGTCTCTCGCAACATAGGGTCCGTGGGAGGGGTGAGTCGACCCGTTCTGCAACGTCAAGCGCAACGATTCTCAACTCTACCATCGCATCGGCGAAGAGAATCGCGCTCAGGCGTTTGTCGACACCGGGTGCTGGGACGAAGAGTCCCAGCCAATGCGCGCAGGGCATGGCATAAATGAGTGCACGCCGCAAAAGCCCCCCCGCGAGGAAACGCGGGGGGACAGACCGATCGCGGGGGCCTACGCGGTAACAAAGAGCGGCTGGGCGAAAATCCATCCGGGGCGTCCATTTCAAGAGATCTCGTATCGGAATCGGAACTGGTCGATTGGTGCATTAGGGGTTGGTGACGGCTTGGTTCCGGACGGACTGGTGGGTAGCCTGAAAGGGAAGGGTGTCCGTGGTATACCAGTTGCTCAGCGTGGTCAGCGGCGTTTCCCCGGCGCTGTCCCAGGTGGGATCCACGGCAATCCAATGGTCGTGGACTCGGACCGACACCCAAGCATGATTGGGCGATGGGGCGGCGACCGACCAGGGCTGCTGGATGGATGGCCGAGCTTTACCGGTGACCAGGCGGGTTGGGATATGCAGGGCACGATACAGCGTCACCAATGCGGTCGCGTCATCTTGACAGACCCCGTGGCCGGTTCGCAGGGTCTGACTGGCACTGGCCCAGGGAAGCACGTTCGCGGCAGCTTCAGCGTAGGCATAGGAGATGCGGTCGGCCACGAGATTCGCTACCGCGATCACGCCGGTCTCGCGAGATGGGGCGGCGCGGACGACGGCCATCGCGTCCGTCACGTAGGGGCGAAGCACTGCGGTGCGGTTGAGATCCATCGTGCTGGTGGCCAAGAGGGCCCAGTCTCCAGGGGAGAGCGAAGGGGCCGGATTGCCGAAAAGATCGGTGGCAATCGAGACGAAATAGCGGCCCCGGGTGGACGGCGAAGCAGGAAGCGTGTGGCGCGTGAAGATGGCACTTTGGTTTAAAATCCAGGTGAGCGCCAGATCGCCGGCGGGATCGTGCCAAGGGAGTCGGACCCAGTCACGGAAGCCGCCCTGCGCGTTCAAGGGCAACGTGTAACTCCAATCGTGATTGCGATCCGGAGGCGAGGTGGAGGCGTTCAGATCGAGCACGATCGCCCGAGCGGCGTGGGGAGCGATATCGGTGGTCGGCACAAAGCCCGAAACGGGGAGCCATCCTTGGATCGGGTTCCGGACGGTGAGCCATAGCGTTCCGGTATGCATCGGACCGTGCCACGTTTTTAGCACGGGATCCGTCGTCCAAGCCGAGGAGGCGGCATGGACGACGCCGGTGGCCGCAGACGACGGATGCCACACGATGCCGTGCGTCAGGGTCGATACTCCCACGGTGATCACCAAGGGCACACTGTATTGTCTCTGCCATTCTGCTTGAATCGTATAGACACCGGGCTGGTGCGCCACAAAGCCCGCCGTGCGAATGTGCGTAAAGGTGAGGCCATCCGCAACAAGGGGGTCGTCCGTTTGGGAATGGCGGTGGAACGTGGCCGCAGGACTGTTGACCATCCAGTGCATCCGGTAATAAGACCGATGGGTGATCGGGGACCGGGTTTGAGCCCATTCGGCAAGAATCGCCGGCGGTGTGCCGGGTTGCAGGTGAAACAGCGGATCGCGCTGAGAGCCTTGGGATGAAACCTGCGCCGTCAGAACAAAATGCGGGTTGGCGCGGTGCCACCAGGCGGCATCGGGTTGGGCATCATTGAAAAAGGATCGCGGGGCCGGATGCACCAGCCATCCGGTAGGCAGCGGGGGTGTCACGGGAACCGCGCCCAGGGTCAACCCGGTGAGGCCGGCGGCAGCGAGTCCGATGCCCGCGTGCAGCCAGCGGATGAGACAAACCGGCATTCAATCGCATCCTTTCCTGGCTTTCACGAGTTCTTGAGACTCCGAGACCTGCGGGGCCGTGCGAGGTGGGGCTTGCGAGAAGATTTCGGCTTCATCGATGATGTCAACCTCGGCGGAATGGCGTCCTGGCCATCCTATCCACGGGGCTTACGGCGTTTTCGATCAGGACGGCGGCGATTGGGGGGAGGTCAGGGCGCGAAGGAAGGCACGGGCAAACTCCCTTGTCCGCCGTTTTGGTAGGCGTGATAATTGGTGATGTACAACCTCATGTGGCGCGGAGAAAAATGCGGAGGCACGGCAAAAACGAGGTGACTGGAGAGTGTGGTTCCAGGATTCACCATTTCCATAATTAATACCCCCGGTCCCTGATTGATGGTCATGGTACTGCACTCGTTCATGCGGAAGAAGCGATGGTCCGCAGCCAAGGTCACCATGGTGCTGTCGATCATATGCGGAGAACGCCCCGGGTTTTCCACGTTTAGCGGGACCACCAGGGCGGTGCCTGATCCACAGGCGTGGCCGCTCAGCGCGGAAAGCGGAGCAAGATGCGGGGTTCCCACCCGATACCGCAGGGACAGAAAGCCGCCATGATACCAGGCGGTCCAGTGAATGGGTCGGCTCGACGGGGAAAAGGCATGCGCGAGGATGAACGCCGTCAGCGTGATGGCCAGATACGTGATCGTGACCAAGAAACGGCTCGGTGGGGGACCCAGCCAGACCGCCGACGGTTTAAACAATCCGACGATCAGCAGGGCTAGGGCCACCGTTGAGATGAGAGACCATAGGGGAATCATCATCGAGACTCCTTTTTTTTCTGCGCCTTCGGGAGGGGTTCGGACTGTGGTCCTTCGTCGCCGGGAAAGGGTTCGACGTGTGGCAGGCTTCGCGCTCCGGGATTGGCCGGGAAATGACGTTGCCATCGTTCTCAGGGAGGGGAAAAAACCCCGTGGGCGATAATGCGCCGGGCGAAAATCCGGCAACCCCCGGTTCAGCATGGGGCAACACGAAGGGGTTAGCGATGGCATTGCGAAAGGAAAAAAAGGAGGACACGCAATGATTCGGCGTGGGATGGGGGTTGCGAGTGCGGTGTTGGCGATAGGTTTGGCGGCGGGCTGGATGGAAAACGCCGTGCATTCGAGCCCTACCGACGCGGTGAGGACGTCTTCGCGTTTCGTGATGATCCAGGGCCGGGTTGATCAGGTGTCCAAGGGGTGGGCTACCGTGACCACGTTGGCCTGGCAGCCGTATTGCCCGCCACGACGCATGTGTCCCATGATCGTCATGGCAGGCCGCGTGTATCAGGTACGACTGGCGGGCGCGACCGCTGACAATGCGTCCGGACTGCCCTGGTCGGGATCCATGCAGGCCGGCGAATCCGTGGTAATTGCGGGGAATTTGCTATCGCACAGAAACGGGAGCCCCCGCACGTCCACCCCCGCCGGGGTGCCGGTTGTACCCATGCAGGCTCGGATTTGGGATCCGCTTTCGGGGTCTTCCGTTCGAGAGCCGTCACCGTGTTGGGGGCATATTCCGCACGGTGTCTCTCCGCTGCCGAGTCCGGCGGCAACCCGATGATAACGTAATTCGCCGCCGATCGGCACCATGGAACGCGGCCGACCGGGGTGCCGATCGGTTGCGTTCCGTGGTGCCGGCCGCCAGAACGGATGTACCACCCATCCGATGGTCAGATCAGAGTCCGAAGACGGGGGTCTTCAAGCTCTGGCTTTCAGGGTGGGGTGGTTGACTTTTGGGGACTGCTGAATCCCTTCGACCGTCGTATGGCCGCTTCGACGCGGACCCGGGATTCAATGAACGCAGCAAAAGGCAGTAATCTCGGAGGTTGTTGCGCTGGTGTGCGTTCTGTTCGTGAGTTCACCGTTTTCCGCTCCTTTTAGAACCGTCGACGCGTTCGTTAGCTTTCTTGGGACATTTTCCGCTCTGAAAAACCTAGATATTTCTAGACAATATCCGGCGTGGCGAGTGGAATCGGCTCTGTCTGCTTGATTCGAACCGTCGTATACTTACCGCGATCCTCATTTTCCGACCGTTGGAATAGCGGCTTGATCCAGTGAAACATCGCACAGCTTTTCTTCTTGCAACCAGACGACATCAGTCGGCTAAAACTCACAACCGATTCTCCTGTTCAGGGACTTTCGGAATCCATGTTGGTCGGCGTCGTGAGTGGCTCGGCCGCAGGCGGGATCTACCAGATGGCCAACGGAAGTCCCCGGCTTAAGGCGCGCCGTAATGTTGACGCTAAAGCCTGGGGGCCAGGAGGATTCCGAGGATGATGCCAATAGCGGTTAAGACAATCGTTAGCCAAGCACTGTTACGAAAAACCAATCGAGTCTCAATGCCGTCAATGCGCTTATCGAGTCGGCTTTCGACTTCGTCGATGCGTCGGTCGACCTGATCAAACCGTTGATCAATCTGCGCGAAGCGGTCATCGAATCGCTGCTCCATGTGCGCAAATCGGTCATCGAATCGGGCGCGCTGGTCGTTAAAGCGTTCGTTCATTTGGGTGCTAAGAAGCTGAATTTGGTTGCTGATCAGAACCCAGGGCATCTCAACCACCGTCGCGGCAGCCGGTTCGGGCGCTTTTTCGTCAACCATGGCCGACTCCTCCTTTGACATTATCTTAACATCTCCAGTATAGCACCAAAACTCCGTCGTCTATGGGCAGTGGCACTCAAGTGCCAGTGGGCGTGTTGATGAGCCGCGGACTGCAAAATCCGGATCGGTATCAACAAGCGGCTCAGCACTTGGTGCCTAAAAGCCACTACGCATCGGCACCCGCGTAACATCCGGCCGGGATCTCGAAGGGTGGCATCCCTTGTTCAACACGGCGCTGGTTAATGTAGTCCATGCAACTTT
>JAJZZH010000216.1 GCA_021797675.1 Bacillota bacterium | reverse complement strand
CTCCTGCCAATCGGCCGCCAACCGGCGGGCGGTGAGCCCCAGCAGGCTCGAGGCCAATCCTTTCACCTGCACCCACGGCATCACCAGAAAGCGGCGGTTCTCCACCACTTGATGCAGATGCGCGGTGCGTTCCGCCGGGGTCCACCCGATGAACCGATCCCGGGCGGCCAGTTTGAGGGCTGCTGCGCCAAAGCCCAGCGCGCCCAACAGCCGGTCGCCGTCATAGGCGAGATAGCGTAGTTGAGCCCCGGCCATGCGGGCACTGTGCAGCGGATGGTAGCGCGCCATCAGTGCGGTCCACAGCTTGGTCTGCGCACTGTCGGGCACCACCAGGACGAGCCGCAGATCCGCTAAATCCCCCCGGGATCCGGTGAGGGGGGCTTGCGGGTCCGAAGCCGGGGGAAAGGTGGGTGCCGCGGACGACGCCGCGGCCGGCGCGGTCGTAGGCAGCGGCAACCAGATCACGCCGTCGGCTTCCATCTGCTGCAAGGCCTTGCGGCAGGTATCCACCTTGGGTTGTCCAGCCGGTGTGACCCACTGCAGGGCCGCACAGACGGCGCGGGCAATGGCCGTTTGGGTGGTGCACCAGGGGTCGTCGGTGATGGTGCGAATGGTTTCGATCTCGGCCTCCGAAAAGGACCGGCCCCCGTATCGCCAGGGCGTTCCTCCGAGGTTGCGACGAATGGTAGTCATACCGGTACCCTACGCCGAAAGGCGAGAACTGTCTATGTCCGTCAATAGCCTTGACAGCCCATGATAGGCTGTGACAGGCGCTTATCGCGCTGTAGATTATGTTTACGCAGGATTGGACGCGATAACGACCATATCTGCCGTTCAACTCGTCCCTCTGAAAGAGCCACACCCAATGGCAAATACCAATCGGTCGGATCGTATAGCACTAGTCGAATCAATCACCAGGAAGGAAGAGTCGGTCAAAATCGTTCGACCGGCACTAATGCACTCACGCCCCCGAATGCGCTCCAACCAGACAGTGATGCGGGTGGTGGACGAATGGTTACGAGCCATCGCGCGATGCGTCTGCAACCTCTGATAGAAGCTTCTGGAGTGGTGCATGAATCTGGGGAATGTCCTCGGTGGCCGTCGTCCACACAATCTCGATATCGACCTCATCGTACCCATGAATGAGTACGTTGCGCATGCTTTTCATGACATTCCAGGGTAGGATGTCCGCATGAGCCTGGAGGAATTTCGACGTTAGTCGGCCTGTCGCTTCACCGATAATTTCAAGCTGGCGCATGATGGCACTTTGCCGGAGTTCATCATCCAGGAACTCTTCGTGCGAAATCCCCTCCGTCCAGCGCTGGATACGTTGGACAGCCTCTTCGATATGGGTCAACGTGCTGAAGTTGTCACGTTTCGGCATAAATCACTCGCCGTGTGGAAAGAATTTCCTCCCGCAATACGGGATAGAGTCGTTGCTTGTTGGCCACATCGACGCGACGTCCCAACAGGTCCTCAAGGTCGCCCACCAAACGCCCCAAGTCAAAGAGGGAGCGAATGGCAGATGTGGGCCCCATTTCATACAGCACGTCGACGTCACTCTGGGGCGTAAAATCGTTGCGCAAAACTGAACCGAAGAGCGCCAACTCCCGAATCCCATAGCGACGGCAAAGAGCGGCCAACTCGTCCGGATCGATCGAGATCGGTAAGCGTTCCGGAATATTCACGGTCTGCGGCATACGACGTCCCTCCTTCTCCTATCATACGTCGTGTGCCCGGCAAATCAAGGGCGCCTTGCGTTTTCTCAGATTATTTGGCTAACTCGCTAACCTGCCCGTTAATGCATTATAGGCCACTATGTCACTATCCAGGACGGCTGATCCAACCATGTTTTGCACAAGACGGCACCCGTGCTTCGAAGAGAATTCCACCCGATATTGCACAGAACGGACCCTACTCCACTCGATGTGTCTGTTGGTCATTCAACCGCGTTTTGCCAAACCGTTTTTTCTTGATCTTGGGGCACCCCCCGAGTTTGTGAAAGAAACGTCTGTACGCTTGGCGGAATCTCACGGCTCCATTGCGGAGAATCTGCGGCGGCACGGCTTTGAGAAAGGCCGTGGCGTCGGTATAATGAACCGGCTGTACTGTTGATCGACAGGAACCTCCATCCCCGCCGTCCCGACCATCCGCTGCTGGAAGCGGCGGTAATAACGATCGTCTTGCACTTTGGCGTTATAGATCAGCCGTTGGCAGCCGATCCAGCGGAGTAACGTTTGCGGTTACTCGCGATCGGGATACAGAGGTAACAAAAATATAGACAAAAGTTAATTAAAGAGCGAAAATAGCTCTATGGCAGGTTGCCATAGATTGGTTGGAACGACAGCCTTTACGTATCCTTCCCACAAGAAGGATGAACCAAACCCTACAGAGTGCATAGCCTAATTTCCTGTAGGTCTCGCATGGAGCCAATGACTCCGTGCGAGTGCCCTAGTGGTGGGGGACGTTTTGAGGGTGATCATGAGGGTGCTGGCTTGCCGGATGAGGGGATCACTCACACGCCGATAAGAGGATACACCCAAACTCCTCTCCCCTCGTCCGAGGGAGAAAAAGGTCAGACGAACGGCGGTTGTTTATGTTTGGCTATGTTCTTGGGCAACTGCTGACACCACGAAATTGATAACCACCGGTAAGCACGGGATCACCTCCTTGGGCGGATTCTTGGGGCGGCCGAGAGGCCGCCGCCCGCTTGACCCCCTCCCGGCTTCGCCTGGGAAGGGGAATGCCCGGGCATTTTGTTCACGAGGTCCCAAAGTCCGACCGGGACGTCCGGTCTGGTACCGCCACAGGTGCCGGCGGATGGTGCAGATAACCGAAAATTGCAGGCCCAATCGCCGCCCGAGCTTTGGCAATTCGCGCGGGCTCCTGTTCGGTATCCATGTCCCGAATGGCGTGGTAGATCGGTTTGGTCGAACCGACGTGGTCGGGCGCCTCCGGATCGTATCGTCGAATGCCGAGGTTCAGCCCAAACTCGTGGGGGTTATCGAGGTAAGCATGGTGCATCAGCATGTCCACCGTGGGCATGGCTCTTGCCTTAAGGTAAGCCAGCACGTATCCGGCTTCCCCCATCTCCTCAGTCATTTGTTGCAAGGGACCGGACTGCGAATTGAACCCTTGTTCCGAGAAAATGATGCGCCGCGGACTGCCCCGGTAGCATAGCGCGTCCTGAGCAAGATAGGCCGGCAACACTTCCATGTTGCGAAATGTAATTCGCGCGGTATCGAACGTGAACTCAGCGCTTCGATCGTGCCAAAAATCGGGCCAGCGCAGATCTTCAGGGTAGGGATGATATGCAACGTGCCACGGAAAATCGCCATCCCGCACCGCATGCCGATTGATGCTGTCAATAACTTGGCGGCCACTATAGTAGCGGAGCGGTTGGTCGTTATGAAACGCCTGATTCCAAAAGTGATCTAACGACGCATATACCCGTAGATACGCGCAATGCTTCTGGCCGCAAAGCCATGCCAGACGCAGCGCTTGCGTATACTCGCGCGTGTATTCGTCCACGCCTAGGTCCCCCGCATTGCCCCACACGTATTGACTCTGGACCTCGTTGCCAATGATGAACCCGGCAATCCGCCCGTACAATTGATCGTTGCGGGTATAGCGTTCGGCCAGAAATTCACAAAAGGCCCGGTAATACCCCTGACCATCCGCAGTTCGCATATCGAATGCGCTGATAAACACATTCGGACTTTCGGCGTCAAACCCCGGATGCAGGCACGCATCTAACAATACGGCGTCTCGGGTGGATTGAAAGTGTTTCGGCGCATTCAACAGAATTAGGGTGACCAGTACGCCGCACCGATCCTGTTCCCGAAGGTATTCATCGATGGCCAGCACCCGATCCTGTAAGAACCAATACGTGCGTCCGTCATGGTGGTATTCAAGCGTACCAGCGGAAGGGTTCGCCGCCATCAGGCTGGGTAGATTGACGTTGTAGGTGGCTTGTTGGATTCCCAGCGTTTGTACATCTTGGGCGTTCGCGTTTAACGCTTTAATCCTGACCGGTTGCGGATACGGCAGGCGATTGGTTGGCACGTCAGCCGCAACATCCGTCACATATCGGACACCTCCGATCTGGGCATTCTCCCAAAACAGGGCAAACTCCGAATACAATCGATCATGCGGTCCGTTTAACCGACCAAGGACCAGTATCCCTTGGCGAACTTTGACCTTCGTCATTGATATCATGCTGCCCGGCTTTTCGAAAATAACGGGATTTGTCTCCCGAACGAGCACTTCCTGTTCATCCGCATTGCTCACATGAATTCTTATCTGGTCACGGGTTGCTTCAATCTTAGTTACCACCATGGGATCCACCCTTTCGCTCCAGGTTGCGTTTCGCGTCATGCTGATTATTCTCGATATTTCCGTTTCGAATGTACGAGCCACTTCCGCCTCGAGGCCTCATCGACCGCAGCACTGGTGCTTTGGACTAACCGACAGCCCTCGTCTCGTCACCATTCTTCTGGACACTGCGCACCACGACGACCAGTTCAGCTAATACCCAACACGCGTCCCCTCAAATTGGCGACATGCGCGTGGGGAGGATGAGAAACCGCGCATTGTTGGCCACAAACCGCAAGCGCCGCCGGCGTTGCTCCGGCGTCCAGCCAATCCAGGCGTCCCGAGCGCGGCACCGATAGGCGGCAGCCGTCCATCCGAGCAACGCGACCCACTGGCCGTTCCACTCCACGATTTGATACAGGCGCTCCCCGAGGAAACCGGGAAACCCTAAATAATGATGGCGTGCCATCAACTCCTGCCAGCGCGCGACTTCGTCGTGCGCCCCCAGGCGGATGGTGATCTCCCGTATAGGAACCGATATCATGGAAGGTTCTGGTTTCATAATCCAATGATATACCTGTGAAAAGAGGCTGTCCACCATTTATTAATATCCATCAACCATGCGGGTTGCCAGAACTTTGCCGTAGCCCTGGTTCCGAGCTTTTTGCGCTGTGCCGATTTGTTATACTGCTCACGGATGAAAATTTGTTAACCTAGGGATGCTCGTCACGGCTCAAACACCTGAGATCGGCGCGGATATCCGTGTTTATCACATCGTATATCTGTATGTTAAGAAGATTCTACCAGCGAGCAGTATAGGTTAACGGCATGAGTATTTGATGCCAGATTCGCTCATTCATCCGCGCCAGGATCAGCGGCCGTTCGGGCGAACTTCCAAGCGATTGGTTTGGAGTTCGCCCCCAACGGAATCGGCGACCGCCCTTAACCCGAGGGAGAATGCATGCTTGGATGCGGGGTGGTCGGGGTGCCAACGGCCACGGTCAACGCACGGAACTGGCCTGCCTGATGGATCGACGGTGCGATCCACACCCGGACGGGCGCTCCTCTGGCCAGCGTCGACCAACGGCCGCCAGCCACAAAGAACGCCGTGTGCGACGTGGCGCTGATGGTTAAAGGAGCCGCCTGACCAGGGACGGACACGACGAGATCGGAGCCCACGACGGAGGTCAATTGCCCCGTGACCGGAGGAAAACTGACGGCAACCTCCGAGGCGTTCACCGTTTGCCCGTCTTGGGCGGCGAGGCCGTGCACGAGAATGCGGTATCCTTGTTTAAGGTAGGTCATGCCGGCGGGACCAGTCAGGGTGGGATGGCCTGGGGTGTGATATCGGGTTTCGTTGGTCAGTTGTATCGTTCGGGTGAGATGGGTTAAGCCGCCGCGGGTGTCTTCGACGCGGACGGTTAACCGTGGCCCGTTCATGGCAACCACCTCACCACGCAGGATGTTGTGAAGAGCGGGTGCGATGACGGGTACCCCGGTGGCGAAGTGGCCATCCTGGCGGGCGTAATGATAAACCACCAGCAGTCCGGCAATGATCAGTAACCCGACGGCCGTACGCGAAGTTGCGCCGGAGGCTCCATGACGGCCGCCTTTGGGCGGTTTGGTCGGCATTAACGCATTTCGGTCCAAATGGATCCCCTCCCCTATCACGTATGCTGGTCCAGGGAGATTCAGACGAGCAATTGTCAGGATCCCGGTAGCTGCTGCGCACTATACTGGCCTTAGAGACTTGCACAGCATGCCCGCGCATTCCCCGGCTTAGGCGACCGCCAAGAGGAGGTCAAGCGGGCGGCGACCTCTTGTCCGCCTTGAGCGTTTTTCTTTCGTTTTTCGGCGGATATGGTGGCCGCGAACGACAAAGGGCGTTAGTCCCTGAGTGAACGCACCGTTTCGATGAGCCCAAGGAGGCGACGCCATGCTCAGCGGCTATGCATCGCTTAGGTATTCCGATCCAATTCAAGGCGTTGGATCGGGTGCCAACGGCTTATCAACGACGCCAAAATCCAAGAAGATCCCGATTTCCGTCGATTTGAGCAGCCGATGGTCGGGACGGCGGGGCTGGACCTCCGGTTGATCAGCCGTACCGCCGGGTCATTACGGATTGCGCGGCCCTGGTCCACGCGGAGTGCAGCAATCCATGATCCAGGAACCTCCGGGAGCGATCCCGGAACCCCCCGCCTCGACCTCATGGAGGTCAGGCGGCGGGAGCGTTCATTCGACCGGGAAATCGCGGGAGGTTGAGGCTAGTGCAAAAGGCGTACAACCGCTACGGTGTATTTCTGATCCTCGTCGCCTTCGTGGTGGAGGCCGCTCAAGCGATGCATCATGGCCTGTCGGGGGACGTGTACTGGCAGTGGGCAGCGGGGAGGCTGATGCTTCAGCGGGGCGCAGTGCTGCACCGCGACCCGTTTTCCTACACGCTCTGGCATCACCCGTGGGTGGCCGACGAATGGGGATACGAGGTGATGATGGCTTGGGCCGTCCGCTGGCTGGGCCCCGGACTGTTATGGTTTTTCTCGGCGGGATGGGCTGATTTGGCCCTGATGGTGACCTGGCTGCGTCTGGTTCGGCACGACGCCGACTGGATGAAGGCCGGCGTGATCTTGGTGGTGGCCGCCATCGCTCTGGAGCCGTTCATCCGGGATCGTCCACAAACGTTGAGCTATTTTCTGTTCGCCCTCACCTTTTGGATTTTGGCCGCTGCCGAAGAACATCCGGCCCGGCTTTGGACCCTTCCGCCGCTGCTTTGGCTGTGGACCTGGTGCCACGGAAGTTTTCTGCTGGGTTACACCCTGGTGCTCTCCGATGGGGTGTGGAGAACGTTCCCACGCCTCAGGCATTGGGGCCGCCAGCCAGCCGGTCTTGCCGGGTCGGCCGCCGGGATTCGCCTTCGCATCGGCGTGTTGCTGGTGTCGGTGGCGCTGTCATGGATCAACCCCTTTGGATGGAGGCTCTGGAGCTACGCGTGGCACGTAAGTACGTCGCCGATCATCCGGAATACGATTAGCGAATGGCAGTCGCCTAATTTCCATGCGGGAATCCTCAAGGCAGCCACGTGGCTCCCGGTGATGGGGTTGGGACTGTTAGTCTTTCGCGGCCGCCGACCCATTTCGCCGTTTCAATGGTTCTGGACGGGAGCCCTCTTTTTAGCCACCCTGCAATCGGTCAGATTCTTGCCCTATTTCGGCCTCCAGTGGGGAATTCCGGTCATGGAGGGAACTCAGGGGATGGGGTTCCGCCGACTGCGAGGTAGTGTGGTCGCCCTGAGCGCGCTGGCCGTTTCGGTCTTCCTGATGGTCAGCCGTCCGATGGTGCCGCCGAGGCAGGCGGCGCCATCGGAACCGACGGGAGCCGTGCACTACTATCTGTCGCATCATTTGCAAGGCCGCATCTTTAACTTCTACGTCTGGGGCGGATATCTGATCTGGCGAGGATTTCGCGTGTTCATTGACGGCCGGACCGACCTGTATCTGCAAGACCACATTCTGAGCGAGTATCTGGCCGTGCAGAATGTAACCGAAAACCCCAATACGTGGCTCCGCGTATGGCGAGTCCGCTATGTGCTGTGGCCGCCGGGGACGCCGCTGGCCACGTTCTTGTTAGCCGCCCCAGCCTCTTGGCGTTTGGTCTATCAGTCGCAAAACGCTTTGCTGTTTCGCCATGTCGGGTCGTGGGGGATGCCCGTCACATTGTCCCCGGGCGGATAAGTCAAACTGGTCAATGACCCCGGCCTGAAGGCCAGGGTTTCCACGCCGTGAAAATGGATGAAGGAGGAAAGGTCGTGGGGTCGAGCGATCGGGCGAAAGGTGAGTCTCAGGCGGTCGCAGGCGCCAGCAGGCGATGGGGCGAAACCCCGCTTATTCGCATGCTGAAGGAGTGGGCACCGCGGACGGGAGAGCGCTGGCATACCCCCGGCCACAAGGGTGTGGCACCCCGCGGAGACCTCGTCCTGTCCTGGGCCTGGGATGTGACCGAAGTCGGTCCCTGGGTGCGCGACGGTGGTCCGGATGATCCGGTGCGGGCGTCGGAGCGCCGTCTCGCCGAGGCTCTGGGTACCGAGCGGAGTTGGTTTTCGGTGCAAGGGGCCAGTCTACCGGTGATGGCGGCGCTGTTGGCCGTCGGCAGGCCGGGGGCGACGGTGGCGTTGGAACGCCATGCCCATCGCTCGGCGATAGCGGCCCTAATCCTCGGCGGGTTCCGGCCTCATTGGCTGACTTCACCGCTCTCGCCAGCGGGACTGCCGCTTCCCGCCGACGAAGGCACGTGGCAGAGCGCCATGGATCACGTCGACGCTTTGCTCTTGACGCGCCCTACCTACGACGGGGTGGGCTTATCGGATGGGGCGGTTCAGCGCGTCATCGAGCAAGCCCACACCCGCGGCCAACCCGTGGTGGTCGATGAGGCCCACGGGGCACATTGGCCCCAACGCGCGGGCTATCCCCAATCAGCCCTTTATCTCGGCGCGGACCTGGTGGCTCATGGCGTGCACAAGACGGAACCGGCGCTGACTCAGACGGGAGCGCTTCATCTGATGGGCCGTCGCGTTCCGGCGGAGGCGGTAGACCTCTGGTGGAACCTTTTAGTTACGTCGAGTCCCTCGTATCTGCTGTTGGCTTCGCTGGACCAGTGGCAGGCGGAGCGCGCTAAGGCGGAAGCCATCGCGCGATGGGAGGCCCTAGCGGATCAGGCGCGGAATCTATGGAAAGAACTGACCTGCGAGGGGGGCCGGGTGTGGCAATTTATGGCGGAAAATGCGCTCGGTCTGGCAGCGGATCCCGCGAAGCTGACACTGCTGGGCCCGGGTCCCGAATGGGCCCGGCGGTTAGCGAAATGGGGAATGGTGGAAAAAGTCGAGCCCGGCGCCGTGACGTGGATTTTGGCCCCTCATCAATCGTTGGACGCCTTGCGCAAGGCACTTGGTGAACTCCGGCCGTGGTCCGCGTGCGGCGCCGCCGAGGAGCAGCCAGCGGCTTCGCGGCTGCCTCCCATGGTGCTTTTGCCGCGCGAAGCGGCTTGCCATCGCATCCAATGGGTTCCTCTTGGCCAGGCGGTCGACCGGATTGCCGGGCGAGCGGTCGTCCCGTATCCCCCCGGCAGTCCGTGGCTAGTTCCGGGAGAGCTGATTACCGAAGACCTGGTAACTGCAATCCGCCATCGTAACGACCAAAATTGGGAAGGAACTCGGCAGATCGACGGCGAACTCTATGTAGGTGTCGTCGCCGATTCCTCGTAATCCGCCATCGACCTCTCGGCGAAGACCGGGGCTTGGGCGTATCAGCGAGCCTTCGCGGTGGAATTCACGGGCCACGGTCGCCGTGGCCTCAGGGGACGGTTCGAACGGTGCAGGTCTTGGGACACCCTGGCCAAAGGTCCCTGGCCTCTCCGGAATGCCGGGGAACGCGCCGACCTTGAGGGATGGCCAGGGGGCCAGCGCCAACGGCGCTGAGTCGAACTGGTCCTTGAGACGCACCGGTTTGGGCCATACCGGCCACGGTGCCGATGCAGACGACTGCAGCAAGGTACAGGATCCTGGAAGAGAGGGGGATCGGCGGCCCCGGGCCATCACGTGCTGGCGGGTTGTTGTGCAGCCCGGAGGTTCGCCGCTCGACTCGATGAGCTGGTTGTTTTCGTTTGAGGGCCTTGACGGCGTGGGAAAGAGCACCCAGGTTGACTTAACCCGAGACTGGCTGGAGGGACAGGGCTACCGAGTCCGGGTGATCCGGGAGCCGGGCGGCACGGATTTGGGGGAAAAAATCCGCGACCTCCTCTTGTATCAGAGCCAGCACCGAGATGCTAGGGCGGAGTTTTTGCTGTTTGCCGCCGCGCGTGCCGAACTGGTCCGCACGGTGGTCGTGCCCTTTCTAGCCGTCGAGGGCGCCGTCGTGCTCGCCGACCGTTACGTAGACTCCAGCGAGGCCTATCAAGGGGCTGGGCTGGGGGTGGATCTCGGGCTGATCCACACGGTAAATCGATCGGTCTGCCAGTCGGTATGGCCGCAGGGTACACTATGGTTGGACGGCGTTCGGCGAACGGACGGCTCGGCGCATGACGTGATCGAAGCGCGCCCCCGAGACTTTTTCGACCGGGTTCGCCTAGGGTATCAAACCCTGGCGGACCGGGAACCGAAGCGCGTGGTGCGGATTAATGGCGACCAAGACCCGGAGCAGGTATTTGCGGAAGTCGTTCGCTCCCTCCGGGCTTGGCTGCACTGCTGATCATTCGCCGTGGGATGCAATGACACGGATGATGTGATGAGGGATCGGGGCCCCGTTGGCTGGCCCCGGGGAGGGTTGCTTCGGGGGCCGAAAGTCTCCTGGTTCCGGGACGGTCTCGGGGAGCGGGGAGGCGCTCGGTTTAGGAGACGCCGTGCGTCCTCCGCACGGGCGTGGCCGTCGCAACCCAGAGTCAAGCCACGGACGGGTAGGTTTTTGAGAGAGTGCGTAAAACCATCTGGAGAGGAGGGAGGTGTGCGACACCGGAGAGGGAGGTGTCGCCCGCACAATGAAATTAGTCATCGCCATCTTGCAGGATAAGGATGCGGCACATACGGTAACCGAGTTAAACCGCAGAGGGTTTCGAGCTACCAAGCTGGCCAGCACCGGCGGGTTTCTCCGAGAAGGCAATACGACGATTTTGGCTGGTGTCGAGGAACAGGACGTGGAACTGGTATTGACCATCGTCCGCCGAACGAGCTCCGTCCGGAAAGAAACGCTGACTCCGCAGACGCCCAATCAAACGGGGGAGCCTTATGTGCCGTTTCCGGTGGAGGTCACCGTGGGCGGAGCTACGGTCTTCGTGATGGACGTGGATCGTTATGAAAAGTTCTGAGCACCGCTTGGCGCCTTGGCCGTTTTTGGCCGGGGCGGCGCGGCGAGGGCGGCTTGGACAGGCGTTGCTCCTGGTTGGCGACGAGAAAGGTTGCCAAAGCGCGGCAGCGGCCGTGGCCCGATGGCGGCTTTGTGAAGGGGACGGCGGGGAGGCGTGTGGCTGCCGAAGTTGTCGCGTCCGGCTCGACGCGCATCCGGATATGTTGCATGTGTGCCCCGAGCCGAAGACCATCCGGCTCGACGCCGTGCAGGGAGCCCTGGCCCGCTCCCAGAGCGCTCCGCTCTGGTCTGCGATGACCGTGCTATGGTTCGATCCGGTGACCGTCATGACGCCGGAGGCGGAGACCTCGCTGCTCAAGAGCTTGGAGGAACCTGAAGCGACCATGCAATATCTCTTGACCGCTGAGCGGCCGGACCAGGTTCTGCCCACCGTGGTCAGCCGCTGCCAAATCGTGAACATCGCGCAAACACCCCGCACGGTCCAGCCCTTTCGTGTGGAACACCTGGCCGACCACGGGCGGGATTTGCAGGAGGATTTGACGGCGGCCGCCGAAGCGGTGCGGACACGGTATCTGGAGCATCCCGACCCGCGCCTATTAACCCTGTTTGACGTGCTGGTGGAGGCGTATGGAGGGGTTGGCCACAATCTCAATCAGGAGTTGACTCGGGAGACGGTCGCCCTCTGGTGGCAGCGCATAATCCGCCAGCGGGCAACGGCAGGGTGGGACGGTCTTGGCGCAGGACGATAGCCACCAAGCTTGGCGCGTATATGTGGCGCGTTGCGGCGACGGGACCTTTTATACCGGCATCGCCAAGGACGTGGCCCGCCGGCTGGCTCAGCACGCGGCCGGCCAGGGAGCCCGCTATACGCGCGGGCGAGGGCCGATCCGGCTGTGGTGGCAGTCAGCAGCGATGGCTAAGAGTGAGGCACTTGCGTTGGAATACCGACTCAAAAGTCTCACGCATCAGCAAAAGGTGGCGCTCAAAGATGGGGACCGACCAACAAGACTTGGGTGACATGCCGGCAATTGGGGCGGCGGGGGTGGTAGCGGGGCAGTTATATGTGGTTGCGACGCCGATTGGCAACCTCGCTGACACGAGTTTTCGCGCCAGGGCGGTGCTGTCCCAGGTGGATGCGATTTTGTGCGAAGATACGCGCGTGACCGGCCTTTACTGTCATGCGCTGGGGATTAACCGTCCCAAGGAGGCGTTTCATCAACATAATGCGGTGAAACGGCTTGGTGGGATCCTGCACCGCCTTCAGGCTGGACAGACTTTGGCGCTAGTCAGTGATCGCGGTCTGCCCACCGTATCGGACCCAGGCCGGGAACTGGTCCAAGCCTGTAGCGACGCGGGAATCAGGGTTTGTGTGGTTCCCGGCCCGAGCGCAGTGACGACGGCCTTCGCCGGTTCAGGGTATCCCCATCCCTTTATATTTTGGGGGTTTCTTCCTCCTTCCGGTCAAAAGCGCCGCCAGGCGCTCGAAGACGTGGCCGAAAGTCGCTATACCCAGATCTTTTACGAGGCGCCGCATCGCCTACGGTCAACCCTGGAAGATTTTCAACGTGTTCTGGGCATGGAGCGGGAATTGACCGTGGCGCGCGAATTGACCAAGCCGTATGAGGAGTTTTGGAAGGGAACCGTGCAATCGGCGCTGGTAGAAAGTGAAAAGGAGCGATTTCGCGGTGAATTGGCGCTGGTATTGGCTCCCGGCGGGCCGCGGCGGGCGGAACGGCTGAATCCCACCTCGGATGCCTTTTGGTCGGCGTTAGTCGCCCTGGTCTCGGAATATGTAGACCAAGGCCTTTCGGATACGGACGCGATTCGCCGGGTCGCATCCCAGTTTCGGGTGCCTCGGCGTGCCGTGTACAATCGGGTTCATGGCTGAGCCACGCAGGGGAGGAGCACGTGCGCGCGGTTTCGGCACCCTGACCAAGGCGGGTACGCACTCAACTCGAAGCGCCGACCTTGCCTGGCTGTGAGGCGCTGTTCCGTCCAGTGCTCGACCGGATCGAGGTGCGTCCGGAAGCGACGGGGTTGCGCCTTGAAAGCTCAAGGAACACGTGCAGCCCGGAATGGTGGCGAGGACAAAGCCTAGCCAACAGTCCTGTACCAAGTCTTGCGTGGTCGGGGGTGACCCGGCCTGTGAAGCGTAGACAGAGGAAGAGCGTAGGGGAATCGAGTAAACAGGAGAATTAGCCCCGAAATCGATTGTCGTCGGAGTTGCCGATGCTATCTCTCTAATCAAGAAGGCAGCATCCCGCTCACCGTCAGCGAGTGACGCTTGGATTTTTCCGTCTCTCTGCCACCGGCGGATGGTCTGAGTACTGACACCTCAATGCTTTGCAACGTTTCCAATCGAGAGGAACGTCTTCCTGTTCCATGGGATCCGTCGTAAGCGGTGCCGTGTGATCGACGGGTACGTGAAGCCGGAATATCTATCCCTGATGTCAGAGCGAAGCATCTTCATAATCGTTGCGTCTCGATTAGGGACGAACGCCGTGGTGTACTTTCGTGCCGAAGATCGGCCATGGGCTTACATCCTTGGCCCGAGCACCGGAGACATAAGCCCGAAATCAGGTACCCTCAGAGAAACCCGTACCATGCCTCTTCCGTCCTGCGCATTTCCTGCGGTTGGAGCAGGCCCATGCCTCAGACTGCGGAGCGTGTCAAGTCCTCTAGGCACGTGGGACAAATATTTTTGCCGCGATATTGGGAGATGCCATCCGCGTTGCCACAGAAGATACACGAGGGTTCGTACTTGCGCAGGACGATGTTTTCTTCCTCGACATAAATCTCCAGTGAATCCTTGTCGCCGATCTGGAGCGTTCGCCGCAATTCGATGGGTAGTACTACGCGCCCAAGCTGGTCCACCCGGCGTACAATTCCCGTTGATTTCATGGTTTCCGCACGGGATTACACCGAACCCCGCGCCCCCCTCCTTTCGAATCAAGCCCAGTCGTCGAGCGATCACGTTATGGGTGCCATCCTGAATCTGTCCCTCAGTTTCGACGTTGACTAACAACAATATACCAAAAATGCCAATTTCTAGTCAATAACTAATTCGCCTGGTCAGGGATGGTCGAGACCGCGTGCACGGGGACACCATCGACCGCAGGCTGTTCCGCAAAATGCCCGGTTCGGGAAACCGGAGGTTGAGTATAGCAAAAGCTCCCCATCGATCGGAACATGGCCCCCCCTTCGACGCCAGGGCCCAATTTTTACGCCCGGGGTGCCCACCAAAATATGGCATGGAGACCTGCGGGGCGCCGCTCGCCGGATGCACGTCCACGCGGCGGAGATCGGCGGCATGATCGGAGCCGCGTGGGGTCCGAGCCTCAAGGCTTGGACTGTCCCGTGTGCCCGGCATGACCGGGGGCTTGAGGGTGAAAGTCCCAAATGGAGGTTGGCCGTACCAACCATGAGCCTAAGACGAGGGTTGGCCCTTGTAGTCCAGGATGGACATCGAAGTCTCGTTGACCGGGTCGGCCGGTTGGGCGTGACGCACCAGGACCGGCTCATGCGCTTTGGGACGGAGCGTGTTTTTTGTCATCGGGAACGTCGAGCCGGTGTGCTCAGTCAGGGCGAGGATGCGATACGACGTTTGCGGAAGAACGGGCTCCGGATGTCGTGGCTAGCATCACGGTATTTTGGCCTGAGGCTACGGTAGTCGATTTGCAAGAGGCAAACATTGCTCGATGGCGTGAAACACGTGGCCGAGGAGGCCTCGTAAGACTGCCCGCGATCCCAATGCTGTGCGGGAGACGGACTGGCCGCGGGGACGGGGCTTTACCAGCGGCGTATGATGCCTCGAAAACTGACCCTGCTTGCCGAAGCCTGCGGACGGCGCGCTGCGCCGTCCCCGTAATGCGAAGGGTCGCACCCAATGGCCGGGGATGCTGGAGGGCACCTGGAACGCCCTTCAGCTAACGATGATTCACCAAGCATTTCCGCATGATATGGAACCTTCAGCCTTCAGCGTTGGCCCGCGGTACGCCGTTGATTTTGCCCCGGCGATTTGCTACCATCATAGCTTAGTTTAGGGACAGCGGGTGTAACAATGTCCAGGCACGCGCCGAGGAAAGAGGATCACGGTTGGCAAAATCAACGTGGTATTTGACGACCCCGATTTATTATCCTAGTGACCGGTTGCACATCGGCCACGCGTATACGACGGTGGCCGCCGACGCCTTGGCGCGCTATCACCGGCTCATCGGCCAGTCGGTGTGGTTTGTGACCGGGTCCGATGAACACGGGCAAAAGATCCAGCGCCGTGCTGAGGAAAAAGGGGTCTCAGCACAGGATTTCGTCGATGACATCGTGGGTCAAATCAAGGATCCCCTGTGGAAACGGCTGGCGATTTCCTACGACGATTTCATTCGTACCACGCAAACCCGTCATCACCGGGTCGTGCAGGCCTTTTTTCACACATTGCAAGAGCGCGGCGATATCTATAAGGGCGTTTATGAGGGATGGTATTGTCTGCCCTGTGAAACATTTTGGACACAGACCAAGGTCGGATCCGGCAATTGCCCAGATTGCGGCCGTCCGGTCGAGCGGGTGCGCCAGCAGAGCTACTTTTTTCGCCTCAGCGCCTATCAAGACCGAATGCGCCAATATATCCTCGATCATCCCGAGTTTATTCAGCCCCCGACCCGGCGCAACGAAATGCTGGCGTTTTTGGACGAGGGCCTGGAAGATTTGTCGATTTCCCGCACCGGCCTGAACTGGGGAATTCCGGTTCCCGGTGACCCCGAGCACGTGATTTACGTATGGTTTGACGCCTTGCTCAACTATTTGACGGCGGTTGGCTATGCCAGCGACCCTGAAAAATTTCACGCTACCTGGCCTCCTGACCTTCAACTGGTCGGCAAGGAAATTGTGCGCTTTCACGCCATTATATGGCCCATTATGTTGATGGCTCACGGACTCGCCCTCCCCCGGCAGGTGTTTGGCCATGGTTGGCTATTAATTGGGGACACCAAGATGTCCAAGTCGCGCGGCAACGCCGTCGATCCCCTGGATCTGATCGATCGCTACGGTGTCGACGCGGTGCGCTATTATTTGCTGCGGGAAGTGCCATTTGGCGCGGATGGCAGCTATACGGAAGACGCGCTCGTGTTGCGCACCAACGTGGATTTGGCCAATGACTTGGGCAACCTCCTGCACCGAACGGTGGCCATGATCGGGAGATTTTTGCAGGGGTCGGTTGCCCTTCCGCCCACGGCGCACCCGGATCGGGTGCTGGTCCGCGAGGCGCGACGGGTGGCGGCGGCGGTGGGCCGGAAGATGGATGAGCATAATCTGTCCGAGGCACTGGTCGAGGTGGGACAACTGGTCCGGGCAGCCAATCGGCAAATTGAAGTGACTCAGCCGTGGAATTTGGCCAAAGCGGGCCGGACGGATGCGTTGCACACCGTGCTCTTCGATTTGGCGGAGACTTTGCGGGTGATTTCCGTTTTCCTGACCCCATTTTTGGTGGAGGCACCAGCACGGCTGCGTGCCCAGCTGGGACTGCACACGCCGGTCGCCGACTGGGGGGAGACGACGTTCGGATCGGGCCCCGGGCGGTATTCGGTGCACCCGGGGCTTCCCCTCTTTCCCCGCATTGAACGGGACACGGCTCCGTCGGCGGAGGCGCCGACGGAGACCGAGTCGGTCAGTCTCGAGGTCTTTGAGCAGCTCAAGCTGGCCGTGGCGACCATCGTTGCCGCCGAGCCGGTTGCCGGGGCGGACCGGCTGCTGAAAATTCTGGTGGACGATGGAGAACGGACCAGGACGGTGGTGTCGGGTATTCGCGCTCATTATGCGCCGGAAACCCTCATCGGAAAACAGGTGGTCTTGGTCAAAAACCTTCGCCCGCAGAAAATCCGCGGGATCGTTTCGGAAGGGATGCTGTTGGCGGCATCCCAAGGGAATGCCTTGACTCTGGTGGCACCCGAAGCGGCAATCGCTGCCGGGGCCCGCGTGCAATGAAGGAAGCCTTCGACAGCCACTGCCACCTTCAAGACGCAGTATTTGACGACGACCGCGAAGCGGTGTATGGGGCCGCGCATACCCGCGGCTTGGGCCTCATCGTTCCCGGGTATTCCCGATCCAGTTCCGCGGCCGCCGTCGAATTCTCTGAAACGCACCCTGGCACCTGGGCCCTGGTCGGGGTCCATCCGCATGACGCCAGCGCATTCAGCCAAGAGGATGAAGGCTTGCTTCGGCAGTGGTTGAGCCGGCCCCATGTGGTGGGCGTGGGAGAAATAGGCCTCGATTACCACTATGATCTGAGCCCGCGTGATGTTCAGCGCGAGGTTTTCCGGCGCCAGCTCGTGCTGGCCCGCGAATTGGGAGCGGCCGTGGCCGTTCACAGCCGGGAGGCGGAAGCGGACACCTTGGCGGCGATCGATCAAGTTCCCGGCGTCCACGGGGTCTTGCACTGTTTTACGGGCAGTCTGGCATTTGCGGAAGCATTGCTGGCACGGGGGTGGATGATTTCCTTCTCTGGGGTGGTCACATTTGCCAGCGCCGGCGCGTTGCGCGAGGTGGTGCGCCGGGTGCCGTTGGAACGTATGCTGGTGGAAACTGACGCGCCGTACTTGGCGCCGGTGCCCTTTCGGGGGCGAAGAAATCAACCGATCTGGGTGGAACAGGTGGCGAAGGCGGTGGCGGAACAAAAAACGTGCACCGTAAAAGAGGTATTTCAGCAGTGCACGGCGAATATATATCGGGTATTTAGTTTTTGTGACTTAAACTGGTAGGAAATTACATTTCTGTAAGGAGTTGGGATATATCGCGTCGGCTTGTGTGGAGCCGGACCGATCCGATAGCGCTGAATGCCTGAGGAGGGCTGTTTTTGACTATTCCCACGAATAAATTGCGAGGGCTCTTGGGCTTGGCTGCGGCAGTCGTAGTCGGGATAGGGCTGGTTGGCGTCCAGTTAAAACACGTTGAGGTCGTCATTCGCACGCCTCACGGTACCCGCCGCGACGAGTTTTGGACCTTTCGACATACGGTGCGCGGCGCGCTGGCAGCTTCGAACATCTCCATATCCTCCCGTGACCAGATCGTTCCGCGCCCAAGTGCTGTGCTCCGTTCAAAAATCGTCATTAAAAAGGCGATTCCCGTCCTCATCACGAATGCTCGACAACACTTTCAGGTTTGGACCGCAGATTATCACGTAGGTTCCGTCCTGCGCCATTTATCCATCAAACTGCGACCGCACGACCTCATCCGGCCAGCGGTCACCGCCCGGATCAAGGCACGTTCGACGATTACCGTGGTTCAGCGGTGGTGGACGCATCAGACGCGGCTGGTCAGCCTGCCCTTCAGCGTCGAGCGACGCGCGGACGCCACCATGACTCAGGGACGGACGACCGTGGTGCAGGAGGGACAGGTTGGCAAGGCGCGGGTGGTGACCAGTCAATTGATGCAAAACGGTAAACGGGTGATGACCCGAACCCAGACCGTGGTGATGCGTAACCCGGTCACGGAAATTATTGCCTACGGGACCAAGCCTCCCGTTCCACAGGCGGCCACGAACTTTGTGGGCGCGATCCGAATGCTATCCACCGCATATTGGCCGGACCCCGCATGGTCGACGGGCATCACGTCTACTGGAATCCGCGCTCAGTACGGCGTGGCGGCGGTGGATCCGTCGGTGATCCCGCTCGGCACCCATCTGTATATTCCTGGCTATGGACATGCGGTGGCCGCTGACACGGGCGGAGCAATTGTCGGTGATCGGATCGACCTGTGTTTTAATGATAACCAACAGGCGGTCGATTGGGGGGTACGACCGGTCACCGTGTATATCCTGGCACCGAATACCGCCCAGGCCTCCTGAGTCCCGAAGTCACACGGGTTGAAAGGAGATGGTGCCGTGGTTTCCCGTTCGAGGCAGGGTTTCACTATGTCCAGCTGGCCGAGGGCGTGAATCGCCCGGACCCGCGTAGCCGGGAGGGCCTGCGGTCCCTGCTGGGGGCGCACGACACCAGGGCCATTCGCCGTCTCGGTCAGCATTTTTTGGTGGACCGAGCGATTTTGGACAACATCGCGGATCTCGTGGCAGCCGCGGCCGGAAAGCCGGTCTTGGAAATCGGTGCTGGTCCGGGAGCCTTGACGTATACGCTGGCCGACCGCGGAATCCAGGTGGTGGCGCTTGAGATTGACGCCCGTTTGACCCGCATCCTGGAGGAAGGCGCTCGGGCTTCGTACCCGGGCCTGATTACCGTACTGCAGCAAGACGCGCTGCGCATTTCCTGGGCGGAGGTCGCTCGCCAAGCCGGGTGGCTGGAACCGATCACGGTCGTGGGCAATCTTCCCTACTATATCACCGGACCCCTCTTGGCCAAGCTTTGGCAGGACCCCCTGGGTTGGACGCGGGCGGTACTGATGGTTCAACAGGAGGTTGCGGTGCGGGTGGCGGCCGAACCCGGGACTCGCGCTTCCGGCGCGGTGAGCGTGCTCATGCGCTGGATCGGCCATCCACGCTTAGCGGACACCGTGTCCCGGGAGCATTTCTATCCCGTGCCCGCCGTCGATTCGGCCCTCTTGGTGATCGACCGCCGGCCGGCGCCGCCCGCCGTCCCTTTCGAGGTCTTGGCCTGGTGGGTAGAAGCCGGCTTCCGGCATCGGCGCAAGATGCTCCGACAAGCGCTCGCCTTGGCGTCGGGCCCCCGTTGGGCCAAAGCGCAATGGGATCTTCACTTGCGCCGGTGCGGAATTGACGGCAGCCGCCGTGCCGAATCGTTGACGATGGAAGAGTGGCTTGGCTTGGCGGCCTCGCTGCCCGAGTCCGCCATTTTGGGCAAACTAGAGTACAATAAGGCTAAAAGCCGGGAACCCGAACCCTAGTCGATGGGGCCCGATTCGCTGGGGCATGGCGGACGGGGTCTTGGGGTGGCGAAAGCGGATGAACGGTTGCCGGTATACGTTGCAAAAGGAGGAGGCAGCAGTCCTGGGCGATGTCGGGGGGACCTGGGTCGCCAAGAGGAATGACGCCGCTCAACATGACGTTTGAAAGCCCTACCAAGGGGCGCATGACGCTGGACCAAATGTTCGGCGATTTGCTGGTGTATATGAGCGAGGACTCCACTGCGCAGTATAAGCTGATCGTGGGGACGGACTCCCATACCCGCCACGAGACGATTTTCGTCACCGCGGTGGTGATTCATCGGAAGGGGAAGGGTGGCCGGTATTTTTTCAGCAAATCCCGCCGTCGGCCGATTAAGAGCCTACGCCAAAAGATTTTATACGAGACGTCGGTCAGCTTGATGGTTGCGGCACGGCTGACGGATCTTCTGCAGGCCAGCGGCAAAGAAGACCTGGACGTCGAAATTCATATTGACGTTGGCCGGCAAGGCGAGACCAAAGAACTCATCCGGGAAATCGTTGGCATGGTGACCGGTAGTGGCTACCAAGCGACCATCAAGCCCGATTCGTTTGGTGCGTCCAAAGTAGCGGATAAGCATACGAAGAATTAGCAAGACGATCGTTTGGTCTCCAGGGATTCAGGCAAACGATCCGTTGCTTTGTGCGCGACGTGATCCCAAACCATAGGATGTTTTGCGAGGAATTGTTCGGTGTGGGAAAAAGTTGTGTCGCTTGGGCTATTGACCGCTTATTGGTTGCTTGGTAAAATATTCGGCTTGCTTGACAAAAAAATGGGTGGGTGATATATTCTACGTGTCAGGCTTCAAGAGCGAGGAAGGATGTGATCGCGTGGCAGCCAAGAGCGTCCTGGAGGATATCAAGAAAGAACTCGACTCGCACGTAGGCGAAAAGGTCAGGGTAAAGGCAAATAAAGGCCGGAAAAAAATCGACGAAAAAGACGGAGTACTGGAAAAGACGTATCCCCATATTTTTGTAGTGCGGATAGATGAAGGGAACTTGTCGGATCGCCGGGTATCGTATTCTTATGCCGATGTGTTAACCGAGACGGTCGAATTGATTCTGCCCAAGGCGGTCACTACCGGCACCTAGAAAATTTGACCTCGGTATGCCCGAGGAGTTTTGTTTTCTCGCATAACATGCCCGACCACGGAAAAAATAAAGCCTAGTGTCATCGCCATCACGGGATGCACCGGGCTTTATTTTTTATCGTGGGCATTTCGTCCCCGAACCGGGGCGAACGGGAGTGAGTCTATGACCATCGGCCCCCTGTTGTTGATTGGCGGGAGAGAAAACAAAGAACAGCATCCGGAAATTCTTGAACGTTTTGTGGAATTATGCCGGCGGCACGGCGGGACTCCCCGGATCGGGGTCGTCACCACGGCGTCAACCGAAGGTCAAGCGCTGTTTGCCGAATATTCCCGGGTGTTTCGGCGCCTGGGGGTGCAGCAGGTCGCCGGCTTGAACGTTGACCGGCGGGTTGAGGCCTCCGCTCCGGCTCTGTGCCAGCGCATGGATGAACTGACGGGGATCTTTTTCAGCGGGGGTGACCAGCTCAGGATTACGTCGACGCTGGGAGGGTCGCGGTTTCATCAAATCCTGCTGCAACGCCACCGGAAGGACGGGTTGGCCGTGGGCGGCACCTCGGCCGGAGCGTCGATGATGTCGCATACCATGATTGTTGAAGGCGATGCCCATGAATCTCCCACCAAGAATACGGTCAAAATGGCCGCCGGGATGGGGCTGTGGAATGGCGCGGTGATTGATCAACACTTTAGCCAGCGGGGACGGATAGGCCGGCTATTGTCTGCAGTGGCCCAAAATCCCGACGTGTTGGGGATTGGCCTCGACGAAAACACCGCGCTGGAGGTGCGACTTGAGGAGACGATGTTGACGGTCTGGGGAGCCAGCACGGTGACGGTCGTGGACGGACGCGCAATCCAAGAGACCAATGCCTCGGAATCGGATGACAACCAGCCGCTAGCGCTGACTGGCGTCATGCTTCATGTATTGCCCAAGGGATACGGGATGGATCTTACAACGCGGACACCCAGGCGGATTGGCTAAGCGGGTCGGGTCCAAGGGGGACTAAGGTTGGATATCGTGCACTACCGGTTTTTTCAAGGACCGAATCGTCACACCTTGGCTTCGGCGGCCGAGGTGCTGGTGGATCTCGGCCCGTTGGCCAACCGGCCCACTACCGACCAGGAGGGATTTAGCCGCCGCCTCTTGCAAGCCCTGCCCGGGATTGCGCGCCATCACTGTTCGCGCGGCTATGCGGGGGGCTTTGTGGAGCGCCTGCAAGAGGGGACCTATTTGGGTCATGTGGTGGAACACGTTGCGCTCGAGCTGCTGTACCTAGGCGGGGAAGGCGGGGTATACGGCAAGACGCGCAGCGTGTCCGGCGGGACCGTGCGGGTTGTCTTCGAGACCGAGACGGAGCCTGGAGGCCGCGATGCGATCGCCACCGCGATCCGCTTGGTGGAGAGACTCTGGCATGGACAAGAGGAGGCGTGGGCACGGCAGATCGACGAATTTGCCGATCGCCTGGCCGACTTTCGCTTGGGTCCCTCGACCCTGGCCATTTGCCACGCTGCCCGCCAACGCCAGATCCCGGTCGAACGGCTGGATGGAAAAAACATGGTCCGGCTGGGTCAGGGGGTCCACCAACACCGCGTGATGGCGACGACCACCGACCAAACCCCAGTGACGGCGATTGAGATTGCCCAGGACAAGATGTTGACGAAAAGCATCTTGGAACGCCAGGGGATTATGGTTCCGCCCGGCGCCGTGGCCTCTTCCGCGGAGGATGCGGCGGCTTGGGCCGAACGGTGGGGTTTTCCGGTGGTGATCAAGCCGCTCGCCGGGCATCACGGGCAGGGGGTGGCGACGCATTTGACCAGCGCCACCGAAGTCCGCCGGGCCTTTGACTTCGCGGGTTCTTACGGGCAGCCGGTGCTGGTGGAAAAGGAAGTGCCCGGCAGCACCTACCGTCTCTTGGTCGTCGGCCGCCGCCTGGTCGCGGCGAGTGAGCGTATGGCGCCCGCCGTGACGGGTGACGGGCGCCATACGCTGTGGGAGTTGGTCGAAGCCCTAAATCGCGATCCTCGGCGTGGTCGCGGGCACGCCAAGAGCATGACCCGGGTGGAACTCGATGGGCCGGCGCTGATGTTTCTCAGTCAACAGGGAATGGTCCCCACGGCGGTGCCTGCCCCTTCACAGCGGGTCGTGCTGCGCTCATCGGCCAACATGTCGACGGGAGCGATGGCGCGTGACGTCACCGACCGGGTGTCCCCCGCGCTGGCCTTCGAGGCGGTGCGCGCGGCCCAGGCGGTTGGGCTCGACATCGCCGGGATTGACGTCGTAACCTCCGACTTGGCGGCGTCGTTGAAGGATGTGGGGGGAGCGGTGATTGAGGTCAACGCCGCGCCTGGTCTGCGTATGCATCTCGATCCGGCTGAGGGAAAGTCGCAACCCGTCGCCGAGGCCATTGTCGACAACCTGTTTGGCCCCGGCCATGACGGGCGCATTCCGGTGGTGGCGGTTACCGGCACCAACGGCAAAACCACGGTCACGCGGATGATTGGCCATATCTTGTCGCGCCAGCACCGGATCGTGGGCATGGCGACGACCGACGGGATTACCATTGGTGAGGTCACCGTGTGCGAGGGGGATTTGACGGGACCGTGGAGCGCGCGTCTGGTCTTGAACGATCCGACGGTCGAGGCGGCCGTCCTGGAAACCGCGCGGGGCGGCATGATTTTGGGGGGCCTCGGCTTTGATGATTGTGACGTGGCGGTGGTGACCAACATCGGCAGCGATCACTTGGGCCAAGACGGGATTGACACCCTCGAAGATCTTGTCCACGTCAAGTCTTTGCTGGTCGACGTGGTTCGGCCAGCAGGGGCAGCGGTCTTGAACGCCGAGGATCTCTGGGCCATGTCGATGGCTTCCCGTGCCCGTGGAAAAATCGTGCTCTTTTCCGCTCGCGAGGACAGTCCGATCATTAGCCGGCATACGGCCGCAGGCGGGGAGGCGGTGTACGTCAAGCGCGGCAATCTCGTCTTCACCCAGGCGGGGAAAACGTTCCGTCTGGTCGGTACCCGGGTATTGCCGGCGAGTTTGGGGGGGATGGCCACCATGAATGTGGCCAATGCGGCCGCGGCCGCGGCCGCCGCATTGGCCTTGGGGATTCCCGTCCGGCAAGTGGCCAAGGCGTTAGCCAGTTTCCCCCCGGGCGGGGAAGGCATGAACCGGGGCCGGTTGGAAATGTTGTCGGGGGAGGACCTGAAGGTTTTGATCGACTATGGCCACAACCAACCGGCCATGGCGGAACTGGCAGCATTATGTCGCCGTCTAAAGGCGCGTCCGATCATCACCGTCCTGGGACTGCCGGGGGATCGCCGTGACCAGGATTTGATCGAAACCGCAAGCCAGGTCGCCCGGTTCAGCCAGCGGGTGGTGGTGCGCGAGGACCATGATTTGCGCGGCCGCCAGCCGGGAGAAGTCGCCGAACTCATCCAACGCGGGCTCGTCGCCGCCCAGATGGACCCAGCGGCCATCGAAATTGAATTGGATGAGGGCGCCTCGGTCCGTCAGGCGATTTTGACCAGCCCCCCCGGCGCCCTGGTGGTAATCCTCTATGAACAATACCGCACCGTTCGCAATGCCTGCCACGATGCCATGAATCTTCGCCATCATTGCCAAATACAGCAGGAAATTCATGCTTCGGGGTGATACCATAGAGGAAAACCTTAGGGAGCGAAACGGGTGCTGGCACGGGCGAAAATTAATTTGGGACTCGAGGTGGGGCGGCGCGACCGGTCTGGATTGCATCCGGTCGCCACGATTTTGGCGGAACTGACCCTGGCGGACGAATTGATCGCGGAACCGGCGCCCGCGTGGCGGCTGACGGTGGAGCGCGACGACAGCTTAACCGGTCCGCTCTCCGGCTGGCCAGAGCGCGCGGAGGACAATCTGATTTCCCGGGCGGGACGGTGCATGATCGAGCATTTTGGATCGGAGATAGGATGCTGGCATGTCACCGTATTAAAGCGCATCCCGGCCGGCGCTGGGCTGGGCGGCGGCAGTTCGGACGCGGCCGCCTGGATTCGCATGATGGCCGAGCACTACCCTAATCTGGCTGAACGGGTCTGGAAAGCGGTGGAAACCCTCGGCAAGGACATCGGTTTTTTTCGCCGGGGAGGGTTGCAGTGGGGGTCCGGATATGGTGAACTGCTCGAACCGATCATGGCACCGGATTTCGATCCCTATGTGATCCTGGCCAATCCGGGATTTCCCTTGTCGACCTCGGCCGTCTATCAGGCGTTTGACCAGATCCAGGCAAGGCGCACATCCTCGCGCCTGTGGTCTATCCGCGACGCCATCGTACGCGGGGCGATGCCCGAAGCATTGACCAACGACTTGGAACCGGCAGCGTTCATGGTGGCGCCCGAACTCCGGGAATTTGCTCAGGGGCTCAACGACCTCGCTGCACAGATTCAAGGCCGCTGGTGGCTCACTGGCAGTGGCTCTACTTACTATATCCTGGTCACCGACGAAGATCGCGCCGAGTGGCTGTACGGCGCGCTCAAGGGCCAGGCCGCGTGGACAGCGATGGGGCGCCTAGCCCAGCGGGCTGTGACGCAAAGCCTCACGACCCAAAGTCCGGTGGCTCAAAAAGAAAGAGGCTGATCAATGCAAGCAATTGTGTTGGCAGGGCAGCGCAATGTGGCGTTGAAGACCGTCTCCAGTTGTGCTTGGGAAGCCGAGGTCCCCGTGTTGGGACGTCCCCTGGTGGACTGGGTGATTGCCGCACTCAAGGCAGCCACGGTGGTCGATGATGAAATTATCGTGGTGGGCCCACCGTCGATCGGGGAACGCAACGAGGTGGCGCTGGCTCCCGTGGGAGAAACGCTGTGGGACAATCTGCACGCGGGTCTCGCGGGTTTGCCGCCGGGTACGGAACGGGTTCTGATTTGCACGGCAGATGTTCCCTTGCTAACCGGCCCCATGGTCGATGATTTTGTCATCCATGCGCCGATGGAGGCGGATCTCGTCTACCCGGTGGTTTCTCGAGGGCGGACCGTGGATCGGTATCCAGAGACCCGGAGAACCTATGTGCGTTTGCGGGGGAAAACCGTGACCGGAGGCAACTTGATTATTGCCCGGCCGTCGGTCCTGGGTCGGATTGAAGAACGCGCCCAGCAATTGATCCGCCACCGCAAATCGCCCGTTCTGTTGGCGCGTGACGTGGGTCCGCTGCTTTTGCTCCGTTTGCTTACCGGCCAGCTATCCCTGGCCCAGGCGGAACGTCGCGTAAGCCGCGTCTTCGGAATTCAGGGCCGGGTGGTCGAATCTCCGTATCCCGAAATTGGCCTCGACGTCGACAAACCGCACGACCTGTCCGTCGTCTTAAGGGCGCTGGCCGAACCGGCGAGCGATGTTCGACACGCGCAAGGCAGGCGTTGATATGTCGATGCAGCAACGACAAAAGCGTTTGGTGGCCCTGACCGCGGTCCTGACCGCGCATCCAGGCCAACTGATTAGCCTGGGCGATTTGAGCAAGCAACTGGGTGCGGCCAAATCGACACTCAGTGAAGATTTGGTGGCGGTCAACCAGGCGCTGGAAGCCAGCGGGGCGGGCGTGATTGAAACCACCGTGGGCGCGCTGGGAGGCGTGGCCTGGCGGCCGGCGCTCGACGTCAAACGGACGGCGGCATGTCTCGCGGCGTGGATTGAAGCCCTGGCTGAGCCGGAACGGCGAACGGCCGAGGGATTTCTTTACATGACCGATTTGCTCTTTGACCCCGAGCGCATTGCGCCGATGGGACAGTTGCTGGCGGATCGCATGCGCCCGCTGGGCGTCGAGGCGGTGGCTACGGTGGAAACCAAGGGGATACCGTTGGCCTTGGCCACGGCCGAGCATCTCGGCGTCGGCGTCGTATTGCTACGGCGCGACAGTCGGCTGTCCGACGGCTCGGCGCTGTCGATTAATTATCTGTCCGGCTCTTCGCATCGCATCCAGTCGATGTCGCTCTCCCGACGGGCTCCGGTGCAAGGAGTCCGGGTTGCCTTCGTCGACGACTTCATGAAGGCGGGCGGCACCGCGCGGGCGGCGGCCGATCTCTTGAGCGAGTTCAATGCTCGGGTGGTCGGGGTGGGGGTGCTGATCGCTACCGATGAACCGCAGGTGAAACTGGCGGGAGACTATGTCGCCTGTCTCGCGTGGTCGCCGGCGCGGAACGCGATTAGCGCGAGCCCATGGGTTGAGGAAAGGTTGCGGGTAAAGCGAGGCGATGAGCGTGGAACATCCTCCGGAGCTTGATCTGGTTCAGGTGCAAAGCGCCGCCCGGCGACTCACGGGGGTGACGTACCTCACGCCGCTGGCAGACTCGAGCTATGTCGACGAGCTGGTCGGTGCGGAGATCTTGTTTAAGTTGGAGAATCTTCAGCGCACGGGTTCCTTCAAGTTGCGCGGGGCATATAATCGGTTGGCCGCTTTGACCCCGGCGGAACGCGATCGGGGAGTGGTGACCGCCTCTGCCGGCAACCATGCCCAAGGCGTGTCGCTCGCGTGTCGCCTGCTGCATATCGATGCGTTAGTCGTGATGCCTCAACACGCTTCTTTGACGAAGGTCGAGGCGACGCGCAGTTACGGCGCCCAGATCGAGTTGATTGGGGCCACCTATGATGACGCAGAGCGGGGAGCCAAGGCGATCGCTCGAGACACCGGGCGCGTCTTCATCCCGGCCTTCAACGCCCCCGAAGTGATTGCCGGCCAGGGAACCATTGCGCTGGAGATGCTGGAACAACAGCCTGATTTAAAGATGCTGGTGGTGCCGGTGGGAGGAGGCGGCCTTATCGCTGGCATTGCGCTTGCCGCCAAGGCGCTGGCGGGGGCATCCATTCGCATCGTCGGCGTGCAAGCCCAAGGTTGCGACGCGGCCCTGCGCTCGTGGCGGTCGGGTGGACGCGTGGAGTCTGCAACGGTCAACACGATGGCTGACGGCATCGCGGTCAAGGCACCGGGCGAGTTGCCCCTGGCGTTGATGCGGCGCCACGTGGACGACATGGTGACGGTGAGCGACCGGGAGATTTCGCGGGCTATTTTGGTCTTCTTGGAACGAGCCAAACTCGTGGTTGAAGGGGCGGGAGCGGTTGGTCTGGCGGCCATTTTAGCGGGGCGAGTGAAACCAAAGCCGGGGGAGAAGGTGGGGGTGGTCGTCAGCGGGGGCAACCTGGATGTCAGCGTATTGAGTCGGATTTTGCAAAAAGGCCTGGTCGAGGAAGGTCGGCAGTTGCATTTGGCCACGGTGATCGTCGACGCGCCGGGTCACCTTTCGCGCCTTTTGGCGGAAGTCGCCGCCTGCGGAGCCAATGTGATGCGCGTCGAACACGAACGCTGGAACCCGTCGTTGGCCTTGGAAGAGGTGGCGGTGCGCCTGGTGTTGGAGACGCGCGACATCGATCACCAAGGTGACGTGGTGAAATCTCTGACTAGTCACGGCTATGTCGTCGAGGAAATCGGATCATTTCGTACCAAAAATTTCGACAATTGACAGGAATATCAATGGTCTATCGCGAAATACCCCTGTACCCAGTCGCCGACTCGGGTGAGCAACTAAGTGAGGGGGATCATCATCGTGGAAATTACCGATGTACGACTCAGGCGGATGGCCAGCGACGGCAAAATGAAGGCGGTTGCCTCAGTGACCCTGGACGGGGAGTTTGTTATTCACGATGTCAAGGTAGTCGAAGGGCTTAAGGGGTTATTTGTAGCAATGCCGAGCAGGAAGACACCGGACGGGGAGTTCCGCGATGTGGCCCATCCCATCACGCCCGAGGCGCGCGAACGGATCCAACGGGCAGTACTCGAGGTATTCCACGCCACGGGCGTGAGCGGAACGCATAGCAGTGGCAGCGTCAGCTCTTGAGATCTTTGACGGCGGGGTTTTCCGGAAAAACCAAGGCGCTCCCAAACCGAGCTCCTTGGTTTTTGGCGTGGCGTGGGTTGTGCAGGATTTGGTATGCTAGGGTGGGAGCCTACGGGGACGGAGGATCAAGCGGCCAACCCGGCACGGGCGAACCGGCATAGAGCTACCATCCTCCGCGATGGCGAGGGATTCTGGCGCCCCTGATCGAAGCCGGGGCCGCGGATGATACCAGGTGGTGCGGAAAGGGGGAAAGGCCACGCTCCTCCCCGGGGACGGTCGGCTGGACCATAACACGGGGACAACCGTCCATTCAGGCAGGGAGGCCGCGGGGCCGAGAGATGATGACGACCAACGCGGTGATTTTGGCGGCGGGTCGAGGGATCCGCATGCGCTCGGGGTTGGCGAAGGCGCTCCACGAACTGGGCGGAGTGCCTTTGATCTGTCATGTGGAACGGGCGGTCCGGAAAGCCGGCTTGGCCAAACCCTGGGTGGTGGTCGGATTTCAGGCGGAGCGGGTCGAGGAATTGCTGGAGGATCGCGTGCACATAGTCGTCCAGCGAGCGCTGCGGGGAACCGGCGACGCGCTGGCCTGTGCGTTGGCGAAAATGCCCGCCGAAACGGACAATGTGGTCGTCTTGGTCGGAGACTGCCCGCTGGTTCCGCCGTCGCTGATTGAGGCGCTGATCGAACGCCATCGGACGGCAGGCGCTCGGGCGACGATCGTCACCACCCAGCTCGGTGACCCGACCGGCTACGGACGGGTGGCGCGAGATGGCGATGGCCGCGTGGCGGCCATCGTGGAAGAAAGCGAATGCGACGCGACGACGCGGCAAATCCGGGAGATTAATACGGGCATCGGAATTTGGCAGACCGCGGGATTATCCGAGATCCTAGATGGCCTGCCCTGGCACGGCGAGGAGCGTTATCTGACCGACGCGGTGGCCGCCCTCATCGCCCAAGGGCACGTCGTCGAGGCGATGGCGGCCCCCGAGCCCGACCTGGTGATGGGAATCAACACCCGCCGCGAACTATCCCGCGCCGAGGCCCGCCTGCGCGAAATGACCTTGGAACGACTCTTTGACCAGGGGGTGACCATCATCGATCCCGAGACAACGTACGTGGATGCCGAGGTGGAAATCGAGTGTGACACGATCTTATATCCGATGACCTGTGTGCGCGGCAAGAGCCGATTGGGTCGAGGGTGCCGGATTGGTCCGATGACGACGATTGTCGACAGCAAGCTCGGCGACGAGGTGACGGTTGACCGTTCGGCCGTCGAACACAGTGTCATCGGCAGTCACAGTACGGTGGGGCCGTTTAGCCACCTTCGCGCGGGAACCCATCTCGATCGCAACGTCCACGTGGGAAACTTCGTGGAATTGAAGAATACGCGAGTAGGGATTGGATCCAAGGCGGGGCACCATAGCTATCTGGGCGATGCGACCATCGGCAGCAACGTCAACATCGGGGCCGGCACCGTCATCGTGAACTACGACGGCCGCGAAAAGCACCCGACCTTTATCGGCGACGACGCCTTTATCGGCTGCAACGCCAATTTGGTGGCGCCGCTCGAGATCGGCTCAGGAGCCTATGTGGGGGCAGGGTCGACGATTACCCAAAATGTGCCTGCCGACGCGCTGGGGATTGCCCGCAACCGACAGGAAAACAAATCGGGCTGGGCGAAGGGGCGGCGCCCGGAAGCCCGGTGAACCCGCTTGGAGTCACCGGTCATAGACTCCACGCCTAAAGGCGGGGGCTTGTAGGGATCTACCCCTGCAAGTTCATGGCTTACGCGGAAAGCCCCTCTTTGGGGGGCTTAGCCGCCGGGACCCTGGGGGCGAGCGGCTCCGTTCCTGCAGTGAAGACCTTTCGGTGCTGCTTCAGCCGAAAGCGCTCTGGTCCTCTGTTAAAAGCCCGCTGGGGTGTTGCGAGCGGTGCGGAGGGAGGATGCGACCCGAAGGAACCTGGGCGAGGAGAGATCTTTTCACGAAGACGTTACCAGCCTCTTACGGGGCTCCGAAAGGAGATCGCATCGTGGTTTTGCTTTTAGACGCTCACCGGAATCCCTTAATGCCTGGCACCGAAAAGCGCGCCCGCCAGATGCTGGAACGGGTTCGGGCGGTGGTGCACCAGATGGCTCCGTTTACCCTCCGACGGAACAATCGCACTGCGGAAACATCGATATTCCAGCCGATCCGGATGAAGTTCGACCCTGGCAGCAAGACAACCGGGGTGGCTATCCCTTTGGAAGGGAGCAAAGGGCCGAAGGTTGTTTTTTTCGGGGAAATCGTCCATAAAGTGGGCATCAAGGCTCGGTTGGATGCCCGACGAGCTTTGCGCCAAAGTCGTCGGCATCGGAAGACCCGGTATCGGAAGCCTCGGTTCCAAAACCGCAAGCGGAAAGCGGGATGGTTGCCACCCTCGTTGGAAGCCCGGGTGGATCAGACCCTACATGCGTTGGTCCCGATCCAAAAGCGCACCCCGATGACGCACCGGAGTGTGGAACACGTCACGT
>JAJZZH010000122.1 GCA_021797675.1 Bacillota bacterium | reverse complement strand
AGCGCACCATCAGTGCGGTCCACAGCTTGGTCTGGGCACTGTCGGGCGCCACCAGGGCCAGCCGCAGATCCGCTAAATCCCCCCGGGATCCGGTGAGGGGGGCTTGCGGGTCCGAAGCCGGGGGAAAGGTGGGCGCCGCGGACGACGCCGCGGCCGGCGCGGTTGTAGGCAGCGGCAACCAGATCACGCCGTCGGCTTCCATCTGCTGCAAGGCCTTGCGGCAGGTATCTACCTTGGGTTGGCCAGCTGGCGTGACCCACTGCAGGGCCGTACAGACGGCGCGGGCAATGGCCGTTTGGGTGGTGCACCAAGGGTCGTCGGTGATGGTGCGAATGGTTTCGATCTCGGCCTCCGAAAAGGATCGGCCCCCGTATCGCCAGGGCGTTCCTCCGAGGTTGCGACGAATGGTGGTCATACCGGTACCCTACGCCGAAAGGCGAGGCCTGTCTACGTCCGTCAATAGCCTTGACAGCGCCTGGTAGGTCGTGACAGCCGCTTATCGCACTGTAGGTTGTGTTTACGCAGAATAGAACGCGGTAACGACCCTATCTACGGTTCAACTCGTCCCTCTGAAAGAGCCACACCCGAATCATATAACATTCAGTATGGTAAAAAATTAGCGTCTTGGCGTATCGCCAACCGGGCTTCAGTATGGCATCCATCGATATTTCCCCATCAATTTATCCCTGGGATTAGACCGAATAGTCTGCCTGCACTATGGTATTCGTAATTGTTTCGTCTGACAACGAACTTACGTCGTCGTGTACTAGTGCCCAGAGAGAGTGAAGTCTGTATAATTGTGCGAAATTGGCTCTTACGCCCTTTGTGAAATCGATGTTGACCCTTGACTCGGGCGTTCAAGAAGGCCTGGCGATTTTGGTGGCGCTGCTTTGCACCGCCGCATATCGCCCGAAATTACCTATTACATCTGGAGCCGATCATGCTATAACCACCGACCCCTTGGCATCGCGGCCATCTTCGCGTAATGCCCCACGCCCGTTCGTAGGGGCTGTGAATCAACGAACGGGCTTGACGGATGCCAAGGGTCGATACGAGGGCCTCTAGTCCCCGCCGAGGATTTCTGTGGACTGACACGATAGATACGACGCGGATGGCATTCGTGCCAAGGTAGACCAATTTTGCCGACATCAGGAGGATTTAGGCGTAGGCCTCCCGATATCGTATGATTGCACAGCATGAGGGCAGCAGCCGGCATCTGAGGCGGCTTTTCGCGATTTGAACCCGGGGGGGGCTTTTGAGAAAATAGGGCGTGTCCGACGGTCATGCAGGCTGGACGAGGAAGCGAGGTGAGAACGTTCGCGTCGCGACGATGTCGACCGCACCACGCGGCCCCAGTGACCGCAAGCACGGTGCAGGCACTCTCGTTGGCGAACCGATATAGATGGCGCTATGGGATTGGACACTACGTCGGCTGACCGTAAGCGACGGGCCTAAGGTCTGGAAGCTCATTCGGGACTCGGAAACCCTCGACCTCAATTCCCCCTACACCTACCTCATGCTCGGCAAGTTTTTTGGCCAAACCTGCATGGTGGCCGAACGGGACCATCAGATCGCGGGCTTTGTGTCGGGGTTTTTCCTGCCCGAGTCCACCGACACGCTGTTCATATGGCAGATTGCCGTGCATCCAATCCATCGAGGAAATCGACTGGGAATACGGCTCCTAAATGCTGAGTGGGCCGAGGCCACGACCCGCCGCCCAGTTCGCTATCTGGCGGCTACGGTAACACCTGACAACGTCGCCTCGGCCGCCTTGTTTCGCCGTTTTGCGAAAAACCGCGGTGCCGAATGCGTTGTCGAACCGTGTTTTCCGTCACCGTCCTTTCCCGGTTCGCACCACGAGCCGGAATACCTGTACCGCATCGGACCGCTGGAAGGGCGCTGACGCTCGTGACCCGTAAAGTGGCACACGGAGCCAAGAAGGAGGCGTGGACGATTTGCTGAACGGTATTCAAGACAAGACCTTGTCACCCCTTAAGATATTCGAAGAGCTAGAGTCCTCGGTCAGAAGTTATATCCGCGACTTTCCCACGGTGTTTGCCCGCGCCGAAGGTTCCCGGATGTGGGATATTGACGGGCGCGAGTATATTGATTTTTTTGCCGGCGCGGGGGCCTTGAATTACGGACACAACAATCCGCGGCTGAAAGAAAAACTGGTCGCCTACATTCAGGAAGACGGCATCACCCACAGCCTCGACTTGGCCACCATGGCCAAGGCGCGGTTTTTGGAAGCATTCCAGGAAGTCATTGTGGCGCCCCGCGGCTTGGCCTACAAGGTCATGTTCCCGGGACCGACGGGCACCAATGCCGTGGAAAGCGCGTTGAAACTTGCCCGCAAAGTGACTGGGCGCACGACGGTGATAGCGTTTACCAACGCCTTTCACGGTATGACGCTGGGGTCGCTGGCGGCGACCGGCAATCGTTTCAAACGCGGGGGTGCGGGCTTGCCGTTAACCAACACGGTCATTATGCCCTATGATCGGTATTTGGGGGATGAAACCGACACCGCCGACTACCTGGAACGTGTCCTGGACGACGAAGGCAGCGGTATACCCCTTCCGGCTGCAATCATTCTCGAAACGGTACAGGGCGAGGGCGGGGTGAATGTCGCCCGCGGACAATGGCTGAAAAAGATCGAGAAACTTTGCAGACGGATGGAGATCATCCTTATCGTCGACGACATCCAAGCTGGATGTGGTCGTACCGGCCCGTTTTTCAGCTTTGAAACGGCCAGCCTGGATCCGGATATGGTGTGTTTGTCCAAGTCCTTGAGTGGCTATGGCCTTCCGTTGGCCGTGACGCTGATCCGGCCCGAGTTAGACATCTGGGATCCCGGAGAGCACAATGGGACCTTTCGTGGGCAAGATCTGGCCTTCGTTACCGGGACTGAGGTCCTCGAGTACTGGCGGACGGACGCGCTCACCCAGGCCACGCTGGCCAACGCTGAGCGTGTGCGGGCTGCACTGGAAGACATTGCCAATACCTATCCATCCCTGGAGGTTTCGGTGCACGGACGCGGCCTGATCCAAGGATTGGCCTTTGGCCAGGCGGACATGGCGAGCAAGATTTCCTCCGCCGCATTTCACCGCGGACTGGTGGCCGAAACCTCCGGCCCGCGAGGGCGGGTGCTGAAGTTGTTGCCGCCGTTGACCATCGACCGGTCGACACTCGACGACGGTCTACAGATCCTGCGCGAAAGCGTGGCCGCGGGGTTGGAATAAGCGAACGCATGGTAGACGGAACCCCACCACGGAGGGTTCGGCGGCGAAAGGAGCGACCCGTGATTATTCGAACCTTGGAGGATGTCGGGGGAACCGAGCGGGAGGTGAACGCGCCAACATGGTCCAGTCGGCGGATGATCCTGGCCGACGACGCCGTGGGGTTTTCTTTGCACGATACCATCATGCGGGCGGGCACCGAGACCATGATGTGGTACAAGCACCATATTGAGGCGGTGTACTGCATCGAAGGCGAGGGTGAGATCGAGGATCTCGGTACGGGCGCGGTCCATCGGCTACGGCCGGGAACCTTGTATCTATTGAATGCGCACGACCGCCACCGGGTTCGGCCCCGAACCGACTTGCGCATGATCTGCGTGTTTAATCCGCCGTGCACCGGCCGCGAGACGCATGACGAAGACGGGGCGTATCCCTTGATGAAGTAACCGTAGATTTCGCCCCGGCGCCCATCGGCCAGCCAGTGGGCGGCTGGCCGATGGCTATTGTCCGTAGGTTTTTCGTACACCCCAAGACACGCGACGAAGTGCTGGAAAGGAGTGCTGTGGTCATGTCATTACTGGCTAAGGAGGACGTGTATCCTTCGCGGGTGGGTGATCAGCCGGCGATCCTCGAACGGCGCGATCCTACCGTTTATGGTCACCAGGCGGGTCCTTTGTCGACCGTTCAGCTTAACGATTACCAGGACAACGGGTTCCTGCTGTGGGAAAACCTGTTTTCCGCGGCAGAAGTCGCCAAGATGCGGGACGATCTGGTCCGGATTTGGCGACAGAGCGAAGATTCGGCGGCACCGGAGGTGATTCGCGAGCCAGGCGGGGACCAGGTCCGTTCGGTATTTGCCGTCCATGAAACCGACGCGGCCTTTAACCGGGTGTCGCGGGACCCCCGGCTGTTGAACGCCGCCCGCCAGATCCTGAATAGCGAGGTCTATGTCCATCAGTCGCGCATCAACTTTAAGCCAGGCTTCACCGGTCAAGAGTTCTACTGGCACTCGGACTTCGAAACGTGGCACGTCGAGGACGGTATGCCGCGCATGCGGGCGTTGAGTTGCTCGATTTGGCTGGATGACAATTTTGCTTTCAACGGCTCGCTGATGGTGATTCCCCATTCCCATCATTATTTCGTCGCCTGTGGGGGCCGAACCCCTAAAGAGCATTACAAGCAGTCGTTGCGTCGGCAGGAATACGGCGTCCCCGATCGCGGCAGCTTGAGCTGGCTGGTGGAGCACCATGGGATCCGCATGCCAGAGGCCAAAGCGGGGGCGGTCTTGCTGTTCGACTGCAATATCATGCATGGTTCGAACAGCAACATCACCCCCCTCGGACGGCGAAACGTGTTTCTCGTGTACAACAGCGTGGAAAACCCCTTGGCGCCTCCGTTTTCGGGAGAGGCGCCCCGACCTTCGTTTCTTGCCCATCGCAATCCCGAAACGGTTGTGCTCTGAGGGCTGGCCAGGGAGGCGGTCGCTGCGACCGTCTCCCTGGCCTCTAACCCGGGCACCGGGATTTCTCCCTTTCTCCTGTGGATGGGCTCCACAATGTGTACAATGGATGCAGCGGGATAGGGCGTCATGTTCGCGGGTTCGCAGGCGGACGGCGCGAGGAGGCATCCCATGAGCGCTTTACACTCCGGCATTCAATACATATTGCGCTTATCGCTGAAACGGGACATGGTTTCGTTCAGCCAATTGGCCAAGGCCGTCGACCAACTGGGCGGCGACGTGATCGCGTTGGATTTGGTGCGAACCGAAGGCGACAGCACGGTGCGCGACCTGACCGTCGAACTGCCCAATGCAGAGAAAGCGGGCGAACTGCAAGCGACCCTAGCAGAGATCGACGGGGTGCATATCGAAAATCTGTCCGATCGTACGTTTTTGATGCATCTGGGGGGGAAAATCGAAATTCAGCCCAGGGTGCAGATTAAGACGCGCACCGATCTGGCCCAAATCTATACCCCGGGGGTGGCCCGGGTGGTGGAAGCCATCGCCGCGGACCCCAGTAAGGCATTTCAGCTCACCGTCAAGCGCAATATGGTTGCCATCGTCAGTGATGGTTCGGCGATTTTGGGTCTGGGCAATTTAGGGGCCAAGGCGGCGTTGCCGGTGATGGAAGGCAAGGCCGTCCTTTTCAAAGCGCTGGCGGACGTCGACGCGTTTCCGATTTGTCTCGACACCCAAGACCTCGACGCCATCGTAGAGACGGTCGAGCGGATAGCCCCCGTGTTTGGGGGGATCAATCTGGAAGACATCGCGGCTCCGCGGTGCTTCGAAATCGAACAACGATTGAGCCAGCGCCTGGAAATTCCCGTCTTTCATGACGATCAGCACGGCACGGCGGTGGTGATCTTGGCCGGGTTAATTAACGCCGCCAAGGTCGTAGACAAGCCCTTGGAGTCGCTGCGCGTCGTTATCTGCGGCGTGGGCGCCGCAGGTACGGCGACCACCCATCTGCTGCGGCACCGAGGCATTAGGCACATTATCGGCTACGATCGGGAAGGTGCGATTGTGCGCGGGAAGCGGTATCCCAACCGGCCGGGATGGGAAGAATACGCGCGTATCACGAATCCGGAAAACCGTTCCGGCAGCTTGCGGGACGTATTGACCGGGGCCGACGTATTCATTGGTGTATCCACCGGCAATCTGTTGACTCGGGAGGATCTGGCGTCGATGGCGCCGCGGGCCATTACCTTTCTGATGGCCAACCCCGAGCCGGAAATCTCGCCCGAAATCGCGGAAACCTGTGCCGCCGTAGTGGCCACCGGACGATCGGATTACCCGAATCAGATTAATAATGTCCTGTGTTTTCCGGGGCTCTTTCGGGGGGTGCTCAACTGCCGGGCACGGGTCATCACCCTAGGCATGAAGGTGGCGGCGGCCGAAGCCCTGGCCTCGGTGGTGCGGCCCGAGGAGTTGGGACCCGAGTATATTATTCCTGGCGTCTTTAATCGGATGGTTGTCGAAACGGTGGCGGCGCACGTGGTGCGTGCCGCCGAAGCCGACGGCGTGGCTCGTCGTGCGCCGCCCACCGTGATTTAGGACACCGCCAGGGCGACGTCCTTGGCCCTCGTCCCTTGGCCGCTTTCTCAGCGGTCCGAGACAGAGCGGGTCGCCCGAGAAAGCATTCCTGCCCGAACCTAAGACTGCGGATGCTGGGCGCAAGCACCCGTGGAAGGCGCTGAGAAGGGGACGGTTTAGGTTTTGAGAACCCCCCCGGCTTTAGCCGTAGGCAGTGGTTCAGAAAGCGTACGCCATGGGGTGTGTCCGAGAATTGATCCACAGCGGGCCAAATTGTTTCGCAGGAGATCCTCAAGACTTTGTTGATCAACGCGTTCTCTCGAGCGTGGAAAAAGCTGTATAATGACAACACGCGATGGAGTCCACGTTATGCCGCAGGGTATGCCGAAGGGCTGATGACTCCTACCTGTGTCAGGGATGAGTCATCAGCCCGATACGTATTTTTGCATGGGAATCTTATGACGAGCTGAATTTTCCTCCCCGACACTCCCTTCGCACCCGGTGCGTGCGTGGTCCCTTAGGGACGCCTGTGTGAGTCAAAAAACAGAATTGGTGCAGAGTTTGGTCAATAAAGGGGGATTCCCTCGATGACCGTCCATATCTTGTTTAACTTATGTCAAGTTCTTGTCGTGCTGCTATTGTCTCCTTTTTTCCAAGGTCTCCTGACCCGCATCGAAGAGCGAATGCAAGCCAAACGAGGTCCCAGTGTGTGGCAGCCGTACTACGATTTGTGGAAACTCTTCCACAAAAATGAAGTCGTATCCGCCCAATCGACCTGGATCTTTCGCTTTGCGCCTTATGTTTATTTCGTGTCACCGCTTTTGGTTACGTTATTGATCCCTGTCTTGACCAATTACCCTCTTTTCATGGCATTCATGGGAGATATGGTCGCTGCCGGATTTGTCCTGTCAGCCGGCTCTTTTTTCCTCTTGTTAGCCGCCATGGATGCCGGTACCGTTTATGGGTTTATGGGAGCCAGTCGAACGCGCATGGTCAGTTCGTTGGTAGAACCCATTTTCATTATTGTGTTTTTCTCGGTGTCGTTTGCAGCCAATTCCACGATTCCTTATATCGTGCAAGCGCATTGGGTGTCGACCCCCGCCGCGTTTTATTCACCCACGCATCTCTTAATTGTGGCAGCGTTTATCATGATTATTTTGGCGGAGACCGGAAAAATTCCGGTCGATAACCCTGCCGGCCATTTTGAACTCGCCATGATTGACGAAGCCAGAATTCTGGAATTCTCGGGATCGTCCCTGGCGCTAGTTAAATGGGGTGGATACATGAAATTTATGGTTTTAAGCATTGTCTTGTTAAATGTCTTGCTCACTCCGTGGGGACTGGCCTCTCATCTGAGTGGAATCGATCTGTTAGCGGCCATCGTGCGGGTAACCCTCAAAGTGGTGGGATTCGTGGTGTTGGTTGCCGTCGTCGAAACGTCTTTGGCCAAGCTGCGGCTATTTAGAATTCCGGATTTTCTGGGTATCGCCTTTGTGACGGCCGTGGTGGCCATGATTGTACAGCCGTTCCACTTATAACCATGTTGAACCAGGGCTAACCATTGGTAACCAGGGCTAACCAAGGAAAGGGAAGACGTATGGATCAGCCTCTTGTAAGCAATCACATCCTGGCCAACGTCAATAGCGTGGTGGGCGCCTCGTTTTTGCTCAGTGCCGTGGTACTGATGACCCAGCGCCAGGCTCAAGCCGTGTTACAGTGGTTTATCCGCCAATCGATTCTGTTGTCTGTTTCCGCTTTTATCCTGGGCTGGCTTCATCACTCGGCGGAGCTCATGATTGTCGGCCTGATTACGGTTGTAGCCAAGGCAATCCTCATCCCTCAGTTGCTAGTGCGCACGCTCGGACCCGAGATTCGGTCCCGGCGTGAACTCGACTTCATCGTCAACACCCCCGTATCTCTGCTCATTGCCATAGCACTGACGGTTTTATCATACTTCTGGGTGGCTCCGCTTCTGAATGGGGCCAAGGAAACGATTTTGGTGAATTTGCCGGTGGGCCTGGATGTTCTTTTCATTGGAGTCTACACGTTGACCGTACGCCGCGAAGCCGTTCCTCAAATGCTTGCCTTGATGTCCATTGATAATGGCGCGTTTTATGCGGGCATTGCGATCTCCGCATCATCCGCCATCGTGGAATTGGCAGCGGGTTTGGAAGGGGTGATGGTGGTGTTGGTGGTTGCCATTTTGGCCCGCACTCTGGCTCGACATGTGGGATCCACCGAAGTGTCGGAACTGACGCATCTCAAAGAAGGCCTAAGAGAAGGTGAATCATCATGATCATTATCGCCGTGCCGCTGATCCCTATTTTGGCCGCGTTAGTCGCGTTGTTGAACCCGCGCCTTGACATTACTCGGATGATGACGGTACTGGGCGGTATCGCGACGTTAGTCCTTACCCTGATTCTGGCCGACCAAGTCAGTCAGCACCTTCGCATCACCGTTTTGCCGCACTGGATCGGGGTTGACGGCCTCAGCGCTTTGATTCTCGTTCTGCAGGGCTTTGTCGTCTTGACCGCCACGGTGTATTCGTGGGGTTACATGAAACGGGTGACGGCCCTTCATCCGCGACGCCAGCAACAGTTTTATGTGAATTTCAATTTATTCCTGGCATCGCTGTTTATGGTCCCTATTTTTCTTCAACCGGCCTTGACCTGGGTGGCGGTGGAACTCACGACCGTCCTTTCGGTATTTTTGGTGGGATTTGACAACACCCCCCAGGCACTGGAAGCGGCCTGGAAATACGCCGTGATTACCATCATGGGTGCCACCGTGGCCGTTTTGGGAATTTTTCTTCTGCTTTGGGGGCTATTGGCCTTGCACGTGTCGATTCAAACCTGGAGCGCGCTCACCACGGCTGCCTCAGAGATGCCGGTCGACCAGTTGAAAATAGCTTTTGTGCTCATCTTTATTGGCTTTGGCACCAAAGTGGGAATTGTGCCGATGCATACCTGGCTGCCGGATGCGCATTCCCAGGCGCCCACGCCAGTTTGTGCCCTGTTGTCGGGAATTGAGGTCGGCACTATTCTTTACGTGATCATGCGCCTTTGGCCGGTGTTTGAGCAAATTCCCGGTGGATTTGCTCAGGATTGGGCCCTGATCTTCGGCCTTATTTCCGTGGGAACCGCTGCATTTCTCATGATTCAAGTCCGCGATTTCAAACGCCTGTTTGCCTTTTCCACCGTGGAGCAAATGGGGATCATTTTGGTGGGATTAGGTTTGGGACCTGCCGGGCATTATGCGATGTTGTATCAATTCTTGACCCACGCAGTGACCAAATCCTTGGTGTTTTACAGTGCCGGGGCCGTGTTTTTAGCCACTTCCACCCTGGACATCGCATCCGTAAAAGGGCTGATCCGAATCTCTCCCGTGGCGGCCGGGAGTTTGCTCCTGAGCGGATTGGCGATAGCGGGAGCACCGCCTTTTGCCGTGTTTCTCAGTGAACTGGCCGTTTTTCGCGCCTCATTGCTATCTGGCCACATTATCGTACTGGTCCTGTTGCTGGTGTTCTTGGCCTTAGCGTTTTTCGGTATTCTGCGGCATCTCAATCAGATGATTTTCGGCCAACCGTCCCATCCTCGGATCACGTTGCCGCGTTCAGTGACATTAACCCTGGTTATCGGCTGGATCCCGGTTTTGGTTCTTGGTCTGTATCTTCCGGCTTCGGTGCACCACTTGCTAACGCTCACCACGTTGACCTTAAGGAGGTAAGTGCGTTGACCCCGGCAAGCGTATTGGAGCACATTCTCAGCCAGCATGCAGAAATGAGCGCGACGGCCGAAGTCAATTGGATCCGGATTGCGGTTCAACCGTCCTGGCTCCCGGAATTGGTTGGCCAGTTAGCCCCGCTGTGGACGTTTGCAGGAATTGTTCCGGAAAACGATCCGCAACCGCAAAGCGTGCGACTGCTTTATGTGTTTTATGCCCCGAAAGGTCCGTGGCTAGGCATTGAGGTGCGAAATCATGGCCAAAACGTCCCCACCATCAGTGACACGCTGTATGCAGCGGACTGGCAGGAACGCGAGATGGAGGACTTGTTCGATGTGCAGTTTGAGGGTCATCCGCAGTTGGGAGACTTCGTTTTGCACGACAGCCACTGGCCAGAGGGAACCGCTCCCATGAAAAGGCATTCGTGGGAGATCCGGCAGAAAGTTAACGGGTTCCAGGATCTGGGAACCCCCCGAATTGTCGAGGCCCCAGGTTCCTTCGTTATGCCGATCGGACCCATTTACTCTGGCACGGCGGAATCGATTCAATTTGGCCTCGAAACGGTCGGGGAAGAGATTGTATTTGCCCATATCCGGCCATTTTACAAGTATCGAGCGGTGGAAAAGCTCTTAGAAGGGCGAACTCCGGCAGTGGCGCTCTTAATCGGCGAACGCATTGACGGATTGACGGCCCTGGCTCACGCTCTCGCGATGGCGCAGGCGTTCGAGACACTGGCCGGTGTCCAAATTTCACCCAGAGCGAAACTCTTGCGAGTGTTTTGGGCAGAAATTGAACGGATCCGATCTCATATTCAGGTGCTGGCCGGCATTTTGGAATCGACAGGGTTATCCGTGCCCGCCAACCTGATCCAGGCTCTCGAAGAAGAGTTGTTGCAAATCTCTGGTGCCCTTACGGGACATCGGTACCTCTTCGAAGTCATTAGAATTGGAGGACTTCGCCGGGACTGGAGCGATGCAGACATTCAAAGCATCGCCAAGCGGCTTGCCCTCATCGTCGAACAGGCGCAGCGGATTTTGGACGCGTTAACCTTTGACAACAGTTTTTTGGATCGCTTGGAGGGGGTCGGCACGCTCAGTCCCGAGAAGGCTGGCACGCACGGATTAGTGGGGCCTGTGGCACGGGCTTCGGGGATCAGCCGGGACTTGCGAATCTGGCAGCCTTACGCGGCCTATGATCAGGTGCGCTTTGACGTTCCGGTGCAAGCGGAAGGGGACGGGTATGCCAGATTCCGGCAGTTGTCTCAGGAAATTGCCCAGTCGTACCGGATTGTTCAACAAATTCCCCGCATGCTTATGCCCGCAGGGGAAGGCTTTCCAGGCGACGGATTCCGAATCACGGAAGCGCGAACGGCTTTCGGATATGCCGAGAGTCCGGCGGGCGCCGTGCTCTGCGGAGTATCGTCAAACCGCCAGGGAATGGTGGAACGTTGCCGCATGATTACCCCGGGTCTGGTTAACTGGCACGCTTTTCCCCACGCGCTCAGGCACTTTGCTTTTCAGGATTTTCCTATCATCCTGGCGACGTTTGGGCTGTCCGTGGCCGATCTCGATCGTTAGTCAGGCGACCCTGCATATTCCTTTTACCGAGGAGGAACGGTGGCAATGTTATGGCTTCGCAAGGGGCTTAACCAGCCAGTGAAGACGTTAACCGTCAAGAAATCTTCCGCTTCCACCCTGCCCGGATTGTCTTCCGGCCGTCCCGCACCCACCGCATCGAAAAATGCGCCGTTAGCGACCATTTGCCCGACCCACGCCTTAAGGGAGCAGGAAGGCATGATGGATGTCGATTACGCACGCTGTATTCATTGCCGGCGGTGCCATCAACCGTCGCTTAAGAACCAAATGGCATGGGAAGAAGGATATCATTGGGCCGAGATACGCTCCCCCTCCCCGCGCCTTCCCGGCGCCTTCCGCCATTCTTTGCATATGAGAGTTGTGGATGCGGGCGACTGCGGAGCATGTCTAAACGAACTCCATCAATTGGCGAGTCCCGTGTACAGCTTGCATCGTTTGGGCATTGCGTTCACGCCGACGCCGCGCGACGCCGATGTGCTGGTGGTGACGGGACCCGTAACGGTGTCCATGAAGGAGGCCTTGGAAGAAGCTTATCGCGCAATGCCCGGTCCTAAACGCGTCATGGCGGTGGGAAGTTGCGCTCTCTCCGGCGGAATGTTTGCCTCCAGTTTTGCCGTCGCTGGCCCTGTCGAGCGGGTGATTTCCGTGGATATTGCCGTCCCCGGATGTCCGCCGCCCCCTTTAGCCTTGCTCGACGGATTTCGCCTGCTTATGGGCACGGCGTCGGAAGGGCCCGTGGAAGGAACGGTGAAACCATGACCGGGTTTGTGGGGTTTATGTCTTTGTCGGTAGTAGCCGCGGCGCTAGCATTCACCGTGCCGGATCGCTGGGTGACGCGCCTCAGCAGCTTCATGGGCTCCCTCGCGGCCGTCGCTTTACTCTACAGCGGTATCGTCTCTTTGTTTATTCATTCCTGGTCGCTAGATCTGTGGCGGCTCCGAGGGTGGGGCTTGCTCGTGGTAGGCGAACCTCACTTGAGTGCATTTTTTGTGCTGGTTACTGGACTCGTCTGCTTACCGGTGTCCTGGTTTTCTCCCGAATATCTCAGGCGATTGCAGTCTCATTATGATTTGAGATACTTTGCGCTCATCTACCATGCTCTGATGGTGGCCATTGTCTTGACTTTTTTGGCCCAAGATGTCATCACGTTTCTCTTAGCTTGGGAAATCATGTCCGTAGCAAGTTATGTCGCCGTGAACTTCGAACATCTCCAAGACTCCCATACTCAGGCGGGATACATGATGCTGGGAGCCAGTGAAACGGGATTTCTGGTGACTTTGGGGGCCTGGCTGCCCTTAATTGTGGTGTCTCACAGCATCGAGTTCTCCGCCATTCACGCCGCGTCACTACATCATTCCTCTTCATGGGGGCTGGGATGGACGGTGATGCTTTGCTCATTTTTCGGGTTTGGGGTGAAAGCCGGGCTATTCCCCAGCATGAGTTGGCTACCGAGGGCTCATCCGGCGGCGCCCGCCAACTTTTCGGCGATATTGTCGGGCGTGATTTTAAATCTGGGGATTTACGGCATTATCCAGATCAACGGAGTGCTCTGGCCCATTCATTATCTGTCGCAAGGGCTCCTGATTCTCGTCATAGGGAGTATGACGGCTTTGATTGGCATTTTATACGCAAGCACCGAAAATCACTTGAAACGTATGCTGGCCCACAGTTCGATTGAAAATATGGGCCTCATTACGACCGCGCTGGGCGCCATGTTTACTTTCCGTGCGGCTCATTTGCCCGACCTAGCCTGGATCGCCGGGATAGGCGCTTTATATCAAATTTTAAATCATTCCCTGTATAAATCGTTGTTGTTCCTCGGGGCCGGCGTGATTGACGTGAGTACCGGCGATTTGGAGATGGACCGTCTTGGTGGACTGGCGCGGCACATGCCTGGACCTCCGTTGCGATGTTAGCTGGGGTCATGGCCATTTCCGCCTTGCCGCCTTTTAACGGATTCATCAGTGAATGGCTCATCATTCAAAGTCTGCTTCGCAGCGTGGTGTTGAAATCCACCATGGATCAAGTCATTTTTGCCTTCAGTGGAGTGATGGTTGCTCTGACCGCCGGGTTAGCGGCCACGGCCTTCATCAAATTGTACGGCATGATCTTTCTGGGCCGGGGCCGTTCCCCTGCTGCCGAAAATGCTCATGAAGCGGGATATGGGCCAAGATGGGCCTTGGGGACCTTGGCGTTACTCTGTTTAGCCCTCGGGGTGATTCCGACCTATGTGGCCACCGCGCTGTCTCCGCTTGCCGCACAACTGGCTAGCGGCGGCGCTCTAGGGGACTTGATTCCGTCGTTTTTTTCGCCTCAGCATCTGCCGCGGCTCTTGGCTCAAGCATTTGGTCCCCTGGGGGCGGAGGTTGGCCGGCATATCTTGCCTGGTCCAGGATTGGTCTTCTTGTACCAGAGCGTCAGGCCATCGCCGAACATTGTGTTTGCCAGTTCCCCATCCTATTTGGCGGTAGCCGTGGCGGTTTTGCTAGGCGTTTTATATCTATGTATGCAGGTCTTAGGACGGCGTCGGCAGGTGGTGCGCCACCAACCCTGGCAAGGCGGGGTCAGGCAATTGCCAGCCGATGCGCATTACACGGCCACCGGTTTTTCTAATCCCATCGTGGTCATATTTCGAGCCATATTGCGTCCGCAACGGCCGGTAGAACACGAGCAATTCTTAGCAGCACATTTTCCTAGCATGGTTCGCCGTGAGGTCAGGGAATCCTACGTTGTCGACCGCCTGGTATTTTTCCCCTTGGCCACGGTGGTGCACAGTGTGGCCCGGGTGCTGGCCCGCATCCATCACGGAAAGATCAATGTCTATATTGCCTACGCTTTAATCACCCTTTTGATCGTCGTCTCATGGTCGTTGTGGGTCTTCCCCTGACGGGCTCGATACTGACGGTGTGGCCCAGCCTTTAGAGCAGTGCAGAGCGCACGCGTGCTAGAACGGTTGCCTTGGCGTCCGTACGCGGGGCAACCACCGCCCCCATCCCGCAGCACACCCTCTCCAAGGAGACGGCGGCGCCATCGCGTCGCCAAAACGTGCGCATACCGCGGCGGGCGGTTTAAAGCCGATGCCTGCCCGCCGCCTCGGGTGGGCGCAAAGGATGCTGATGGGCCTTGCCTTGACGGCGGCCCGGCCGTATAGTATCGTGATACTTGTAGGCGTGGCCATCGTGATCGGCGCCGAGGAGAGAAAAGGACATGCGCCCGTAGCTCAGGGGATAGAGCAGAGGTTTCCTAAACCTTGTGTCGGTGGTTCGAGTCCTCCCGGGCGCACCAGAGGCTTGAATGGACGAGAGCCAGTTAATGGCGTGGGCCTTGGAAGAGGCTGAGGCGGCCGCTCGGATCGGCGAAGTGCCGGTGGGGGCGGTGTTGGCGCGTCTAGACGGAACCGTGCTGGCGCGTAACCACAATCGCCGCGAGGAAAGCGGGGACCCGACTGCGCACGCTGAGATGCTGGTCATCCGGGAAGCTGCCCGGCTCCTGAGGGGATGGCGGTTGACAGGAACCGTTTTAGTGGTTACCCTGGAACCCTGTTTGATGTGTGCGGGTGCGATGATTTTAGCGCGCATCGACCAATTGGTGTATGGGGCCGACGACCCCAAAGCGGGTGCGGTGGCTAGCTTGTACCAAGTGGTTGACGATAATCGGCTGAATCACCGCCTGGCGGTGCGGGGCGGCGTGATGGAGGCGGCCTCGCGGAGCGTATTGCAAAGCTTTTTTCAGGAGCGGCGCAGGTAAAGGCAAGCCGTATATGGAGAGGTGTCTGAGTTGGTCGAAGGAGCCCGACTCGAAATCGGGTAGGCGGGCAAAACCTGTCTCGTGGGTTCGAATCCCACCCTCTCCGCCATGGTGTCCCTTTACCCCATCGGCTCAGGGTAGCGGTTGTCAAGCGAAACCCGGATGGAGAAATTGCACCGGAGGGGTGGCCGAGTGGTTTAAGGCGCACGCCTGGAAAGCGTGTTGGTGGGCCAAAACCTGCCTCGAGGGTTCGAATCCCTCCTCCTCCGCCATTGTCGAGGCCATGGAGCCGCATCGACTGGGTCCCGCGCGGACAACACCTGTGAACCCCGTCAGGCCCGGAAGGGAGCAGCGGTAAGCAGACCCGTTGTGGCGCCGCGGATAGCCTCGTCGGTGCGGCCCTATGGCCTGGAAAGCAGGGAAAAGGGGGCCAGTATGGCGCACCAAGCCTTATACCGGGTGTACCGTCCCGGGTCCTTCGCCGAAGTGGTGGGGCAGGCGCGATCGGTGGCGGTATTGCGGGCCGCCGTGCGCCAAGAGCGCTGGACCCACGCCTACTGTTTCTCGGGCCCCCGCGGTACGGGAAAGACGAGCGTGGCCCGGGTATTGGCGAAAGCCGTCAATTGCGAAAAGCGCAGCGATGGCGAACCATGCCGGCAATGTGCATCGTGTCAGGCCATGGAGCGCGGGGCTCACCTCGATGTTATCGAAATTGACGCCGCCTCCAATCGCGGGATTGACGAAATTCGGGATATTAAGGAACGCGTGGCCCACCTGCCCGTCATGGGCCGAATGAAAGTCTACATTATCGATGAAGTGCATATGCTCACCAATGACGCGTTCAATGCGCTGTTGAAGACGCTGGAGGAGCCGCCGCCCCACGTCATGTTTATTTTGGCCACCACGGAGGCGCATAAGGTGCCGGTGACGGTGCTCTCCCGCTGCCAGCGTTACCAATTTGAGCGCCTGACGACGGAGGCGATCGCTGGCCAACTGGCGCGGGTGCTTGAAGCCGAAGGCGAGGCATACCAGGTCGAAGCGCTGGAGTTGATTGCGGACTATGCAGAAGGGGCGCTTCGCGATGCGCTCAGCCTGACGGATCAGGTGCTGGCCATGGCCGAAGGCGGTGAGGGAATTACCGAATCGGCTGTTCAGGGGTTGTTGGGTGGATTGGACCGCGTCCTTTTGGAACGGCTGATGTTAGCGCTCGTCGAACCGGACGTGGGGCGGTTGATGGAAGTGATTCAGCAATCCTGGGCTGAGGGGCGGGATGTGCGCCAAATGCTGCGCGATGTGGCCCGCAGCCTGCGGGATGTCGTGTTATACCGCAGCCTCGGCCCGTCGTCGGTGCCAGGATATTTGCGCACCCTCTGCGAGCGCATGAACGGCAAACTGTCCCCGGCGATCGGACCGGCGGACTGGTTTCGCGCCTTAGAGGCCTTAACGTTGGCGGAAGGCCAGCTCAAGGGAGGCTTTTCCCCCCGCTTGATTGCCGAGATGACGCTATTTAAGGTTCAGGCCGAGATGACGCGCTCGGTCGCTATCCAATCCAGGGCCGAAGGGGACGGCAAGGACGCCGCTCCGATGCAGGATTTCGTGGACCCCGGCGACGGCCCCGCGAAACCCCTGCCCATGGCGACCCCGGCCCCACCCTCCAGGGGAGATCCGAGGGGTTCGAACCGGTTTCAGCGGGTGCTCGATGAGATACGCCGGGAACGACCGGCTACCCATGCCCTGTTGCTGTATGCAGAGGTCGTGGAACGGAAGGAGCGCGTAATTATTTGGTTTCAGTTTCCCCCGCATCGCGATCACTTTTTAAACGGTGCGCACCGCGACGTATTGGAAGCGGCCTTTCGACGCGTCTACGGGGCGGAGATCGGTTATGATCTAAAGGCCGGCGAAGACGAACGGCCGGGACCACCGGAAAGGGAAGGGCCGGCAGGCAAACACCGGCCCCAAGACCCTCCGGCACCGTCGCCGCCCCGCCTCGAAGAAGTGCAGCGACGCCTAGAGGAAGTCTTTGGCGCGGCGGTACCCGTGAAGAACGAGGTGGAACCAACTGACTGAGCTGGCACGGGCTAGGTGCGGGCATGCCAACACACTGGACAAAGGAGCGATGGTCACATGGGGTTCAACATGAAGGATATGGGAAAGATGATGAAACAGATGCAACAGGTGCAAGCCGATATGGCGCAGGCCCAAGAAGCGCTCAAGACGGAATTGGTGGAGGCGCGGGCCGGGGGCGTGGTGACGGCGGTATTCAATGGCCATGGAGACATTCAGTCCATTGAGATCGCCCCCGAAGCCGTAGACCCTAATGACGTCGAAATGCTGCAAGATTTGATCTTGAGCGTTGTGCGCGAGGGACAAGCGAAGGCGCAAGCCTTGGCCGAGGAACGTTTGGGCCGCATTGCCGGCCAGTTGAACGTTCCCGGATTGCCCGGGTTCTAGACATGTTGTATCCAACTCCCATTCAAGATTTAGTCAATGAGCTAGCCAAGTTACCGGGAGTCGGACCCAAAACCGCGCAACGGCTGGCTTTTTTCTTGCTCAATCGCCCGCCGGGGGAGGCTGAGCTCTTGGCCACGGCGATCGTCAACGCGCGCCGTCGTATCCGTTACTGCTCAACATGCTTTAATTTTACCGATCAAGATCCCTGTGCGATTTGTAAAAACCCCAACCGGGATCCGGGATTAATCATGGTGGTGGAATACCCGAAAGACGTCATCGCGATGGAGAAGACCCATGAGTTTAAGGGCCGCTATCATGTCCTGCACGGGACGATCTCACCCATGGATGGGATAGGACCCGATGAGCTCAAGACCCGCGAGCTATTGACGCGTATCAAAGCGGGGACCGTGCGCGAACTGGTGGTCGCGACGGGATCTTCACTCGAAGGGGAAGCCACTGCGCTTTACTTAAGCCGGCTCATCAAACCGATGGGGGTCCGCATCACCCGCATTGCCCGTGGACTGCCCATGGGCGGCGATTTGGACTATACCGACGAGGTAACGTTGCTGAAGGCGTTTGAAGGTAGGCAAGAGTTTTAGGAGGGGGGAAGCGTGCACTCCGACCGGCCGACACTATTGATTTGGGATTACGACGGCACCCTGGCGTCTAGTTTGACCGAGATCATTGCCAGTTTTCAGGCTGCCTTCGTGTACGGCTTGGGTCGCCGGGTGTCTGCCGAGGAGATTATGAGCTGGTTCGGTCCGACCGACGAAGCGATCATTCGTCGGCGCGTGCCGGCAGAACGGTTGGCGGGCACCCTGAGAATATTTTATGAGCACTACCGCCGATTACAGACCGAGGCGTCGCTGTTCGTACCCCGTGCGCTGTTGGAGGCGACCGGCCAGAGGGTGCGTCACGCGTTGGTGACCAACAAAGGGCGGGTAACCACGGCCATCGCACTCAAAACCCATCGGCTGCAGCACATCTTGTCGGCGGTGGTCACCGGAGACGACGTGGATCGGCCGAAGCCAGACCCGAGCGGCATCGAAACCGTGCTGAACTGGCTCGCCACCGAGCCTAGATCGGCCATCTATATCGGGGACTCGCCGACCGACGTCGAGGCAGCTCAGCGGGCAGGCATCCGCGTGGCCGCGGTGGCCTATGGAGGGATGCATTCGCGGCAAGACTTGCTTAGACGGGAACCGACGTGGATAATCGACGATCCCGAAGCGCTGGCCTCATGGTTAAACGCATTGCTATAGCGTTTGTCGTTTGCGGTAGCGGGCATACTGCAAAATGAGGTGAACCGGCTAATGCAAATGTACGTACGATTTCTGAGAGGCAGCGGACCGTCGCTCTTTGTGCGCTATGTGCAAGCGGAAAATGCCCGGGCGACCATGATATTTGCGCACGGTTCGATGGTGCACTCCGAATATTATATTCCGTTTGCGCTAAATTTGGCTGGTCACGGCATCTCTTCGGTGCTCTTCGATTTTACCGGGCATGGACGCTCGGACGGTATCCGCGGCCACCTCAGCGATTTTCGTCGCCATGTCGAAGATATGCTGCGTGTGGTGGACAGCACGTCGCCAGCGGGCAGCATCCTCTTGCTAGGCGGCGAGAGTTACGGCGCGCTCGTGGTATGGGCGGCTTTTCCCCAAATTCCCGACACCCGCCGTCCGCAGGAACTTTTGCTGGTTTCGCCCGCGTTTCGGCTGCGGGTGGCGTTGACGGCGTGGCAGCAGCGAGGGCTTCGGAATTTGGCGCGCGTCTGGCCACGTTTTCGTTCGCCCTGGCCTATGGGGCTGGCAGGGGTTTCTAAGCATCCGGATATTGAAGACTTGGTCGAGCGGGATCCCTTGCTGTGCCGGCGGTACACGGTCGGGTTTTTCGTCAATCTGTTGACGACCGAGGCTCAAGTGGGCACCATGCCGATACCCGACGTTCCCGTGATGAGTGTTTTGGCTTCGAACGATTTTGTGGTGGATACCGAAGCGGTCCGGACCATCGTGAGCCGGTTGCCGGCGCCCAGCACGATCCGCGTCATCCCCAATTCCCTGCACGGCCTCTGTTCGGATCATGGGAGCGAAATCGCTCGCGAATTCAGCCGGTGGTGCGTCGAGCTGGGGGATTCGTCTGGACTCAAGGTTCACCCGCAATTCGGGCGTTAGCCGCCATGGGCGGAATAGGGTTGTCTCTCCTCGCATATAGAGTGGAGGGGGGATGGCAATGACCTGGATGCGCGCTCTTGCCATGGTGGGCGCGGCAGGGGCGGGGTGGATCCTTCTCAGGAAGCTGCCCCGCTCGCTGCGCTGGTTGTCCACGTGGTTTTCCAATTCGCTGGTGGCCGTCGTGGCCATTTTTCTCTGGAACCTGGTGGCCGCTCCGTACGGATGGAATATCGGCCTCAATCCGGCGACCGCCTTGACCACCGGGGCGCTCGGCGTATGGGGCTTCTGCCTAGTGCTAGCCGTTCGTCGGCTTGGCCTATAATCGGGGGGATATCTGGCCGCGCTCGCTTGGCGTTTCACGTGAAGACGAGCCGAGCTTGACCCGCCGGAATGCGGTCGATTACAGCAATTAGCGAGAAAGCCCATTTAGGCCTGCGATGCATCGCGTCGTCATTTTCGTTGCCGCTGAAGCGGCTAACGGATATACTCAATTTGTGGGAAACCCACACGTCTTGAATCGGGCGCGCTAACATCTTGGCGCGCAGTGTTGTTCATGAAAGTCTTTTTGAACCGTCTCCGTGGCGGGAATGCTGTAGCATCCAGGCAATGCGGATGCGAGCGTTCCGCACAAGGGCGGATAAAAAAGAACGCCACGGACTTTAACCGTGGGCGATTCAGACGGGAAGAACTATGGGACCGGAGGAACCGCGGGTGGTTCGAGTTCGCTATGCTCCTAGTCCGACCGGCACGCTGCACATCGGAGGAGCACGTACGGCGTTGTTCAATTATCTTTTTGCCCTCCGTCACGGCGGGCGATTGGTTTTGCGGGTTGAAGACACCGATCAGGCCCGCCAGGTGGAAGGCTCGGAAACGGCTATGATACGGGGGTTGGCTAGTCTTGGCGTGGTGTGGGACGAGGGGCCCGACGTCGGCGGCGCCTACGGCCCGTATCGCCAATCGGAGCGGGGCGAGCATTATCGTCGGGCGGCGGCCCAACTGCTTGAGCAGGGACGGGCCTATCGATGCTTTTGCACGGCCGGGGAACTGGAAGACGAGCGCCAGCGGCAACGTCAGCAAGGACGGCCACCCCGCTACAGCGGCCGCTGCCGGGAACTTGATGCCGATGTGGCCGCGCGTCGGGCCGAACACGAGCCGTATGTGTTACGCCTGCGGGTGCCCCAACAAGGGTCGACGGTCGTGCAGGATCTCATTCGCGGCACGGTGGGATTTGAAAACGCCCAGCTCGATGATTTCGTCATCACCAAACCGGGCGGAACCCCGCTCTACAATTTCGCTGTGGTCATCGACGATGCGCAAATGGCGATAACCCACGTCATTCGCGGCGAAGAGCATCTCTCCAATACGCCCAAGCAGATGCTGGTCGGGCAGGCGCTTGGTCTGGAGGTGCCCGCGTTTGCCCATTTGCCGATGATCTTGGCGCCGGACCGCTCCAAATTGTCGAAGCGGCACGGGGCGACCTCGGTGGAAGAGTACCGCGAGCAAGGCATCCTGCCGCAAGCGTTGGCCAATTACTTGCTCCTCTTGGGATGGTCTAGCCCCGATGGCCAAGAATTCATGACCATCGCCGAGGCAGGGCAGCGCTTTGATTTGGCGCGTGTTCAGCGCACCGCTGCCATCTACGATCAAAAGAAACTGGAATGGATGAATGGCCAATATCTCCGCACGCTGCCGGCCGCGGCGGTCGCCGGCGCGGCGTTGCCGTTTGTCCGCGCGGCGGGGATAGACCTCAGCCAGGGTCCGACCTTGACGGCTGCGGTCGAGTTGGTGCGTGAGCGTTCACGAACGCTGCGCGAACTCGTGGACAATATGCGGTTTTTATACCAGGCCCCGACAACCTTCGACCGCAAGGGCGTGCAAAAGTATTTGGCCGAGCCGGTGGCCAGCGAGCGTCTCCGCGCCCTTGCCAGCACCCTTTTCACTGTGGCGCCCTGGGATCACGACCATTTGTCGCAGGCTTTTGACCAGGTGGCCGAGCACTTGGGCGTCAAGCGCGTCCTAATCATCCATCCCGCCCGGATGGCGGTCACCGGCAAGACCGTCGGACCCGGTCTGTTTGAGATGTTGGCGGCCCTGGGCCCGGAAAAGACGATTCGCCAGTTAAACCGGGTCGCCGACCTCCTAGACCGCGCCGAGGAGCTGCCGCTGTCACCTGCCCTCGACTGACGCTCGTTGCCCCATCCGCTGATTTGCGAGAACTTGCTCCCGCGCCGGGGATGATTTCCAAGCCTCCACGATTTTGCCGCAGTTGCCGAGAATTTGGCAGCGAGGGCCGCAGTTTGACGCCATGCGCGGTTATCCGCCGTGATGCGGGCTGACACGGCCGACGTTTTCCCTTAAGCTGGCCTTGGCCCACCTGCCCGGGTCAGGGCTGGTGTTGCCTAATGCCGAATCTCGCATTGCGAGTACGGAGGAACCGTTTATTGGGGTGAAGGGCCCATGAGCCCGGAGAGTCGTCCTGTCTTTCTAACCCGTCAGCTAACTCCGAAGGCAAAATCCACAGGAAGGAACCGCATTGTCATGCCAGAGCTCTGCAATCCCAGGCTGACCTGGGGACTGACACTGACGGCAGCGTTGTGCCTGACCGCGCCCCAGGTTTCCGCATCGACGGTACTCACGGTAGGAGCTAAGGGAAGCGAGGTAGCCCGCATTCAGCAGCAGTTAGTCGACTTGGGGTATCATCCCGGACCCGTTACCGGCGGATTCACCGAACAGACCCGCCAGGCGGTCGAGGTGTTTCAGCGGGCCCATCACCTATCAGACCACGGCGGCGTTGGCCCTCGCACGCAAAGCCTCTTGGCGGCAGCCATAGCGGCACGCTATCGCCCGGCGGCGGGGAAGTTGGGCAGGATCATTTTACAACCCGGCCAGTTCGGCAAACCTGTCGCGGTCCTGCAACAAGACTTACAGACCTTGGGCTACCCGGTGGGCGGCATCGACGGTGTGTTCAATCGGCCAACCGAACGGGCGGTGGTGAGCTTTCAACAACGGGCCCACCTCAACGTGACCGGGCAGGCGGGAAAAGTTACCGTACAGGCCATTCGCGCCGCCCTCAGCCGTTCCGCTCCCGCTCCACCCCGCTTTGTGTTGGGATTTTACACGCAGTATTCTCCCTCCTCAACCGCTTCCCAGAACAGTTTAGCGGCGCACGTCCACCAGATATCCGCCATCTCGCCCTTGTGGTACAGTTTTCGTGCGGACGGCAGTCTGCATGCGCTGGGGTATCATTACGCGAGCGTGTGCCGATATGCGGCAGCGCATCATGTGGCCGTCTATCCGGTCGTCATCAACGGTTTTTCCAACCAGCAGGTGGTGGAAAACCCGGCCATTCGCCAGCAGGTGGTGACCCAGTTACGAGGACTGGCGCTTCAGGACGGGTATGCCGGCTACAACATCGATTTCGAAGGTTTAAACCCGTCGGCACGCCAGGGAATGAACGCGTTGGTGATCGCCTTGGCCCGAGCGCTCAAGCCCATCGGGCGCGAGATCGTGGTGGATGTTCCACCCAAGACGACGCCCAACAATCAATACGCCATGCCCTATGATTTTGGCGTTTTGGGCCGCTACGCCAACCAGATTGTCTTGATGACCTACGACTATCATTCGGTGGGGACGCCCCCGGGGCCGGTGGCTCCGTTTCCGTGGATGGTCGCTAGCGTCCGCTATGCACTCAGCCGCATGCCGGCCAAGAAAATTGTTTTGGGACTCGCCGCGTATGGATATGATTGGTCTTCGACGGGACACACGACGGAATACCACGATCGGGCGGTCGAGGCCTTGGCTCGGCGGGAAGGGGTACGTGTGCGCTGGAATGCCGTCAACCGGGAGTTTACGTTTCAGTATGTACAACAGGGCATTCGCCATGTGGTATGGTTCGAAAACGGGTTCAGTGACCGTTTTCGGCTGCAGCTGGCGCGTCAGGACCACCTGGGCGGGGTGGCGCTGTGGCGATTGGGAGATGAAAACCCGCGGTTTTGGCAATCGGTGCGACAAACGGGATGGTAGCGCTCTCAGCAGTTGCCCAACGCTCAGGACACGGAGAAAAAACGGCTAGGTCAGCAGCCTCTTTCCGGGAGGTCCTCGTTCTGAGGAAGAGCGGCCTATGACGAAGCCTTCGTTCGCTGCATCCCGGTTACTCCGGCCATGCCTAGCCGGTTGCAGGGGTAGGGGGCACCTCGGGCGCGGTCCGGTGCGAAGCCGGTGCTTGCACGCCTTTCCGTCTGCCGGGGAAAAACCCCTGGGCTGCTCGGCCCGCAGAGGCTCTGCTCCCCCACGGAGCAGAGCCCAGAGGGTGGGCCCCGGGCGGCGCTAGCTTCCTTCCGGAGCGTCGTGGCGTGTCGCCCGTTTGAAGGGTCGCCGCGCTTCACGCATCGCAGGGCAAGCCGCCCGACGAGGCCGTTGTCCTGGAGATAGCCAAGGCATGGCCTGGCAGCGGTTAGATGCTGGGTCTGTTCGAACGCGGAAGGGCGTACGCGGGGGTGTGGGGCGAACGCATTCTGCGTTCGCTGAAGACCAATAGAGTATAGGCGTTAATGGCCAAGATGCCGAAGCATTCCTCCAAGCCATTGGAGGGCCAGTGCACGGTGAATGCCAGCACGGGAGCACCGATACCCAGCGCGACAAAGGCGATGCCTCGCCAGAAACCCGACGCAAGCTCGCCCAAGCCCCACACCATGGAGGCCATGGCCGATTGCATGAAAAACCACAGCGATACGAAATCGTGCGGATAGGTCCCGCTGTGATAGATGCCGACCAACGCCAAGAAAATCCCCGCCACACCGAATAGACCAGACGCAAAGGCCTCGACCCAGTGAACGGCGACGGTCGCCAAGTGCAAGGAATATAGCAAAATCAGCAAGCCTACCGACATCATCCCCATGTCGTATATCCAAGGATCGATTGCCCCCGGGGAGCCCAACGCACTCAGAGGACTCTTGAGGACAGAGAAAGTGGGATTGACGGACGCGCTGACCACGATAATGATCCAGGCCCAGCCCATAGCCGTCGGCCCCGCGTAACGCAGCCATTTCATCTCCGGAGACCGTCCTTTCGGCAATGGCCCGCGCCCTGCCCTAACCAGCGACACGAACAGGCTTCATGGGCGGCAGACCGCAGCGGCTTTCGTCCCTCCAGCCAAACCAAGGGGTTTTTCGCCGCGATCTAATGACTAGCCAGCTTTACCGAGCTGTTAACGCAATTGTAATGCACTCGGTCGACGGTGAAAAGATCGTGCGCAGCGCTTGGTCGGGTTGGCCTGCCGTGATGGCAAACAGCAATACGGGCAACGGAGTATCGGCGTCCTGGGGATGCTGAGGCGCGGGTCGTTAACGACCGGACTGGGGACGATGGCGGGAGACCATATGGCTGGATCGGCTCGAGGCGATGGCGATGGACGGATTCTAGGCAAATGTGCGGAGTTAGCTGGCCATCCGCGGTTTCCTTTGGAGTGCGAGCCCTTTGGAGTTCGAGCCAACTCCACCCCGGGTTACGGAAACGGGCCAGTTGTCGGTCGGCATCGCCGTTCGGGTTGTAGTGACCCATACGGAGCGAGGTTCAATGCGCCCCTGCCCCTTGTCCGGGTTCTTAGGCCGGAGGGGAAACGCCCGGATGTCGGCTTCGGGGAATGGACTAAGTCAACGGTCCGCCGGCTGTTGACATGATTTTGGGTGCGTGTCCTGGGGTTGAAAGTGACCGCTGCTGGCAGGTTCGCCGCCGTGCCGTCGCGGGCCGGGTTTGGAGAATGCTTTCGGCACCGATATAATCAATAATTGTGAGAAACCATGCGAGGGGCGAATGCATTGTCGGAAAACACGGTTCGCATCAAGGATGACCAGGCGCGCGTGTTTTTGGGGAGCCCCTGGATCTACCGCGGAGAACTATATCGCAGCAACGCCACCCCCGGATCGGTGGTCACCGTACTCGATGCCGCCGGCCGTGAAGTCGGCAAGGGATTTTTCAATCCAGGCTCGATTATCGCAGTGCGCCTATTAACGCGATCCCGTCGGGAGAGCATTACGCCGCACTGGTTTCAAGAACGCGTGCGCGCCGCGGTTCGTCTCCGTCGCCAGTGGATGGATCAGCGCGACGCGTACCGGGTGTTTTACGCGGAGTCCGATGGAATTCCCGGTTTGGTGGTGGACCGCTACGGTCCCATGCTGGTGATGGAGATTCTTTCGCTCGGTCTGGTGCCATACACGGAGGCCATTATCGAAGCGCTGGCCGAGGAAATGCATCCGCAGGGCATCTTCGAGCGCGGCAACCTTTCCACCCGGGAACATGAGGGGCTGCCCCGCCGCGATCGGCTGGTATACGGAAGCCTCGTGGACCCGGTCGAGATCACGGAGCACGGGGTGCGGATGGCGGTGGACATTGTCCACGGCCAAAAAACGGGCCATTTCCTCGACCAATATTATAATCGCGGTCGGGTTGGCGAACTGGCTCGCGGTAAGGACGTATTCGACGTATTCTGTCATACCGGAGGGTTTGGCCTGGTTGCGGCCGCCAACGGGGCGTCCCGGGTGGTAGGCGTCGACCAGGATAAGGAGGCGCTCCGGCGCGCGGCGCACAATGCAACGACCAACGGGCTTTCCGAACGGGTCACCTGGGTGGCGGCCAACGCGTTCGATTGGCTGCGTGAGCAGAGCGACGGGGGTGCCCAATATGACTTGGGAATCCTCGATCCGCCCGCCTTCACCAAGTCCAAGGACCGGGTGGGGGCGGCGATTAAGGGCTATAAGGAAATCAATCTGCGCGCGATGAAATTGATCCGGCCCGGTGGCGTTTTGGTGACCGCCTCTTGCTCGTATCACCTGAGCGAGGCGGACTTTATTGCCGTCATCGCCGCCGCTGCGCGGGACGTCCGCCGGTATGTGCGCATGATGGAGATTCGCGGGCAGGGTCTGGATCACCCTATGTTGCCGGGCTCGCCGGAATCCCGCTATTTGAAGTGTGTCATCTTGACGGTGGAGTAGGCAGTTTGGGGCTGTGGTAAGCCAAGCGTCACGGTTGCGGCGGACGGGGATTCAAGGTAATCGGCCAGGCTCCGGCGACCGGCGCGTCGCCGCGGAGCACCGCCGCCAACGCCTCCATCGCTTCCGGACTGGGATCGAATCCGGTTAAACCGGCCGTTCCGACGGGCAAGCGGCGCAAATCATACGGTGAACTCAAGGCCAGGGCGATGGTGGGACCGTCGGTCCAGGTCCGGTTGAGGACCGTCAATTGAGCCGGGTGAGCGAGTCCTCGATCGAGCGCCACCACCAGGGGGAACCCCCGGCTGGCGCGGTGGACGTCCGCCACCGCGCTCGGCGAAGGGTCGCGGGCAAGCGCAAAGTGGCGTGCCAGCTGGTCGCCCAGCGCGCGCGCCAAGGGATGACGGGGGGTTTCGGCGGCATCTTCGGCTTCCGTCACGTCCGGGTGGTCACCAAAGGTCACCAGAACCACCGAGTCGGCAATTGGCAACCGCTCCAGCGCGCCTATCCCCGCGACGGCCCCCCGCCAGATATCTCGGGCGAGGGCCGCGGCTTCGGCACGTTCCGCGTCGCTCAGGGATCCGGTCGGCCGGTGGATGCGGGCCTTGGTCTCGCGCACCCGATCGAGCGCCTCCCGGAATCGGGTTACGGGAATATGCCCGCTGCGAAAGGCTTGCGCCAGCGCACGATAGGTTTCGGCCTGATGGTCGGTGAGATGCGAAAGCAGGACTTGGTCGGCGCCGGCAGCCACGGCCAGTTCCGCGCCCCGGACGACCCCCCAGCCTTCCGCAATGGCTTGCATCCCCATGCTGTCGGTCACCATTAGGCCGGAAAAATTCATTTCGTCACGCGCCAGTTGGGTGAGCACCCGGGGAGACAGGGTGGCGGGAAGTCCTGAAGGCTCCAACGCGGAAAAGACTACATGGGCCGTCATCAATGCCCCAATCCCCGAGGCCACCGCGGCCCGGAAGGGGACGAGCTCGACGGACTCCAGATGCGCACGGGGGTGGTCTACGCTAGGCAGCGTCCGATGCGAATCCTGACGGGTGTCGCCATGGCCGGGAAAATGCTTGCCGGTCGCCAGGACTCCGCCACGTTGCAGCGCGCGCACGACCGTTTGGCCTAAACGGGCGACCGCCCCCGGGTCCTCACCGAAGGAGCGGACGCCGATAACCGGGTTCAAAGGATTTACGTTCACGTCAAGGACAGGAGCGTAGTTTTGGTTTATTCCCAATACCGCCATCTCCAACGCCGATAAGTACACCAGGCGCTCGACCAGGTCGAGACGGTTGGCGGCGGCCATCGCCATCTGACTCGGCAGAGGGATGAAGTCGGGACCGGCCAATCGGCGGACCGTTCCGCCTTCTTGATCGACCGCAATCAAAAGGGGGGGAACCCCGACCGCCTCGGCCGTCGCTTGGAGCGTTCGGGTGAGCTCGCCCACCTGCTGGGCCGTTCTGATGTTCCGTCGAAAGAGAATGATGCCCCCCGCCTGGCCGCGGCGAATCATTTCCAATACATAGAGCGGAGGCTCGAATCCCTCAAATCCGACGGAAAACAACTGACCTATTTCCCGCACGATATCCCCTCGGTTCGCGTTTAGATGACCGCACGACAACCGCCCGAGCAATCCGAAGACCATTCCGGGTCGGGCGGTGAGATCTAAACCACGATGTTCGCGGGTTAAGCGTTGGGGAGGATGCGCACCCCGCCGTCGAAACTCGCCGCCCAATACGGGCTGTCTAGATTTTGTACCACGACTCCTTGACCCGGAGTCGTATCTGAGATGAACTTACCACTGCCTAAGTACAATCCGACGTGGTTGGCAAAAACGCCTTCGGTGGTAAAGAAGACCAAATCTCCCGCCTGCAACTGGCTGCGGGAGACGTGCGCGCCGGCGCTCCACTGGGCAAACGAAGTGCGCGGGAGTTGGATATTGACCTGCCCAAATACCCACTGCATGAAGCCGGAACAGTCAAATCCGGTTTGCGGGGAGTTGCCGCCCCACGCATAAGGCGCACCGCGGTATCTTAGGGCGACTTGGACGACACGCAGTGCGGGCGAGGAGGACCGCTGCGGCGAAACGGTGGCTGCCGCCTTTACGGTTCCCGGCAACGCTTTCCTGAGCGCAGCCAGGGTCTGCGGTCCCACATAGCCCCCGTCCGGCAAGTCATTCGAGTGCTGGAAGGACTGCACCGCCCGCAACAGTGCCGTTCCGTACACGCCATCGGCGTGTCCGGTGTAATACCCCAACGCAGAAAGATCCTTTTGCACGGCTAAGACCTCGGAACCCTTGGAGCCCAAAAATAAATATCCGGGTGTTGCCCCGGATGCGACTGTCGTCGGCGTAGTGGATTTCGGTTGGACTGCCGCGTTCAAAACCGCCCATAGCCTCGGTCCCACTTTTCCAGTGACCTTGAGCCCATGCGCCTTCTGAAAATCGACCACGCCTCCGTATACGCCGGCACCGAAGATTCCGTCGATATTGCCGTGATAGTACCCCAGGTCCACCAAATCTCTTTCTAGGCTGGCGACTGCCGGTCCTTCGTCGCCATATACTAAAGGTGCGTAGGTCGCTGCAAACACCGAGGTGGTCCACATCGCGGTCGATAGCAAAGCAGTAACGACGCCTAACGACACCATTGGCCGAACTTTTCCGTTTAGCAATGTGGTTAGTATCTTCCTTTCTTTACATCGCCTCCGAGGTTAGTAACGGACGGTGTCCGTGATTCGGGGGGAAAGGGACCCCCTACCGGCTAAGCCGGATTCACCTACTGACCGAGGTCAGCATCCCCCGTACCCCGCCCTTCGGCGGAGATTCGGCTTAAGATATTTCCTGTTCAGTTTATGAGGTTCCGGGTTGTATTGTCAACCAAGAAAGAGAAAGATGTCGAAAGTAATTGTCTAAAAATGCGCCGCGCCAGGAGGCTCGTTGCGTCCGACCCAAAAAGCCGGCGGGATCCGCGGGATCCCGGTTTGACTGGAGCCTTTTTGTACCGGGTCAACCCGGGACGGCGCATAGGAACCGTAGGCGGTTTTACGTCCTGGACGCCCCGTAAAGAAGTCGACGCGGACGGTGGCATTACGTTTGATGGCGGTCACGATGCCTGAGCGTTGACCGCCCACGCGTACGATATGGTGGCGTTCGAGAAGCTGAAAGGGCGAAGGCCAGAATCCGTTCAGCCGCCAAGCCGATATTTGAGCACCGCGGGGCGGTTCGGCGGCAACCACACCGCCCGATTGGTCGTACAGATTTCGTGCAGATGGCGCGTGCCGGGGAGCCAGTCTGCATGGACCGCCCCACTCTGCCGCGATCTCCGCGAAGGACCGGCCCGCATCCAAGGCGCCTGTAGGACCATGAGCGTCGATTCTTCATAGGGCAGAGCCACGGGGGAAAAAGCGTCTCCAGGGTATGGCAGGTCTCGCACCGCACGTGGCGTAACCAGAAGCGTCGGCGAGTTCCGGCCGCCCACAGCACCCATCGCCAGTGTCCGCCCGCGTACCGGCGGGAGCGATGGCAGTGCGGACAGGGATGCGGTAACGTGCTCGTGCAATACGCCTCGTAGGCTTGCACTAATGCGTCCCAGGTGAGTACAACAAACATGTTGTGGGGAAACCAGGTGCGGTCGGGTAGACACACTACCTGGTTTCCCTTCTTTGCGTGCAGTATCGTATTACCACCACTGCACCACAACGCAAACCCATACCGGTCATCGAATGTGGGACAATGGCCCCATTTTGTGGTCATATAGATTTAGACTTAATAGCCTACAAGGCCGCCAACTGGGTCGATCTGGGGCCCACCCAAGGCCAGGGATGCTTGGCCCTCAGCCACCGCGCGCCCCACGCCGTGCGCGATCTGTGGGTGTAAGCCCTCGATCCGCACTTTCGGGCCATGACGGACGGCCGGCGGACGGAGCGCTGGATTCCGGGAAAGGGAGGAGCGCCGCGATGACGGTACCCACGAGCCTGAGCGCCATGTTCCCGCAGGCGGTCACCGCGGTCGCGTGCTGCTGACGGATCTCGCCGGGGACGCCGCGATGGCGATGACCCATGCGGACTTGGAAGCCCATATTGCGACGCACGGTCGCGGCGTGTTGCGGGCGGCCATGCAGGATCAGCTGGATTTGCGCGCGCTGCGCGAAGCGCGGCGCGACGACGTCGTGGACGCCGCCGGGACGCGGTATTCCAGCGTCGAGTCCAATCGCACCCGACCGCTGACCACCATTTTGGGAGAGGTGCAGGTTCGGCGCAAGGCGTACCGCAAAAAGGGCCACGCCAATCTGTATCCGACCGATGCGGAGTGGAATCTTCCCCGCGAGCAGTACTCGCATGGGCTGCGGAAATTGGCGGCGATCGAAGCGACGCGCGGGTCGTACGAGGAGACCGTAGCCGCCATCGCCCGAGCCACCGGCCAGACCCTGGGCAAACGGCAAGCCGAAGAGCTGGTCCAACGGGCCGCCGCGGATTTCGAGGCGTTCTACACCGCGACGGAGCGACCGGACGTCCCGCCGGAAGCGGTGCTCGTGCTCTCGGTCGACGGGAAAGGGGTCATCATGCGCCCG
>JAJZZH010000088.1 GCA_021797675.1 Bacillota bacterium | reverse complement strand
GATCCGCGGAGAACATCGACCGATTGGGCGTTTTCCCCATGATCGCAGGAAATCCTTGGAAAGTCCAGCTCGGATTTGGCCGATAATACCGTATCAACCAATATGCCAAACATGGTGCATTCAGCGAATTGCCAATATTACCAATTGGATTCCATGACAACGGACTTACGTCGTCGTGTACTAGCTGGTACCATCATCGCTAGTCCGGCGATGGCTAGTAGGAAAGGGGACCGCAACTGGATCTCCCAGAGCCCCATGATAAGAAAGATGGAATTGCCCATCTGGGACAACAACTGTCCAATCCACAAGGCCCGGAATCCCGCATAGCGACCCACGAGATACATCAAGTTACCCCCCCCGTGCTGGAGTATGCTAATTGGTAACCGTACCAATTCTTCGATATATCGTCAATTAAACGTTCAGATGAGCTCTCGAATTCCTCGAATTCCCCCGATCCTTGTGCCTGCCTCGGCAATCGAATATACTTTACGGCAAACGATGACGGAGACAGAACTTGCGGGCTCTTCTGGACCAGCGAGGCGTGCGGGGTGGAAGTGCGCTCCAGAATCCTCAAGACGGGCCCTCCAGAGTGCATCATGCCGGACGCCCCCGTTATGGGCTACATGAGACCTGGGAATTCTTCCTCCATGCCCGGGTGAAGTGCGGTGGCACCACGGGATCCGGCCCCGTCCGCACAAGGCCGGAACCTGGAGGGTTTGATGAAAATGCATTTCCTCACGAGCGACTTGCCCCACAGCATTGCCGAATTGCCCGAACATGTCGGAGAGACCGTGACGGTCGGCGGATGGGTCCACACCCACCGGCGGTTAGGCGGCATCGAGTTTTTAGTCGTCCGTGACGGGTACGCCGTGGTTCAAGTTCTCTTGCAAAATGGGCCCCCGCGCTTTACGAATGAAACGGTCCTCTTGGTAACCGGTAAGGTCATCGCTGAAACGCGAGCGCCAGGCGGAGTTGAACTCCATGACCCGGTGATACAGGTTCTTTCTCACGTAGACGAGCCATTGCCGCTTTCCCTGATCAGACCGGTGGATCAGGCAGCGTTAGCGACGCGCCTGGATTACGCGCCACTCGCGTTGCGCCACCCGGAGACTCGGCGTTGGTTTCGCGTAACGGACCATTTGCTGGCAACGTTTCGAGACGCCATTCGGCGGAGGGAATTCGTGGAAGTCCACACGCCGAAGATTATCAGGCATGCGTCGGAAGGAGGCGCCAATGTCTTCCAACTCGATTATTTTGGTCGACCCGCGTACCTTGCCCAAAGCCCACAATTCTACAAGCAAATCATGGTCGGAGTGTTTGGTCGGGTCTTTGAGGTTGGACCGGCCTTTCGGGCAGAACCCCACGACACCGTCCGCCATTTAAATGAATACACGTCGCTGGACGTGGAGCTGGGATTTATCCAAGACCATCGCACGGTGATGGCTCTGTGCCAGCAAGTCTTGGCGGAAATGCTGGACCGCCCCCCACAGGGTTGGACAGGGCCATGGGCGACCATGCCTTCCAATCCGCCGGTCATCTCGTTCCGTCAAGCCCTCGATTTACTCACGGCCGCAACCGGGGAAGATCTTCGGAATGAAACCGATTTGGCGCCGAGCCACGAACGATGGCTTGGCGAATGGGCACGGCGGACACACTCATCGGACTTTCTCTTCGTAGAAGGGTACCCGGCAGTTAAACGCCCATTCTACACGCATCCGGATCCGGAATGGCCCGCCTACACAAGGAGCTTTGACCTCTTGTTTCGCGGACAAGAACTGGTGACCGGGGGGCAGCGCCTGCATCGCTACCATGATTACCTCCAGGCATTACGGGTTCGAGGCATGGACCCGGACGACTTTATCGCCTATTTGATGGCGTTTCGTTTCGGGATGCCACCTCATGGGGGATTCGCCATTGGCTTGGAGCGTTTGGTCGCGCGACTGGCAGGATTCTCCAATGTGCGCCAAGCCACCCTGTTTCCAAGAGATCTGAGCCGCTTGGCTCCATAGGGCTTTGCGTTGGGAATAAAGCCGTCTCTTTTCCCTAACTAAGCGAAAATGGCGTTAGGGGACGGAAATCGATCCGATCCGTCCCCGAAGCTCAGGATCTGCAAACTGGCCATCGACCATGAGGTGCCCGCCAACGTGTTGGGCGGATTAGGGCGTTGCGCCTGCCCGCGGTCCATCTGCGCCTCTCCTGAACCACACTCCCCACGGCTAAAGCCGGAGGGGTTCTAAAAATCTCTACCGTCACTCTCTCAGCGCCTTCCACCGGGGGCTTGCGCCCGCGCATCCGTCGTCTCGTTCGGGCAGGAATGCTTGCTCACGCGACGCGCTCTGACTCGGACCGCTGAGAAAGCGGCCAAAGGACGTGCGCCGTGGGCCTCGATTCGCAGGTTGGTGTTGGGTTGCCTGCCTCCAAGCCGTCCCCCGTCGAGGACTTCCAAGGGTCGTCCGCAGGAGCGGTTCCGCACCCGGCCAAGACTCGCCAGCCCTGGGCGACTTGGAGGGGATCGTCCCGCACGAAGCGGGCAAATAGGCGCTGAAGAGATCGCGTTGCATCATCACGCCGCAGACACCGGTTTGCGATAAGGCCGTCGTCCGAGTGTTGAATTCGACCCCCTGCCCGCCGGCGCTTTCAGCCTTGCGGGTGAGCATCGTCAGGAACCACTTAGGAGCCCGCACGCTGAGGGATCCGCCAAAGCGCTTTCGGAAAGCCTGGTAGCTCAACCGCTAGGTTTGGATCGTGGTGGGCCCCGGGCGAGGATCTGATGGACAAAGTGGCCGTGTGACGTTTTGCGATGCGCGCTTCCCGCCGATAGAGCTCTGCCTGCCAGGCGGGATGGCGTCTGGGCTTGCCGCCGACTTTGGTGCGTGGGGTGCTTTCCTTCAATGGCACGGCCTCGCGCATCATGACGGGGGTTTAGGCTACCGCGCGGTGCTGACGGGAGCACTGGTTTCCATTCATCAGGTCTCTGCGCGAAACCGCCAACTCCGCGCAGAATGCGGCCACGACGAATTCCCTGGCGCTTCCCACAAGCTGTCTCTAATCGGGTGCGCCGCACCGAGCTGCCAAAACCAATCACCTGGTTAGCAGAGGACTGGAGAGCATTCCCGGATCCGGACCGAAGGAACGGGGCCGCTCGCCCTCAAGGGCCTGGCGGCTAAGGCTGGTCATAATTTGGGCTTGCAAGCCCCACGACTAACGCCGTGGGGCTATGACTAGAGACCGGTTGCTGTGGAGCCGACGAGTTGAAAGAAGGACCGTGCGATCTTAAGATCTTCGACGGCGTCGGCGGCATCGCAAGGCGGCCGACCACTTCCTTGAATGACCTCCAAGAAGGTAGCCGCCTGTTGGCGCATGGCGGCTACCGGCGGCAACTGGGGAATTTCCTCTACGACGCTGCCGTCGATCTCGCGCACCGTGCGAATTTGGCCGGCGCTCTCCGCCAGAGGGGCAGGCAGACGGATCTCGATAAACGCGCGATCGAAGCCGACTAGCACGGATTCCCACCATCCCTCACGTAACTCAAAAGCAGCCATTTCCAGAGTCACCGTTGTGCCGCCGATGGACTCCCCAATCAGCAGATGCCCTGCGCGGTCTGCAAAGCGGACCTCATACGGTTCGCCCAGCAGAAACCGAATTAGATTGACCTGATGAATATAGTAATTGACGAAACGGTCATAGGCCTCTATAGATCCGCCTGGAACGTCGGCCGGAGTGTCTAAACGGTCGTAGGCAAGGGCTTCGTCGGTGCTGATCGCTGGCAGCGATCCGCTGGTCCAATCGCCCGGGGGCATGCTGACGCGAACATAGCGCATGGAGCCCACGTCGCCGGTCGCGCGCCACCTGGTGATGACGTCGCGGGCGTGGCGGACGGCCGGATCTGACCGCTTATGATATCCAATCATATGAGGCGTGTGGTATTGCATTCCAAGGTCCACCAATCGCTGGCCACTTTCCAGCGACAACGCCAGGGGTTTTTCGGTGAACACCGGAATCCCTCGTGATAACAGCTGGGGCACAACAAAAGCGTGCTGGCGGTACGGCAGCACGGCGACAATACCATCTATATCGGGATCGGCCAAGAGGTCTTCGATGCTCGCATAGATATGGCGAATTCCATATGCTTCCGCGACCCAACTGGCCAATCGCGGACGACGTTCCAACAGTCCTACCAGCTCACACGCCCCGGTTCTAGCTAACGCGCAATAGGATCGCAGATGGGCCCGCTGAGCCATGTTGCCTGCCCCCACAAATGCCACCCGTGGACTTTTCACGCCGCTCCTCTCCCATCCGTGGCTTTAGCCATCAAGTCTAGGATACTCCCAGGTTTTCAAACAAATAGAGTCCTTCTTTGCCAGGGGCCACCACGTCCGGATACCCGTTACCGGTGAGATCGTGCAACCAAAAGTAGATGCCGGCCCCCGATGCCACAGCCGGGTCTCCCCAATCAATCACGTATTTTTCGAATTGGCCGTCCCCGATCTTATAATAAAAGAGACCGATGGGGTCGTGGGCGCCCGGATCTCCGTCGTTATGGGCCCGATAGCGCTTTCCGGTAATGAGTTCGAGTTCGCCGTCACGGTCGATGTCGGCCAGCTGAAGATCGTGAAACTGGGATACGCTGGGGTCGATAGAGTGCGGGATCCACGTGCGTTCAAGATGGTCTCCCTCTCCTACCCGTTGCTCCATCCAGAAAAGACCATAATCGTGAGCGTGGCCGACAATCAGGTCCATGTAACCATCCCGATTTACGTCGTGGGCCAGGATGGGCACGCTGGCCGAGCCCAAATTGAATTCAGGATGAAATTGCCACGGGGTCTGTTCCGGATGCACAGCAGGCTGTTCCAACCAACCTCCAGCCAGGATCACGTCCGTGCGACCATCTCCGTTAAGGTCGCCAAAGCCTAGCCCGTGTCCACTGGGAGATGGATGCAAGATCCATTTTTGAAAGCGCCCGGTGCCATCGCCATGGGCGTCAGTAATGAGCTTGTAGGCGCGAGTCGGCCCTCCTGGCGTATTCGGAAATACTTCCGGAACCCCGCAGCCGTCGATATCGTGATAACGAATTGTTTCGATATTTCCGCATGTGTCAATATCATAGGTATCCCACGGCGTTTCGCTCCGGCCGGAATTTTTGCGCCAACGCAATGTTTCGCCCCACCAGCCGCCGGTGACGATGTCTAGCCAACCATCCCCGTCTACATCGAGCGGAAAGTCAGAAAAATCGTCGAAATATTCGTTGACCGGCATGACGTCGCAAATCTTGTGTCGCCGAATGAAATCGGGGCCTTCATACCAAAACGCGCCCGATACGATATCGGGAATCCCATCATTATTGACATCGAACACGGAACAGGCTTCATAGGACTCGCGTGCCAGTAAACGCTTGCGAAACCGCACCGCCATCGCTCTGCCTCCGTTGGGATGTTCACCTTGCCCGCCGCTTTCTACCGAATTAAGACGAACGCTGGGGAAATGCGAGCGGATTCTAGTGTCGGCAAACCCAATCCTATCAATGCGTCGTTAGCGATCTTCCTCATCGCACTCGCCCCGAGTATAGCACAAAGCAAGGAATGGAGAGCGAGAGTTCATCGTTGCGAAGGGTGTGGTCAGAATATAGCCTCCGGGGCCGACAGCGGTATCCCGACCGTCCTGACTCGAGGGACTACTTGCGCTGATGGATCTCAGCGTTTACCGATGTCTGCGCGGAACCTTCACTCCCGGTCGATCTCAACGCCTGCCGGATACTAGTCCCAGGTGAATTCCCCGGGCATGGCCTTCAATGCACGTTGAAATACGGCACGGATTTGTCCAGCCTAGCGAAACCACCCATTGCGAGACTCCAACGATGTTGTTCTCTCTCGGTCCCGCCACCTCCGCCCGAGCCGTTGCGTTGTCCAGGGGAGCGCTCGAGCAGTTCCCGAGTCACTCCCATCCTATCCGGTCCGACGCGCTTTCGCTTCTTTCACGCCGTCGGTTGTCAAGATTCCGGCCCTGGTCGACCGCTTAAGGCTCGCGATCGGCCAGTCGGAACCGTCGACCGGTATCAGAACCAGATCACGACTTAGCCAGCATTTGCTCCCGCCGGGGTCCCACGGAGACGAGGCGCACGGGGATGCCCAGTAAGTCTTCGACGCGCTCCACATAATCACGGGCGGCCCCAGGCAGCGCTCGGTAATCGCGGATGGCTGAGATATCTGTCTGCCATCCGCGGAGCGTTTCCCAGATTGGCTCGGCGTCGTCCAATCGCGCCGGGTTGGGAAATTCCGTCTGCACTTTGCCATCGATCCGATAGCCTACCGCCAAGGGAATCTCTTCCCAGTGGCTGAGGACGTCTAAGTTGGTCAGCGCGATTTCGGTGGCGCCTTGGATGGCTGCCCCGTAGCGGGTGGCAACGGCGTCAAACCAGCCGACTCGGCGGGGACGTCCGGTGGTTGCCCCGTATTCGCCTCCGTCTCCGCCCCAATCCCGCAGGGTCTGTCCCCCAACGCCCAATAACTCGGTCACGAAGGGTCCGGCGCCAACACAAGTGGAATATGCTTTGGTCACGGCGATGATCCGCCGGATGGCATAGGGGGGTATCCCGGCGCCGACGCTGGCATAGCCAGCCAAGGGCGACGAGGAGGTGGTAAAGGGATAGATACCATGGTCGGGGTCGCGCAACGCGCCCAGCTGTCCTTCGAGCAATATCCTCTCCCCTCGGCTTACCGCCTGTTGCAGCAGGGCGGTGGTATCCGCCACATAGGGCGCAATCCGCGAGGCGTCTGCCTGCAGCGCGCTCAGCAAGGCGGCTGGGTCCACCGGTGGCTGGTGGTAGCCATGGACGAAGAGGATGTTTTTTAGCTCGAGGCTGCGTCTTAAGCGGTCTGACAGCCGCTCGGGAAGAAATAAGTCGGCGATCCGCACACCGATTTTAAGCGCTTTATCGGCATAAAAGGGGGCGATGCCGGAACGCGTAGAACCGAATTGGCGTGCTCCGAGCCGTTCTTCCTCCAAGCGATCCAAGAGGAGATGTACGGGCAGGACGATTTCTGCCCGGTCGGACACGAAGAGCTTTGGCGTCGATACGCCTAGCGCCTGGAGATCATCGAGTTCACGGATTAGCGTGCCCAGATTGACGGCGACTCCCGGCCCAATAACGTTCTTTACGTGAGGATAAAACACCCCGGAAGGCAACAGATGCAGAACAACTTTACCCCACTCGTTGACGATGGTATGCCCGGCATTGCTACCCCCTTGGTAGCGCACGACCCACTCAGTGTCTTGGGCCAGGAAATCGGTAATCTTTCCCTTGCCCTCGTCGCCCCAATTCGCTCCAACTACGGCGGTCACGGACATCTCGATGGCCTCCCCTGATTTTTATGGTCGACGTCAGTATAGGGCACTGTGAGCTATAATTAAAATTAATAGGAATTATTGGAGGCATCAGTGACATGAATACCGGAGGAGGATCCCTGGATCGCTACCGAATTTTCTATGCCGTCGCCCAGACCGGTAACCTGACCCGCGCCGCTGAGCGGTTATACCTATCGCAACCGGCTGTTAGCCAAGCCATCAAGAAGCTGGAGGCGGCGATCGGGGGAGCGCTCTTTTTACGCACCGCCCGGGGCGTCAGACTGACCGCTGAAGGCGAAGTGTTGTTCGCTTATCTGCAGCGAGCATTTCGCCTGATCGAGGAAGGGGAGTTGCGAATCGCCGAACTTCGACACCTGGAAGGCGGGGAAGTGCGGGTGGGCGCTAGCGATACGCTATGTCGTCATTACCTGCTGCCAGCCTTGGAGGCATTTCATGTAGAATACCCCCGAGTCCAAATTCACGTGACCAACCGAACTTCTCGTGAGACGGTGGCTCTCCTCGAAGCGGGTCGGATCGATTTTGGAGTCGTCAACCTCCCGGTGTCAGCCGGTCCCCTGATGGTTGAAGAGGGCCCTCAAGTTCAAGACTGCTTTGTCGTCGGATCGCGTTATCGCATGCTAGCTGAGCGCCGTTGGCCGTTGGCCGAGTTGGCCCGCCAGCCCTTGTTGCTGTTGGAGCGCGGCAGCGTCATTCGTGCCCAGTTGGAAGCCTTCTTTCTGGCTCACAGCGTGGCGTTGACCCCAGAAATCGAACTCGGCAGCATTGATCTCTTGGTCGACTTTGCGCGCATGGGATGGGGCGTGGCGCACGTCGTGCGCAATTTTGTGCAAGATGAGATCGCCGCCGGCGACCTCTACCCGGTAGCCACTACACCCCCCCTGCCCTTACGGCCGATTGGACTCGTGTATTCGCCCGATGGGCCAATATCACTCGCCGCGGACGCCCTCATGACACGCCTCAGGACTGTCCGCCCGCCGAGTTAACGGTTGTCTTGAGGGGGAGGGAATTTCACCTCCCCCGTCTGCGGCGTTTCCCAAGCCGACTTCTGGTAACCTTTTTTGAGCCAGCGCGGGCTCCGGCTTGAATCGTCAGGCAAGCGCCTCAAGGGGGATGCCCAGCTCTAACGGGCATCCCAAGTGCCCCAGTAGGCAACCGGACCGCATGCCGTCGCGCCCATAGGCCCAGTCTGGCCGTCAAATATCTCCAAGGGGCAGCACTTTTCCTCGCCGTGTGCCGGGGCGTTGCGATGCAATCACATGAGAAAGGGCGGGACTTACTGGGTCAACCACAATCCGCTCCGCCCCAACCATCCCAAGCCATAGGCCAGCAGCGCCGAAAGTCAGGGCCAGATTTCATGCTGGAAGAGGGGCAGATGCCCATCGCCTCCCAAAGAACCCAAAACCAAGGTTCAGTCCAACTGACTGCAACGCCGCGTCTCGCAGGTGCGAAAACCTGCTACAAACAGCGACAAATGCCGCGGACTGGGTTCCCCCCCCTCACCCTAACCGATCAACCCATGCCGAGGGTATTCCCGACCAGCCGGACTCAATGCCCGTGTTGGTTGGGAGCTAGGCTGCTATCCAATGATTCGGCTCATGATGCCGCCGACCAAACATGGCCCACACCCGATAGCTGATCCCTACCACCAAAACGAACCCATCCCCCATCGCCACAGTCAGGTGCATCTCCCAGTCATCCCCGAAGACCGCGTGGCTGGTTATCCAGCACAGGCAGCCGCCAAGGTCAGCCCAAGATAGACGCAGGCGGTAGGGAACAACCAGGCGGTACGATTCCATGTCTGTCGCCGTCGAATGCGCTCGCCCAGATTCCAGAAAAGGACGATCCCGACCGCTGTCCCCGTGTCGCCAATAGCCGTGCCGATGGACGGATGACGCGTCAAGGTGGCTACCAATCCCGTGTTTTCCAAAACATAGGCAGCCCACTGGAAAACGGCTCTCCACGGCGCAGCCGCGCTTGGTTTAACAAGACCGGGACCAGTTGGCAGAAAGTGCCCATCGCCCATCATTAAATATCGTGAACCGGCCAAGGTAAAGAGATTCACGACCGCAATAGCCTGTCCTACGACCCTCCGTCAGGAACATGCGTTGAAGCCCCCCTAGCCGCCAGTAGCCCGCTGAAACGCCGACGGTTGCCGTAGCCCAAAAGAATCATGAGCGAACCCGCGCCTGGTTGCGTGCCCTCCGCATACCCCAAGCGATGGCCAAGACATGCCATCCCACTAACCCTATGGCCACCACGCCGGCGCCTGCGTCGAGGGATGGCGTTGACAAAAGGCGAGCGAGCACCGACAACACCGCCCCCGTCAGTCCCAGCCCGCCGACGATCACAGGCTGATTCTTGAGTTGCATCGCCTGGGCCATGGAAAACGCCTTGAAGACGGGACCTGGCAATCGTTTGGCTACGGCGACGGCGCCCAGGAACGGCACCACCCGGGACTGGTAGCTGAAAATCAGCGTTAACAGGCCCCAGAAGGCTATGACGACGGCCAACGGATCAAAGCCAACTGAGAGCACCGACGCGGCCAACAGCAATAACCAGCCGCTGGCCACTCCGACAAATACGCGGTCGCGCGTCTTTCCTCGCCTAACCACTTGCACCGTCTGGCTGATACTGATGATGGCGGCCACGACCCACAAGACCGCTCCGGAGCGAAAAGCCCATGGCGAGGTGAACAGAGAGGCCCAGGCCAATATCACGCCCCACCCCGCCACATAAATGGGAATGCCAGGCCGAATCCCCTCGGCCTTAGACATGGAGAACATAGGATTTAACTTCTGTTGAATTGTTAACACCAATAATCCCATCCAACCCACCACAGCCGTCGCGATATGCACGGGCAGAACGCCGCCCTCGGGCCACCAACCTAAAAAGGAGAACGCCATATAGAGCCCCAGTCCCCATACGGCGTTGAACGCAATGACGGCGCCCCGCGTCCCATGAAACACGGCGTCGTGGGGCTTGACCGAACGGGCAAGTTGGCTCCAAGTCTCCGCACTCCACAGGATGATGGCCAGGGCCAGCCCCCCGCCGCCGATGGCGGCCGCCTCCCAGTTGCTGGCGGCTAAGCCGAAGGCGAACCCGATCGCACTCACGGTATAGAGGGCAAAATGAGACAGTGCGCGGCGGGTTGACGCCGCCGGCACATCAAAAACTACCGGCACCCACTGGTGGAGCACGCCCATCGCCGTCATCGAGAGAAATCCTACGGTGAACAGATGCACCATCAAGATGACTGGCTGACGGCCGTAGGCTGCGGTGGCGACCCATCGTGCATAGATGATCAACAACACGCTGGCGCCAACCAGAAAACCATACGCGGTTCCCAGATAGACCGACGGCACCGCCAAGTGTGGCGCCTGTCCGATGTTGATCGTCGGCCGGTATCCGCCAGCCCCGGATGTCGAACCTTCCATTTCGTTCTCCGTTCTCCGTTCTCCGTTCTCCGTTCTCCGGTCGAACCTTCCATCGGCATGGACCGTGGCGACGCTCTTCCGCCGTGGATCGGCTAGCATTACGGGCGAGTGTCTTTGGTTGCTCCCTGATTCTGTTGGGCGGGGCGATCGGTCAGTAGTCGCCAATCGGCACGCCGTCCGGCTACGGGTTTCACAGCTACTCGTGAGTTTTCCAACTACGGACGATACGCAATCATCGGGTCGCGCGGCGTCGAGTTTGACGAGAGTGCGCTGCATCGACTCGGCCGGGACCTGCCCGCGATTGTCCAGAGATTCTTCGGCACCGATTTCGTCGAGGAACGGGCAATTTCCGCTCCACCCCCGGGGTCCAGGCCGCACTCGGACGCGTTGTCGAGGAGGATAAAGGTGGTGAGCAGCGGTTTGCCCATCTGTTGCTACTGGACCGTGTAACCGTGCCAGCGCATTTTGGCGGCCAGAGATCGGGGATTAAATGTCGATTTGACGATGAGGCTTTGTTCAGGAGCCACCGGTTTACGGTGTCCATCATGTGGCTAAATAGAGGGAGCCACTGTTTCAGGATACTTTTCACCTTGACAACGATGGGTTCCACGGCGATCCCCCCCTTCCTGCTGGCTTGGCGCTAAGTGGGACTCGCCGACGAGCGTCTTGGTCAGTTTACAATACCGCACAACCCGTGCCGAGTGTACGTCAGCCGGGCGCCTCGTCTTGTGACGGTGATCACGGCCGGGGCGGAATTAGCGGTGGCTACACGGAATGGTTGGTTCGGGAACAGCCGAGGGAATTGATTCTCGGTTTTGGCTTTGGAGAAACGAAGGTCGCGGTCGCCATGGGTGACCGTTTAGACATGCTTCTGGCTTCCCTAGGTATCTCCGAGGATCTCAAAATTCCTAACATGCCCTAACGCCCGCAGGCGAAGCGCGATGCCGAGGCTCCTCCGTCAGCGAAAGTTGGTCATCACGGTCCGGCTCCAACACAGTTCGCAGGAATGTGCGATGCACATCCCCATCCCTGGACACTCGGAAGAGTCAAGCCGAATTGACCTGTCGCTGCCCACGGATAATGGGACCACAATGCCGCCGTGGTGATTGCTTCGGACCCTAGGGCCGGAACGGTCCGAAGTTACGCCCGGGGGAGATCCACGTAAGACGTTTGGGGAAAACGGCCCCGACGCAGAGACCAATGAGCCACGAACTACCGGGAGCGATCCCCGGTGAGGGTTAGCGGCGCGAGAGTGTATTCCATCGCTCCTTGGCCTCCGGGGCCGTCTGGAATCACGTAATTTCTCCATCTGCGGCGGTGGTGAGCCCCTTGATTGACCGATCGGGGATCCTGGGTGCGCTGACGATGGGGGTCGAGGCCCGATGATCTCCGGCCTTTGCCCCGTCGTCCGGGCCCGCTGACCCTGCCCTCCGCCGCTTGCGTCCGAGGCGCTTGGGCGATAGACTGAGACTACTTCTATGATGCGGCTTGGCCTTCCATGGAGCCTCTGGCTCCCAGTCGGAGGACCAACCTGCTGGCAGAGACCCGTCGGATCGTGCCAGCAGATGGGCCTCCGGTTGGCCCCAGCTAAGAAGGAGCAATCGGCATGCACGATGTGGTAGTCATTGGCGCCGGACCCGGCGGTAGCACCGCGGCTCGCTTGCTCGCCCAGTCTGGATTGAACGTCTTGATCATCGATCGGGAGGCATTTCCCCGCGTCAAACCCTGCGGCGGCGGGTTGACGACGCGTGCCCTCTCTTTGTTGCCACCGGGGTATGATACGCAGATCCGGGCCCAGCCGATAAAATGGATGTTCGAAGGCAGGAAAGCGGACGGCCAGTCGCGCATCGTGACCACGCTGACCCCATACAGCCACATTGTTGAGCGAGCCCGCTTCGATGCATGGCTGGTCGAAAAGGCGCAGGAACAAGGTGCCACGTTTCACCCCAACGAGGCTGCGCTGACCATCGTGGACGCCCCCGGGGGCTATGTCGTCAAGACGAACCGCGGGCGCTACCCCACCCGCTACCTCGTGGGCGCCGACGGCGCCCGGGGGATCAGCGCTCGGGCCCTGGGAATTCCCCGCGCTCGCAATGGGGCCGCCATTGAAGCGGAAATCTCGGTGCCTCCCGCCCTCTACGACGCATGGCGCGATACGGTGGCGATTAGTATCGCTGAATACCCGTGGGGGTATGCCTGGGTCATTCCCCGCCATCCCGTGCTGAATCTTGGAGTCGGCTCGTTTCGAGCCAGTCAGCTGAAACTGCGTGGCATGCTGCAGGCGTGGGTGGAAGCGAAGCTTGGTCGGGAATATGCCCAAGACTTGCGGCCGTTGGGCCATCCTCTGCCACATCGGTATCGTCTTCAGCGACTAGCCAAGCGGCGGGCGCTCCTGGTGGGCGATGCAGGCGGCGTGATGGACACCCTGTCAGCAGAGGGGATCTACTCGGCCCTATGGAGTTCGACCATCGCTGCTAAGGCCATCTTGGCGGCCTCCGTGCGGGATGGCGGCGTGGAGGCCTACGACGACCTGCTGCAACGCGAACTCTGGCCCGAACTGCGTTCGGCGGCCAAGGTTGCGCTCCTGTTCTATCCCCTGCCCCAATTTTGGAGTAAATGCCTTTTGGCCACACCGCACCTGATTGAGCAGTATCTGCGCGTCGCCCAGGGCGAAGCGCGCTACACGAGTCTGTTAGCCATCGGCAAGGCCGCCTTCCTTAAGCAGGCCCACCTGGTGCGCCGTTCATATTAGGCCATTCGGAGCGCCGTGGCTTGAAACACAGCGACGAGTTCATCGTGCTGATTCTTGATTTTCACCGTGTACACGGCGGTTCTTCGCCGCAGCACGACTTCTTCGGCCACCCCCCTCAAGCGATCTCCCATCCGCGCGGGAACGGCGAACGAGACGGAGACGTCGAGCGTGTTGGCTGCGACGCCATGCACGGTGCTCGCCTTGGTCAATACCGCCTCGGCCATCGTGTACAGCACGCCGCCGTGGACCATCCCTTGGTGCGTCAAGTGTTTGGTGGCCACCGTCAATTCCGCCCCTACCGTGCCGCTCTCGGTGGGAAAAAAGCGAATACCCAAGTGTTCGGCAAATGGGTCCTTGGGCCCCACGCCGGCGTCGTTGGGAGCGGGCATCGGACTGATTTCTCCGGAGATCTTCGCCCACCGCGGGCGCCAGCGAGTATCGAAGCGTTTGAGCCATTTGCTCGGCCGCGTATCCTCATCTAGTCGGTGCATAGCACCACCCTCCCTGCTTTTGTCCTCATTTTATCAGGTTCCGGCCCCCGACCGCCGAAAAACTTCCTTGCGACCGCTCGACAAAGTCATGGAAACGTCGGCAAATCTCGGCTTTTCCGATAACCTTCGAAGGGGTGGGCCCGTATTTGGGTGAAAGTCTAACTCGATTCAGGTCGAATTCCCCAGATAAAATGTTCGCTGCCCCGCGGGAGAAGATCGGCCGAGGCGATCGAGTTCGCCCGATTGCGCCGTCTAGCCTTCCGGGGTAGAGGGCAGCACGCTGCCCGCAATCTTTTGATCCAGCGCTTCATAGTCGTCATAGTGCAGAACGGAGTAAAGGTCTTTCCGGGTCTGCATGCGCTCAAGCCACGAGCGCTGCGTCCCCTCTGCCTGCAGCGCCTGGTAAAACGTCTCCATGGCATGGGCCGCCACCCTCAAGGCCGAAACCGGGAAGATTACCAACCGGTACCCAAGGCGAGCAAACTCCGAAACCGTGAGGTAGGGGGTACGTCCGAACTCCGTCATGTTGGCCAGCAGTGGTGCCGATACATGGCGCGCCGTGTCGCGAAACTCTTCGGCACTTTCCAGGGCCTCCACAAAAATCGCGTCCGCCCCCGCCGCCGCGTACCGGTTCGCACGGTCCCAAGCGGCGTCCAACCCTTCCACCCCGCGAGCGTCGGTGCGGGCAACGACGGCCAGGGTTGGCGCAGTTTCCCTAAGCACCCGGATTTTCTCCACCATTTCGTCGGCGGCAATGAGGCGCTTGCCATTGAGGTGACCACATTTTTTCGGCAGGTGCTGATCTTCGATCTGCACCGCCGCGACCCCCGCCTGCACCATCTCGCGCCCAGCCCGGGCCACATTCAGCACGCCGCCATAGCCGGTGTCGATGTCGACCAGCAGCGGGGTTTGCGCGGCATTCACGATTTCCGCGGCGCGCCCGCTTACCTCCGTGGAATGCATGAGGCCGAGATCGGGCAAGCCTCGACTAGCAGCGTACGCGGCGCCTGACAGGTACAAGCCGTGAAACCCCGCCTGTCGCGCCAACAGGCCGCTCAATCCATCGTATACCCCAGGCAGCACCCATATCGGACCATCGGTGATGCGCTCCCGAAACCGTCGACTCAAGGTGTCTTGCGGCACCGCCGCTTCTACGAACCATGACATTCCCAATCCCCTCCATATCGCTATCGCTATCGTTCTCTCCTCGGCGTCGCTCAACGCTTCGCGCGGTGGCGTCTAGGCACCGGCTTCGGGCTCCTCGGGCGGTATCCACAGCTGGACGAAGTCGGGCACCGGCATGGCATCCCAAGCGTCTCCGGCATCGAACAGCGCAAGCAGCCGTTCCCGCTGTTGTCCGCTGAATCGCGAGGATACGTTGTGGCGGAATTTCTTCCCCAGCAGCGGCAGCGCCTCGGTGCGCCGCCGGCGATGACCGAGCGGGTACTCGACCTCCACCCGCGGTGTCGTGGTGCCATCCTTAAACCGGATGGTGATCGCGTTGGCGATCGCCCGTCGGCCAGGATCGAGGTATGCCCGGGAAAACGCGGGATTCTCTTCGACCGTCATGCATGCACGCAGGGCGTCAATTCTGGGGGCTTCGGCGGTGCGTTGGCTGTAGGACTCATCATCGAGGTGACCCGTGGCGAGGGCTGCGGCGACCATGAATTGGAGGCAATGATCCCGGTCGGCGGGGTTGGCAAGTGGCCCCGTCTTGTTAATAATCCGCATCGCGGATTCTTGGGTTTCGATGTGGATCGTCTCAATCTCGTCCAGCCGGGCGCGAACAAGGGGGTAGAGCCTAAGTGCGCATTCAATCGCCGTCTGCCCATGAAATTCAGCGGGATAGGCAACCTTAAATAGGATATTTTCCATCACATAGTTGCCCAGGGGCCGAGCTAGGCGCACGGTGTCTCCGTGCAAGACGACGTCTTGGAAGCCCCAAGTTGGCGCGGTTAACGCACAGGGGTAGCCCATTTCCCCCCGGAGCGCGATCAGGCTGAGGCGGACTGCTCGGCTCGCCGCGTCACCGGCGGCCCAAGATTTTCGGGAGCCGGTGTCGGGGGCGTGGCGATAACTGCGAAGACTTCCTCCGTCGATCCAGGCGTGTGAAAGCGCCCGGGCCACCGCCTCCCGATCCCCGCCCAACATCGCCGTGACCACCGCCGTCGAAGCCACTTTGACCCACCAAACGTGGTCATAGCCGACGCGGTTCAAGGCCACGCTCATGGAAAGTACCCCCTGAATTTCGTGGGCCTTGATCATGGCGGTTAAAACGTCTTGCATCGTGAGCGCCGGTTGAGAACCCTGGCGGCTAATCCAGTCGGCCACCATGAGAATGGCGCCCACATTGTCCGACGGATGCCCCCACTCCCGGTCGAGCCAGGTGTCGTTGTAATCGAGCCAGCGAATCATCGTGGCCAAATTAAAACTGGCTTCTATCGGGTCAAGCTCAAAATGTGTACCCGGGACCCTGGCGCCTCGGGATACGGATACTCCCGGGACCAAACCGCCCAAAAGCCGCTGACAGGACGGATGGCGTAACGCCAGCATGGCGGAGCCGAGCGCGTCCGCCAAACTCCAGCGCGCCGTCGCATAAGCCAGGGTGCTCAGCGGTTGGTCGCGCGTAGCATACTCAGCAATCTCTGCAATCACCGCATCGTACGGCCGGGGGCCGTGGTTCTCCTCCATGAATCGGTTGACGGCGGAACCCCCGGGCAGCCCGGGGCGCTCACGCCGCATCCTCCTTCCTGCTTGGTCTGGATTAGGGTCATGGTTTTCATTCCCGCCGATCCCGCGCCTTTACCGGGACGGGGGCAGCTGCGGCAATCCAGCCATCCGTCTGCAGCGCGGCGGTCGCATTTTCACGCCGCCTAGCCGCGGTCACCGTCCTTGACGGTTAGGCCGCGCGGACCGAGATAGATGACGCGAGGACGAAACAATCGGTTGTTCCCGTACTGTTCACGGAGGTGGGCCGCCAGCCCAGCCGTGCGGGCGGCGAAGAAAATCGGTGTAAACAGTTCGGTGGCGATACCCAACAGGTGATACACCGGGGCCGCATAGTAATCGAGGTTGGGATATAATCCCTTTTGTTCGCGCATCACTCGTTCACCCACCTCGCACATCGCTTTAAGCGCACTGCCGCCCTTTTCACTGACTAGGTCGGCCAACAGGGCTTTGGTCATGACCGCGCGAGGGTCGGGACGATGCATATAGACCCGGTGCCCAAATCCCATGATGCGCGCTTTGGCCTGGAGACGGTCGAGCAGGTAGGCTTCCATGGCTTCGGGGCCGCTCACCGCTTGCAACATCTGCATGACGGCTTCGTTGGCACCCCCATGAAGCGGCCCCTTGAGCGCGGCCACCGCTCCCGTCAGCGCTCCATAAGGATCCGCTAAACTCGACGCGATAACGCGCGCGGCAAAGGTGGAATTCGGCATCTCGTGCTCGCTGTACAGGATCAGCAGCCGATCGAAAACCTGGGTTTCTAAGGGACTCGGCTTCACCCCGGTTAGCATCCAGAGGAAATTGGCGGCAAAGGGTAAATCCGCACGAGGTTCCGGAAACGGCTTATGGGTTCGCGCACTATGGGCCTGGGCAATCATGACCGGAACCAGAGCCCATAGCCGAATTAGCGTATCCTCCAAGCCGTCCCCGCGCAGGGGATCCAAGCCGCCCTGGTCCGCCTGGTCCGCCGCCAGCGCGGAAATTCCGGTCCTTAGGGCGTCCATGGGGTGCAGGCGCTCGCCCAATGCAGCATAGATCGGGCCGAGGTCAGGCGGGATAGCTGCTTGGTGCCGCCGGATGGTGGCCTCCAGCGCGTTCAATTGATCCGGTTGAGGAAGGTCCCCGTACAACAGCAAATAGCCCACTTCCAGGTAAGATAACTGTTTGGCAAGCTCGATTAAATCGTAGCCGCGGATGATGATCTGTTCATGTTCCAAATCCAAAAACGAGATGCGCGTTTGGACGGCGGGTACGCCGTCCAAACCGGGACGATATTCGATTTCATCCATCGATCCGCTGCGGAGTCCGGGTCGGGTTGAACCCGCCAGATCCGCTACCCTCCTTTCTGTTTCGAACCAGCGGCATCGGATTTCGCCGCCCCATCGGTATCCCCTATCCCGTCCGCCTGCGATGGCGACCCGCGCCTACGGCGGCCAGAATCCAGAGCAGCACAAGCACCAGGCTGGTGCCCAAGAAGAGCCCATGGATGAGGACGTCGCGGCGGGAGGATGATATCTCCCAAGCCACCACCGAACCCGCCAAGAGGACGCTATAGGTTAACAACCGGACCTCGGCGCGAATCCCTTCCAGCCGCCGCAAGATGGGTGTCCAGGCGGGCCGTGTGGTCAGCCCGTGATCTTCGGCGGCTTGCAGGACTCGGTCGAGCTCGCTTGGCAGTCGGCCCCACAAGTCGATCCACTCCAAGATCCGGTTGGCTCCTAGACTCAGGCTGGCCGCCACCTCGTCCCCGGCCAGAGCTTGGGCTACCCGCCCTAGCCGGCGACTCCAGCCTAGGGATGTCTGCTGGGCACTGGCCATCATCGGCAACGCCTGTTGGGTAATTAGCGACAACCAATCGACATCCGAATCCATTTGATTGGCCAGGCCAAATAACATCCCAATCGCCCGGCCCAGGAACATGTATTCGGCGGGAAACATCAAGGGTTCCTGGTAGAGGAACTCCTGGAAGTCCGAGACCGCCTGATCCAGGGCGGGTCCGGGCTGTAGCGCCACGCCGTGCATTTGCTGCAGCAAAGCGCGCAATGAACGCACGAAGAGGCTTGCATCCGCCTCCGGCCGAATAAAGCCCAGCCCCGAAAGAGCTTGCACGATCCATCCCGGGTTTCGGGCCAGAATTCCCTGAATCAGCTTGGAGGCGTACGGAATGTGGGCCGGCGGGATGCGGCTGCACATGCCAAAATCCAACAACACGAGTCGACCTTCACGGTCGGCCAGAAAATTCCCCGGATGAGGATCGATTTGGACCAAGCCATCAACGATAATTTGCTGCAAATACGCGGTGACCAGACGTTGGGAGAGGATCCTGGGTTCCAAATTCCAACCTAGCAGCGCCTCGCGGTCGGTCAACTTGACACCTTCCACGAGCTCCATTACCAGAACCCGACGCCGCGTGGCGTGAGGACGAGGCTGAGGCACGCGAATCCCGGGCCGTGATTGAAAATTGTTCCAGAACTCCTGCAGATTGGCCTGCTCGTGGAGATAGTCCAGTTCTTGGCCAACCAGGTTGCGAAACTCCTCGAACAGCCGGTAGGCATCCACTCTGCGACCCACCGTCGTCCATCGAGTGAGGACGCGCATGATCCATCCCAGGGCTCGCAGATCAACGGCAGCCAACACTTCGATGCCAGGACGCTGTACCTTGACCGCCACCCATTCGTCGGAGCCGGAAAGACGCGCGCGGTGAACTTGTCCCAGCGAAGCCGCCGCGAGCGGCTGCTCATGAAATTCGGCGAATATGGCCGACATCGGAGCGTCGTAGGCTGCCTCCACCACCTGACGTACGTCGGCAAAGGGCGCGGACGGCACCTGATCCTGCAGTGCCGCCAGTTCGCGGGTAAACTCCAACGGGAGCACATCGGTGCGAGCGCTCAAAAACTGGCCAACCTTAATCAAGAGACCACCCAATTTGAGTGCTTCCTGGCGAAAACGCCGGCCGCCCTGGCGATAGATGGACCGGACCTCGGCAGCGGCCGCTGACGGCGGCAGCCGCCGTTGGATGCGGGCGATTTTCCGGGCATCACGCCAAAACGACCCCGCGAGTCGGAACACGCTCAAAGTACGCGCCCGGGCAGAGACGGTTTTTCGGCCTCGATTGCCCTGACGAGGGGGGGTGGGCACCCGGCTGTTCAAGAGTCTTTGGCCGCCGGTGGAACGTCGGAATCATCCGCGCTGGCGTTGGCCGGATCTTGCCACACCTGAAAGGCTTCGCGCAATTTCTGGCGGAAGCGTCTTTTTTTCGCTCGCCAATCGGCGTCTGACGAACGAGTCTCGGTGGCGATGCGGCGCAGCAGGAACTGCAAACCTATCATTGCGAGAATCCGCATCCACCAGGGCGTATAACGGCGGCGTGGCCAAAACATGGTATCGCCTCCCTTGCGATAACTCTATTATACGTCAGCGGGCGCAGGATTCACGCTGTACCACGGAAAAACGGACGTGCGCCCGGCCGGAAGTGGGGTGGTCCGTGGTCAAAAAGCATGGCCCTCGGCGCCGTTCATGCCCCCCCGATTGGGCGGCTTTGAAGGTCGCCCGGCGAGTGGTTGGACCAGGGGTTCATCAGACGACTGAGCTTCGCGACCCTCCGGCGCCGATACGTCAACCTCTCGACTTATGCGGCTCCTGCGAACCCTGTCTCAGCGGCGTCCGTCGGCGATGCCAAGCCGGTTGAGCGCCAGCCACTTGCCGACTTCGCCCGTCCCCTTCGCTCCACGGCCATTGCCGCCGCTTCCTCACTATTACCGGATGGTCCGTCCCCTACCCACGCCTTGCTACTTCCCCCTTTCCGGGGCGCTCAATTTACCTAGATATCATGTGATTTGTTTCAGTTATTTACCCCGACGATCGTAACCGAAACGTTTGTTGAACCTTCATACTTCAGAGCTGGCACCGAACCCAGGGTACCGATTCGCTCGCCCGCTCCATTCCTTATTTGTCAGTCTAGTCTCAGGGGTAAAGGGGCCCTGTCGCCGAGCCGAACGCCGCTGGCAACGCGCCTAGGCTATAATGGCGATGATGAGAATCGAGGCACTCCGCCTCAGGGCTTGAGATGAAAACGGAGACGAGGTTCGCGTATGGTCTATATTGTCATTGGCTGCCTTATCCTATTGAGTTCGGCGCTGTGGAAGTCAGGCTCCAATGGTCTGCGGGTATTTGCGGCGTTTACCGGGGGTGCCGTAATCATTGCCGGGGCCTTTCTTGCGCTGGTCGTACCGAGCTTGGAGTCTGCAGGCAAGGGGCGTGCGGTCCGGGTGCGCCCTTCGCCCCCGGCGCTCACCATTGTGGTGCGGGGAACGCCAGGGCTTAGGTTTCGCGGACATTGGGCGGTCAGCACGTTGGGGGGTACGTCGGCCGAGGGGCGGATCGCTGGCCACGTTCCGCACCGATTTACGGTCGCTGGGCAAGGCTCCCTGGCGGTGGAAGTGCATAAATTGGTTGGGCCGGGAAAGCTTCAGGTAGCGATCGTCGTCAATGGGCGTCAGGTGGCCGAGCAGAGCGCATCGAGCCCCTATGCACGGGTGCACGTGGGTTACACGTCCAACGGCGTTTCGTAATCGGCAACGGCCTATCGGGACTCGGCGCTGGGATGCCTGGGTCGGGCGCGTTTCAGTTGTTGGCGAATGGCCGCTAGCGGCCTAGAGTCCCTGAAACCACGCAGCCAATCGACTTCGGTTGGCCGCCGTATTGGCCACGGTCACATATAGGGGTTTTCCGGAGAGCGAAAGCGTCGACGGGTGGAGGAGGAGGTTGCCCATCCAGTTCGTGGCTTGCAGACCGGTCAGATTTGGTTCAGGCTTGATGACCGAAGCTGTTCCCATGGTCCAGACGACAAACCGTAACGTGGACCCACTGGTCCACAATTCTCCACGATAGCGGCCGTGGACCAACGTTTGGACCGGAGCGTAGCCGCGAATCATTCGCGCTACGGTGAGCACCGCGGAATAGGCTGGTTTCGGAGTGAAATTCAGATGTTGGTCCCCCATCCCACTGTTGAGGAAGTTTTGGATAAACAGATATACCGGACCGCTGCCGGCACTCAGACTCTCTAAGGCCGCACGAACATCGTATTGTGCCTGTTGCATCGGACTCACCAACTGCGTATTCCATCCCACTTCGGTCACCCACAGGATCGGCGGCAAATGTTCCTGATGAAGGAAGTCTAAATTGTGATTGATCGCGTTGGTAATCGGAAAATGGGGATTTTCGGGGGGAACCACGCCCGGGTAGTAATGAATGGCGAGCCCGTTGAAAACGTCGCCGGATGCCTGGTAGACAGTTCGGTCGTGATGCGCGTACTCCAACAAAAACGCATGGGGTTCGACGGCGCGGACAACCCTTGCCGTCGCCTTGACAAGCTCCCCGTATTGCGTCATGTTGCCTCCCCAGCGGGAAGGAATGGACGGTTCGTTCCAGATCTCCCATTGGGTAATTCCAAACGCATTGCCCAGGTTATGCTGTTGGTCTAGGGTGCCGCCGGGCCGATAGCGTTCAACGATGGCCCGCACCGCATTTTCGTAAGCTGACACCGCATCGGCAAAGGAGATGTGGTTGGCGGCCACAAAGGGATTCTTCCCCGTCGGCCAGGAGTCCAGGATGCCCAGGACATGCATGTGGTAGTGGGCAGCCTGCAGCATCATGGGATCGTAAATCCGCCAGTTTGGCAGCAAATTGCTATTGAATTCCAACCGCACGTTACCCATGCCTTGTGCCTCAAGAGTTCGAAATTCCAGGGCGATGTCTTCGCGCCGTACGGCGGGAGGAAGATACCAGGATACGACGCTAATGTTCATAGCAATGCGTCGGCTAGGACGGGGCAACGGAGGGGGCACGATGGCCGCTCCGATTTGGGGTAAAGACTCCACGACTTGCCCCGTGGCTTGGTCGACCAGGTTGTACTGCACCCCGTACCACCCCTGCCGGTTCCAGGGAAAGCGCATGTTAAACGAGGCGCTACCGTGCGATGCGACGGCGATCAGGCGAGATTGGGTCATGGCATGGCCGTTGGCGTCCATTGCGTGGGCGACCAGCCGCAACGATGCCCTACCCGTTCCCGGGTGGTGGATGGCAATGTGGTCGACGATCGCCGATCCTTGAGAAAAGACGCCGGCGGGCACCGTGGGTTGCGCGGTGAACAGCGTGCTCAAAGGAAGGATCTGGAAGCCGCTGAAGTTGACATTGGCGCGAGCACAATATAGGCCAGCGTCGGGCTGCGTCCGAGCCAACCCACGAAAAAAGCGGCCGCTAATCATCCAACCTGTGGGCGGTCGACTGCCGGTCCACACCTTGCCATCAAGGACGTTGTCGGATACCAGCAACTCCATCGAGACCCAATGGTGCAAGGGGGTGCGGTACGGAATTCGACTGACCACTTGGAAGCCGTCATTAATAAGTTCCAGGCCGCGATTGGTGAAATCCAGCGACCATTTGTACTGACCGTTGCCATTGGCAGCCGAGTGATCGACCAGGCCGATGGTATAGGGTCCATGCTGGGGCAGAGCGTTGACGCGAATACGCACGCGAAGCACGGCCGCGTTAGGATTGGGATTATGTTGATAGGCAAACTGATTGACGAGGTTGGTGGATACTCCCACATTGTTGGCGGTAATAACCTGGTGGGCGTAGCTCCAATGGCCGAAACTGGGAGAAAAGCCACCGATACTGTGAGTGGCCGCCGGTGCCTGGGGCGAAAAAACCCCGAGTCCGGCGGTCACGGTCGCTAAGACCAAAGACATAGACGCGCGTCGCATGCCGAATCCCCCTACTGAGTGGCTAAGAATGTCTCGCCTGCTAGTGTACCACGACCTCAGGATCTACCGACCCCGGCACCTTGAGCTAGACCGGCGCCGAGCAAGCCCAGCTGGGAACCCATAGCGCTGGACCCTGGCGTGAACGCTTTATCCTGGCTCCGGCGACCCAACGCCGGACGAGGATCCCGGCCGCCCAACCCCAGGGAAGGTTAAAGCAGGGCCGTCCCGATGGGCACTCCGGCACCCATCCACCACGGGTCCGGGTGTTGTAGGGACAGGCGCGGCCTTTGCCGTCTGGGCAGCCGGCGTAATCGTGACCGGAACCCGTCTGCTGGCGAGTCGATGGCGAGGATGGTGGCCACGATTCAAGATGCTTGGTGTTGGCCGGCGACAGGATGTTCAGACAGGGTTAGCTCCATTGCGGTGGCGGAAATTCATCTGCCAGTCCATTGTGAGAGGGCCTCCCCGGGGTCTGGAGCTCGCATGCGTTGCAGCAACCGGGCCCAAGAAGGCCAAAAACCCTCTCGGCGAATGGACATCGGCCTCCCATGGTTAGTCCCGGTGGGGGGGCGTTCTACCCTCAGGTCTGAGATCGCTGTGGTCACCCAATGCGATCGGCATCGGACTCGAGCCCCGCACCCAACTTGTTGGACTAAACCGCTGCGCGGTGGTTTAAATGCTTTCTTGAACCGCGTACAGATGCTTTTCCTTCTTGCGAAAACCGCCGTGGATAGTCGTATAATATGGTAGGTTTGGTTGTGGCGACGAAGTTCGAAGGAAGGAGCTTCACATCATGAAGCATTATCGAAATACCTCTCTACGCAACGACGATAGCGCCTTGCTCCTGGCGGAAGTATTGCGTATACCCCCGGAGGATACAGCGATTGATTGCCCATAGAGGTCGCCCGTCGATCGCGGTTTAATCCAATAGAGTTATCTACAGTCCTCTCTTGAAGCCAGAGAGGGGATTTTTTCGTGCTTCGACTGCAGATAACTCTCTACTTAATTATGGTAAGTTGACGGACAGAGTCCAATCTCCGTGCGAAAAAATAGCTTCACAGGCTCTACATAACCGCTGTCATTGGTTCCCAATGAGTTTACTTCCGTGAACAGGCATTCGGCTATTCATCGGCAATTTGAGACCCTGGTATCGAACGCATGTTTCTAACCCGGCAGTTAAATCGACCGTAACAAGCCCGGGGTGCTTTGCCACGGACCAAGTTCCTCTGACTCGTTATGTTAAGTCTTATGGTCTGGGATCACGGCGTGTCACTACTTCCCGGATCCAACGCAACATAACTGAAAGCTCGCCTAATTGCCGTTGGAGAGCTCTACATCACCGCATAACGCATCGAGGACCAAGCGCCATCCCCTAAAGGCGTGCATCAAGGCCTCATTCCAGTCTCTGAGCAGGACATCAGCTTTTTCTGTCGAATATTGACAAACCTGCCGCTAGGCCAAAGTATTCCAGGAAGGTGGAAACGGATTGGCTACCAGCCTGAGGGGGGACAGTGGGCGAAATCGTAACCGAACATTCGTCGGACGTAAGGCGGAACGTGAACGTCTTGCACGCTGGCTAAAGACCACCTCCGCTCCAACCAAAGTCGTCAACATTACTGGCTTAGGTGGCATCGGCAAGTCTACCCTATTGAATATCTTCTTACATGACGCGGACGAGTCCGGGGCCAGCACCGCCTGGATCGACGGTCGGGCTTGTTTCGGAACTCCGGACGGGATGTTGCGATACTTGTCGGCTACCTTTATGGCATGGATGAACAATCCGGCCCAGGACACCAAGTGGGTGGTGGGCATCGACAACTTTGAGGCGCTGCGCGATCTCAGTGGATGGCTCCGCCGTGATTTCTTTGCTTCTGGTCCGGCATGCAACCTACTCATTCTGGTGTGCGAGCGCAAATCATCGCTCCTCGAATGGCGCTTGGACCTAGACTGGGCTGGACGAGTCGAGGAATGGGCCCTGGAGCCGTTTAGTGCCGACGAGGCGATGACTTTTCTTCATAGACGCGGAGTTCCCTTCAATCGAGCCGTGTCTGTGGCTGGCCATGTGCCGCTGACCCTTGCGATCTACGTTGACTTGTACCAACGCGGCGCCCTGGGAGGCGAGGGTGCTCGCATGGCCCGCGAAGCGTTTTCGGCGAGCCTTCTCAAAGAGGTATTAGACACCGATTGGCGTGAAGCCATCAATGTGCTGTGTTTGGTGTCGCGGGCCCACTTGGACTTCCTGAATGCTATTCTCGAACGCCCTCTCTCGCTATCAGACTATCGACAGTTGGCTTCGCTATCCTTTGTGATGGATACTCCCAGTGGGTTGGGTCTGCACGATCTGGCCGCGGGAGAGTTGTTGCGCGATTTTCGTCGTGTCCAGCCGGAAGCATTCCATCGCCTGCGGTGCAAAGTCATCGAGGCTCTCGCCAAGGCCTGGCCGCAGGCAACAGACCGCCGGGAGGATGGGCGCTTGGCCCACGACTTAGTGCGCCTGGTGGGACTGGACTTGGAGCCCTGGCGCGATTATGCGGACCTTTACGAGGACCCACACGGGCTCGAAATCATCCCGTACCAGCCCGAGGTCCGAGCAGAAGCTCTGGAATGTCTCAATGACTGGGCTCGTCCCGCCATTCCCATGACTCTGGCGCAACAATCGGCGTTGTTTGATGTGGTGGCAGCGGAGATGCCTCATACGATCCATATGGTACTCGATCCTTCGGGGCAATCCGTGGCCACGATCTGTATTCTGCCGGTAAGCCGGGACTCCTTGGAGATCTTGAGCGCCTTTGTCCCCGACATCGTATCGCGTCTGGCCGCCCACCCGAATCTCGAGGTAGACCTCTCGCGGCCGGATGATTCCCGGTTAGTCACCCTGGTGGGACTTCGAACCCAACACCCGGTCTTCTCGGCTTCTTTGCTTGCTGGAACGGTGCTCCGGTATACCCTGCAGTCCTCCAGCGGTTGCCGAACTCTGGGCATGGTTCTTGATGAGCGCTTTGGAATTTTACTCAAGAAGTTGGGCTGGATGGCCTACCCATTTCCGCTGATTTCCAAGTCAAACCTGCTGCTGTACAGCCTAGACTTGCGCTTCGAGCATATTCCTCGATGGGCCGCCAGGATGAGCGGTGTGTCCCTGCCTGATCCGCTGACCGCGCTAAAATCGATGACGATGGTCGACCTGCGACAATTCCTCAGCTGCTACCACGACACCATCCGCTTGCAGAGGCTGGTCGAAGCACAGCATCTGACCATCTCGCCGAAACAACTGCGGGGCCTGTTGCGGCAAGCCGTGCAAGCTTTCGCCGAACAATCGCATTGGTCCGAGGCCGCTGCTCTGATTCGCCGCAGCTATCTAGATCCTCACCCCGCCACCCGTGTCGCACTCGCCGACCAATTTAACGTAAGCCGGGCTACCTTCCATCGCCGACTTTCCCGAGCCGTTACGGAATTTGCCCACTTCCTACGCGAACGCGTGTAGTGCCTCGGTTCGCAGAAGATGAGACTCCTTTGAGACCGTCTCTGCACGACATTCTTTTACACTAAGCGGTGCGACGAGGCCCATGCTGAAAAATGCCGCCTTGCACGCACATCGATGGATGAAAAGGAGAGACACGTGTTGAAACGTATGCATCTCGTACGGTCGACGGCCTTGGCCAGCCCGACCCTGTTCGCCGCGCCCGCGATGGCTGCCACCCAGCCGTCCGTGGTCTCTGTGCGTCCCTCCGGAAGCAACAGCACTAGAACAGGCAGCACAACAGCCCCTTACGCAACCATCTCCCAAGCAGTCTCGGCAGTAGCCCCGGACGGCGTGGTTGCGGTGGAATCGGGCACGGACTTAGAAAGCGTCAGCATCGCCAACCCTGTGCGAATCGTGGCGGATGGCGCCTTATCCGATAGCGCCTCCAATACCATTCTGGATGCAAGCGGCCAGTCAAACGGCATCGTCAGGTTCGGCGCTGGTGCCAGCGGTTCGCCTGTCCCTCGTGATGAGAGGAGTTATGTATCGTGTTGAGTCGAATTGGTCGTGCGCTGATGGCCGGGGTTCTGGGTGGCGGTTTGGTCGGAGTCTCTGCCGTGACGTTTGCGGCTTCCGCCCCGTCGCCAGCCGTCTTTACCGTCTTGGTCGGAGGGAGCAGCGCAAAAGGCAACATTTCCTCCTACAATTACTACCCCGATGTAGTGACCATCGATGCGGGGGATCAGGTTCGATGGGTCGAGGGCTCCGGGGTTCATACGGTGATGATTGGACCGATTGGGGTCCAGCTTCCGCCACCGGGGTCACCGCCCACGTTGAAGCCGGCTGGGGGCTCCGTCTTTAACGGCAGCACCGTGGAGAGTTCGGGTATCATGCTGCCGGGCCAAACGTATGCGTTGCAGTTTACCAAGCCCGGGGTCTATCGCTACCAGTGCGGAGTGCACCCCGATATGGTAGGAGCTGTGGTGGTGGAACCCGCTGGTACCGCCCTTCCCTTTACCCCGGCCCAAGCACTCAAGGCGAGTCGTGGTCAAATGCAACTAGACCTTAATACGGGGGAAGCAGCGAAGGCTCAAGCCTTAGCTGCCGTGCATACCACACCAGGTGCCAACGGCACCTTGGTCTACCATGTATGGACCGACCTGCCTTCGCCGAGTCAGTGGACGGTGCCGTTGACCACCCAGGCGGGAACGGCCATCGGCTCTGCAGTCTTTGCCATGGGCGGGACACCTGGTATGTCCGTTTCGGTGTCGTTAACCGGTCACCCAAACAGCCAGTACCGCGCCGATATCCAGTTGGGAGCAAGTTCGTCCCAAGGCCGCATGATTCATCCCTTGTCGGCCGTGAAGACCAATGCCAAGGGCATAGGGCAAAGTACCACCGTGTTGGCGAAGGTGGCCACGATCCCCGGAAACATCTGGTTTGTTGATGTCAAGGCAGGCAATCACGTAGTAGCGAGCGGCCAGGTTAACTACCCACAGTTTGGATCCTTGCGCTACTGGCCCGGGGTGCTCAAAATTCACGCGGGCGATACGGTCAAGTGGACCCAGAATGACTTTCACGAGGCTCATACCGTCACCATTTTGGCACCAGGTCAAAGCGTTCTCCAAGCTGAGAAGTTCATCGGACAGGCCAAGGGTGGAAACGTCATCAACGGCCCAGGCTTTGTCAATTCCGGTCTGCTGTGGAAGGGGATGAGCTATCAACTAACCTTTAATAAGCCCGGCACGTATCATTACCTGTGTTTGTTGCACTACAACCTAGGCATGGTGGGCACGATCGTGGTGCAACCTAAGGCCTAGTCGTTGACACCATCTTGAGTCAGTAAAAACAGCCGTGCGGACTGGTGCCCCAGCGTGTCCGCACGGCGTTGTCATGATGAGTGAAACGGCTGGGCGCCCTCATCGTGATATGGTTCGGGTAGTCGCGGAACGCAATGTGCAAAAGCGAGGGCAAGACATTCTCTGTATGATGGAAGATGAAGCCAATCTGATCGGGTACCAAGACGTGGTCTTGTGCCACGTTCTGCACGCTCAGGAAGTTCGGTGCGATACCAGCACCAGCTACCCTGGCGGGTTTAATTTCTCAAGCATGATGGCCAACGCCATGACCCCCTACTGAACCCCTTGGAGCACCCCATTCCAAGGTTTCATCAGCGCACTCCATGCCCCGACAAACCCTCCCAGCGCCCAAGCAAGCCAAACCAGCTAGATAACCACCATAGCTTGCTGAGTCTCTGTGCGCATGTTTCACCGGGTAAATCACGACCACCATCGTCGCAACCACTATCGTCCCTGCTGCCCAAAGCGCGCAGAGCGCCAGGCAAACCCGCACTCGACCTTTCTAGTAGCTAATATCTGAATAATCGACCGTCACTTGGGCCATCACATCGGCTTCGAGTTGCACATCGGATTGTGGCGCCACACGAACAACCCTTTCTCCGTCGCGCGTACCAATGATCCAAAACCACCTTGAGATCGATTTTAGCGATTCTTGTAAGGTGACAATCCGGTACACTAAGAACTATCTTGCGTCAACGAGTGACTGCACGTTAATGCTCCCCGGTCACCACGGGCTAGCAATTTCCGACGAATTTCGGTACCATCAATATACTCGGTATTCAATTCTTTGAACTCTAGCCCCAACGATCTTCGGTTGTCCATGTACTCTGGCGATCAATCTTGGTTCAAATTTTTTGGTGCCGAGTACATAGAAAGGTTGTCCGAGGCCGGCTGCCGCGGGGAACGTTCTACGATTGCACCACGCATTACCACATCAACCAGAGCAAGAGGGAATTAACTATGCCGGATGACATCGCCATCAAAAAGAGCCGCCACGAGGAAGCCAGGCAAGAGTATGCAATCAGCGTCGCAACCTATTCCGCTCAGCGCTTCGCTGAAGTCAAGCAGGATGCGGCCGTCTACCGGTACCTGGTGGCCACCGAACGCATCATCCTTCCCAGCCAGGGTCAAACCATGGCGGCTGCGCTGCAGGCCGCAAACTTAGGGGACCCCGACATTCTCGAGTTAACGGACTATATGTTTCGACACTTCACGGATGATTCTGGACAAACGATTCAAGACCGGTATCTGGCCGAGGTCGCCCCGACTCTGTCCGAACCGGTCCGGCGCCTGGCGGAAATCCGTGCGACGATCCACCCCGGTCTCTGGCAGATCCGGCAGGAGGCGACGCCTGCCGGGATGGTCACGCTTGCCAACCTGTTCGATGGTCGGCGGGGCCGGCTTCATCAGGAGGACGCTGGGCTGGTCCGCCGCCACGCAATGGTGTTCGGTGAGCTGGCTGAGCTAGATGACGAGTTGGTTCCTTTGGGGTTGCTCTACATTACGCCCCCGGCCGGCCGCGGTTGGCTTATGAAGGCGATCGAACGGAGCTTTGCCCAGGCACGGGCTGCGAGTTTGGTCGACAACCTGCAGGAATTCTTTACCCTTTATGAGCCATGGATCCGAGGGGCCATGCGGGTGCTCAACGGAGCCACCCCCCGCGACCAAGCAGTGAGCTACCTTCCGGCCCTGGGACGGGTGGATCTGGGTCAACAAGTGGCCAAGCAGCTCAAAAAACGCTTCAAAGTGCCGGCAGACTTTCGAATGCCCGAGTGGGGTATCCAATTTGGCACTCCTCGCGCCGAAACGCCTAAGGTGGATATCTCGCATCGCTACGTTGTCCGCGACCCCAGAGCGTGGGCCAACAGCCTTTCCCGGGCGGAGAATTTTCTCCTCTACCGCACCGCCGAAGAGTTTGGTTGGTATTATTTGGGTGACCCAACACCGTTTGCCTCGGAACAGTTGCATCGCAACGTGTCGGTCCACCCCATTTTGGCGGATATCCGCTTCGCAGACATGGATCAAATGGTGGTTCGGGTCTATTCTTCCAGGATTTTCAAACGTCTGGAACCCGCCCTGCGGGCCCTAGCCCCCCAAGGCCAGGTATTGCCCAAACCCGTGGCTGAGGTTACACCCTTGGAGGGCCGGATGCTGATTTATCAGGTCCAACCCGACTACCGGGGCTATTATATTCGCAACAGTGATCCGGAGGTTGCTCTGACCGCCGAAGAACAGGCTATCGTAGACTCCGAGTGGATGGCCAAACTGATGCTGGAGACGCCCTACCGCTGGGCTGGGGGAAAAACTTTACCAGACTTGGTCGCGGCTGACCATCGTGTTGCAGTGGAAGATTTCCTTAATCAGATCGACTTCTTGACGCAGGGTTCCCTGGATTCTTATCGCCGATTGACCCAGGAATTGCGAAGTCGGCTCGAATTGTCCGATACGGATTTCTAGCATTAGGGTTCTCTCCAAGCCTTGGCGAATGCCAAGGCAGAGAAAAGCGGCCATCTCGTCGAAACGTGCCGCAGGAGGTGGTCGCCGATAGTCTGCCCCCGCTAAGACGCCTCGGTCGGAGCGATGGAGTCTCTCTTGTCTTTGTACACATTCGATGTCGCAGTTCGCAACCGTGTTGGCCCTGCATGGGGGAGACTGCGACGCCCAATTGCTTATTCAGCGTCCAACCAAGTAGACATCTATACTGCTCTCTGTTCAAATTTTTGCCATACTGAATGTTGGACTAAACCGCTGCGCGGTGGTTTAGATGCTTTCTTGAATCGGGTACGGATGCTTTTCCTTCTTGCGAAAACCGCCGTGGGTAGTCGTATAATTAGGTAGGTTTGGTTTTGGCGACGAAGTTCG
>JAJZZH010000128.1 GCA_021797675.1 Bacillota bacterium | reverse complement strand
GCCGTTATTTTTGGAGAAACTCTGAAACCCTTAATATACCAGGGTTTTGGACATCTCTGTGTGAAAGGTACGATTTTGGTCCACAAAACCAGCAGTCAATATTAGAAATATGTCGAACTGAATGTTACGAGTAAAGAAGGAGGAGCTTGGGGCCCGGATTGTGGAAAAGCGGTTACCTGGTCATCGTACGCCGGTCTATTTCTACCAACATTCCTATCGGGTTAAACTCCGACCCGAAGATCACGGCAAAGGGCCCAATTCAGGCCCCAGCCGAGTCAAGACGGACTCGGGGTATCTGGGGCAACCGCGGAACCAATTCGGGATCGTTGCCGCCTGGGACAAGAGCCGCAGGCGGTGTCGGCGAAGGAATTTGGGTGAGTGGCCGGCGTGCTGTCGATGATTGACGGCCTCATCGAGGCCATCGGAACCGAGGCCATGACAACTGTCATGGCCTTGTCGTTATCTCCGTGACTGCCCTTGAGAGGTCCGAATGGCTACCGTGAGATTGACAAGGGCGACTTCCCCTAAACGGAGAAAGTTGTCCGCCAGAAATGAGGGATGGCAAGTGCAGACGACGTGGCTTTCGGTGGAACGGCTCACCTTTCGGTACGAATCCCGAACGGTGTTGGATGATGTCAGTGTGGACGTGGCCGAGGGAGAGGCGTTGGCCATCCTAGGGCCCAACGGGGCCGGTAAGACCACTTTGATGGGCAATGTCCTGGGCCTCCTGGGGCCTGCCCACGGCAAGATACGGATTGCAGGGGCATCACCCCAAGATGCCGTAAAGGCCGGGAGGGTGGCGGCCATGCTGCAGGAAAACCACCTGCCTGCGTTTGCGCGGGTGGGCGAAATTTTGTCCCTTATCCGTGCGGTCTATCCGAAGTCCCTGGCAATCCCAGATGTCATTCAGATGGCAGGGATTGAAGGTCTCTTGAACTCCACGGCCGAAAAACTTTCTGGAGGCCAGAGGAGGCGTGTACAATTCGCCATGGCCGCCGTGGCCAATGCTGACCTGCTGGTGTTGGACGAGCCCACAGAGGGGTTGGACGTGGAAGCCCGGATCCGGCTATGGGAGGCCGTGCGCACGCGCTTTAAGGGAAGGACGGTCGTGTTCACCACCCACGACCTGTCTGAAGCCGAGCGGTTTTCGGATCGGGTGCTGCTGTTAGTTGGTGGGAAGGTTCGGGGGCTCGATACGCCCGACGCCTTGAAAAAGAATCTCGCCAGGCCGCGGGTTCGCTTCCGGGTCGCCGCTTCCCATCGGAAGTTGATGGGAGATAGTCTCGGCTTGCCCCTTTCGGATTTAGGAGACGGGCGGGTGGAAGTCCTGACAGATGACACCGATCAGGTGCTGTTTGCCCTGGCTGGTCACGCCGGCCTGGTGTCTCAGATCGAGACGGTGAATGGTTCCCTAACCGATGTGTTCGAACAACTGATGAAACGGGAGGAAGACCGCTGATGAACATGATCTTCGCCTTCTCGAAATTTTCGTTGGGGCGGCTCATGCATAATGCCCGCTACCTTATCTTCGTGCTGGGCCTGCCGGTAGGCTTTTATGAGCTGTATGCCCACATGTATGGAACGGCGACGCCGTTTGCCCATACCTCCTGGGGCGTCTACTTTATGATGTCGATGGTGGCCTTCGGGGCGGTGGGCACCACGCTCAACGTCACCGGCACGCAGACCGCCCTGGACCGTGCGGGAGGTTGGGTGAGGCATTTAAAGGTGACCCCGGTACCGGTCTGGGCCTACCTGGCCGGACAAGTGGTCACGGCGATGGTGGCGAGCCTGGCCGTGGTCATGATAATTATTCTCGTGGGTCTTCTCTCTGGCGGTGTCTCGTGGCGCCTGCCGTTGGCAGAAGCGGCGCTTGCTATCTGGCTCGGGTCGCTCGCCTACGCTGCCCTGGGGTTGGCCTTGGCCCACTGGCTCGACGCGACCCTCATTAACTATGGGATAATTCTCGTGTATCTGGGGTCGGGCATGCTGGGAGGATTGTGGACGCCGCTAAAGTACCTGCCACCGGTGTTTACGTCGATCGCCCGTGCAATACCGTCATACCGGATGGCGGACATGGCCTGGCATCTGGTTGCAGGTCGCACGTTGCCGGGAGGCGACGTTGCAGTCCTGGCAGCCTACGTGGCTGGGTTTGGATTGTTGGGGGGCATCTTATATGTGCGGCGCAACTAACGCCGAAGGACGCGTCAGAGGAAACCTCAAATTTGCGGCATTCTGGCTCCTCTATCTCCTCTATCCCGGGTGGTATTTGGTCTCGGAGTCTCGACCGCGAGGGACCGAGCTAACGGGCCTGATCTTATTGGCAGTCTTTCTGACCGGGTATCTGTGCTACTGGGCCAACGCCGGTCCGGAGTACGGAAGCGACGATGTCTCGCCCCGGAGCCATCGGGGGTACGGGGCGGCTTACGTTTTGTTTACGGTAGGCATCGCGGTGACCCTCGCCGTCTTGACCCGGAGTGCCGGATTTCTCGGGATGATTATCTACGCCGCGCCGGCGGTCGCCTGGTGGTCCCGCCCAGGTGCCTTTTATGGGGCCATGGGATTTCTCGTCGCGGCGGCTTTGCTTCCCTTGCCACTGTTACACGCGGTCACCACGGCCAATATCCTGTCGGTGACCGTCCCGATCTTGAGCGTCGGGCTTGGTATGCGGGTCGTGTTTCGATACGCGATGATGCAACAGAAGCTTCTTGAGATCCGGAGTGAAAACGAGTTGTTGGCCGCGGCGAACGAGCGCCTGCGCATCGCGAGGGACCTCCACGATGTCTTGGGGCACACGCTGTCGTCCATCGCCATGCGGGCCGACGTGGCCCGTGTCGAGGTGGAACGGACCGCACCCCAAGCGGCTTTGGAGATGGGGACGATTGCCCGATTGGCCCGGGAAGCACTGGGCGATGTACGGACGGTGGTGACCGGGTATCGCCGGGTGCGGATACGAGACGAATGGGCGAGTGTCCAAGATGCGCTGCGTGCGGCAGGGGTGAGCGTGGAAGGGGTGGTGGACGACGCGTCATTGCCTGCGCATGTGGAGAGGACCTTAGGGCTCATCCTCAGAGAAGCGTGCACCAATGTGGCGCGTCACAGTGGGGCGTCCTGGTGTGAAGTGGAGGTTCGCCGCGAGCCGGGCGCGGTCGTCTTGAAAGTTCAGGACAACGGTTCGAATAAACAGGCCATCGTGCCGGGAAATGGCCTGCGCGGGATGGCAGAACGGGTGTCTTCCCTCAAAGGAAACTGGTCAGTCTCTGGAGGGCAGGGGAGTGGTGTGGCCTTGGAGGTGCGACTTCCGATCAGCGAAGAAACTCGCGGTACCGGCGATCGGTCGTGGAAGGGGGTGTCTTAATAAGGTGCGAGTGGTGATTGCGGAAGACCAGGCGTTGGTGCGAGACGCCCTAGCTCGGCTGTTGGCCCGCGAGCCTGATATCGAAGTGGTGGGCCAGGCGGCCGACGGCCGCGCGGCGGTCCGCCTGGCCCATGCGCTCACGCCGGATGTGACCCTGCTTGACATCGAGATGCCGGAACAAGACGGGATCTCGGCGTGCCGGGAGATTCGTGAACGGCACCCGGAGATGCGTCTCGTCGTCTTGACGACCTTCGGGCGTCCCGGCTATTTACGGCGAGCATTGGACGCCGGGGCGGATGGATTCCTGCTCAAGGACGACCCGGTGGATGTGCTGGCTGCAAATCTTCGGCGCATTCAGGCCGGCGAGCGGATGGTGGATCCCGCTCTGGCGGTCACGGCGCTGACCGGGGGACCCTGCCCCTTGTCAGATCGGGAGCTGGAGGTCTTGGCCATGGCGGCAGACGGATCTCCGGTGGGGAGCGTGGCCCAAGCGCTCTATCTCAGCGAAGGGACCGTCCGTAATTATTTATCGGCGATCATCCAGAAACTTGCGGTGAAAAACCGTGCTCAGGCTGTTCTAAAAGCGCGGGACAGCGGGTGGATATGAGTCGGCATCGACGACACCGAGGAAGGAGAGGACACCATGCGACCCTTACGCTGGAAGACTGCTCTGGCGGGCGATTGTTTTGGATGCGCTACGGGAAGCGCGACATGCTTTCGGGTGCTCGCACGAATTCCGGTAAGATGACGAGGATACTAAGGGGCGGTGGCGAGACCGCCTCGCTTCGCTCCCGTTGAACGTCGTGGCATACCGGGATGAATTGCCCGCCGCAATGGTGAGCAGAGTCGATGGAGCAGGGGTCGCCGAACAGATGTCGATGGTGGTCGCACCCTTTGTCCGTGGGAAGAGAGTCGGTGACGAGCTTGTTGAGACGGCCACGCGTTGGGCCGAAACGCGAGGGGTTCCCGCGGGGGGAATCGGCACGGGGAGCGCGCGACGGCTGGTGTGTCTGAGCGAATACAAACAGAAATTTGCGGCGATACGGAACAGCCACAGCCCACAAGCGGTGTCTTCTCGCACCTCGTCCAAGTGGGTCCATGCGCGCAAGAATGTCTCCTGGAGGCATCATCGGCGTCGAAGATCGAGCCCAGAAGACGGTAACCATACCGCGTTGGTTCCGGGTGCCAGACGTCGATATCCGCCATATCACGGACGTTCATGTCCACGTTCGCCTCTTCATCTTCTGACCGTGGCCGGCATCCATCGGCCGCGCGATAATGGGTGCACAACGGTCGGTCGCCTTCACGGTAGCAGGGAAACGGGAAGAGATGCAACTTTCAATCCAAGAAGCCATACTCAGCGCTGACGAATGTGATGGGGGCGTTGTGGGCAGACAAAAATACTATGGAAGCACTGCTGCCGCCGGAAAACTACGCTGCGAATGAAGGACGATCCGCCCCGATCGTCCCTGGTTCACGACCCGAACTCTTGGGTACCGGGGACAGTCGAGTTCACGAGCTCCGCACCCTCGAACTACCGGAGACGTGTCTGATAGAAATGGGTCGGCCTCTTGCCAGGCCAACCGATAACTCACTTTCTATTATTCCCATGTCGGGATAAGCGAGACAAGGCGCTCGGCCGAGGCGGGAGTCCTCGTCGTCGTCCGTACTCTGCCTTGAGGGGGCTTGGGGTAAGCGTCCGCAAACGCACCGGGCAGCAACCACTAGCGAGGCGCCGGGAGGAGTACCGATATGCGCAAACCATGAAAAAATACGTGGAGGGAGGAATCGGGAACACCTGCTGCGTACGGACGGAGATCGAGGACGATGAAGGTTCCGAAACAGAGCATCGGGGGGTATCGAGCACCTAAGTAAGGTTGAACAAAATGCCCGCGCATTCCCCTTCCCAGGCGAAGCCGGGAGGGAGTCAAGCGGGCGGCGGCCTCTGCTGACTCTGGGCACGAAGAAATT
>JAJZZH010000079.1 GCA_021797675.1 Bacillota bacterium | reverse complement strand
AGGTTTGTCGGTGTGTCGAGCGGTCAGGTTCGACCCGTTCCCATTTCGAACACGGTGGTCCCCCTGACCTGCGCTGGTGGTACTGAGGGCGCTGGCCCTTGGGAGGCCCAGGCCATGCCGACAATTTTCTTTGCAGCCAGACGGCTTCTCGCCAGGGGCCATCTGGCTTTTTTGCGGATGCCGCAACCCTTGCTATCCTAACGCGTATCGGGGAGACACCTCGATTCGGTGGTTTCTCTCATATCCTGACCTGCGAGATCAGAAAAAATTCCTGTTTGAGTGGTTTTGTTACGGGCGAGAATGTTATATAATCAAAGCGCTAAAGGACAAATATAGTCAAAGTCAGGAGATGGCAATGGCGAGACTGAGTGATGCGATTGAACGATATCTGCGCGAACTCTTGGAGAGGGCGCCGGACGGATATGTCGACATTCAGCGATCGACGTTGGCCGAACGGTTTGATTGCGTGCCGTCCCAAATCACCTACGTCTTGGTCACCCGATTCAGCGTCGATCGAGGATATTTGGTGGAAGGCCGACGCGGCGGCGGAGGCGGCATTCGGCTGGTACAACTCCGCACCGATGTGGCCGGGCTCTATCAGGCAGCATCCGAGACCGAAGCCATCGACCAGGTCCGAGCGACACAACTGTTGAAGCGAGCACGAGAAGCCGGCCTGCTGACTTCTCGTGAGGCCGACATGGCCGAAGCGGTCCTGCGTCGGGAAGTGCTGGGAATCGAGCTTCCCGAACGGGACGCCCTGCGCGGACGCCTGTTGCGCGCGATGCTGACCACAATTCTTAGGCCGGAAGGAGCCTATTAAAATGAGCGAAAGCAGTACAGGGCCGCTATCTTGTCAACGTTGTCAGCAGCGACCAGCCTCGGTTCATTTTACCCGGATCGTGAACGGAGAGAAGAGCGACCGCTATCTCTGCGAAGAATGCGCCCGGCAAGAAGGGGCCTTTCATTTCATGTTGGATCCGCAATTCACCGTACACAACGTCCTTGGCGGCTTAATCGGTCAGGTTCCGGAAACCGTGAAGTTGTCGACTCAAGTCGCCTGTCCCCGATGTGGATATACGTACCAACAGTTTGCCGAAGCGGGCCGGCTGGGGTGCGACATGTGTTACCAGACGTTCCGACCGCAACTCGAGCCTTTGGTGAGGAGGTTGCAAGGCGCCACCAGCCACCGCGGGAAAATCCCTGCCCGCGCTGGGGTTAAGCTTCGCCAACAACAAGCCTTAAGTGAACTGCGTGAGCGGTTGCGCAAGGCGATCACCGCCGAGGCGTTCGAAGAGGCGGCCAAGCTGAGGGATACCATTCGCGCCTTGGAGGAAGAGACCGCCAGCACCGAGTCATGAGCCATTGAGCAGGGGACTTTAGTAGCACCATCAAAGGAGAGACTGCGATGACCAACGCCAGTTTGTGGATGAAAAGTGAGGGCCCGGAAACGGATATCGTGCTGTCGTCGCGCGTCCGTCTGGCGAGAAACCTGACCGATCTGCCCTTTCCCGCCCAACTCGGGGATCGCGACGGCGAACGACTGACCGCGCGATTGAAAGAGGCTTTTGACAGTCTCGGCGCCGCCTGGCAACTGACGTATCGTCCCTTGTCGGAAATTTCGCCCATCGAGCGCCAAGTTTTGGTCGAAAAACACGTGGTCAGTCCCGCCCTGATTCAGGAACCGGTGCGGTTTCAGGGCCTGGTCGCCGATCCTGGCGAGTCGATTAGCATCATGGTCAACGAAGAGGACCACTTGCGGACGCAGATCTTTTTGGCTGGACTGCAGTTGACCCAAGCTTGGCACATGGCGAACCGCCTTGACGACGACTTGGAACGGAGTCTCAATTTCGCCTACGATTCCGAGATGGGTTATTTAACGGCCTGTCCAACCAATGTGGGCACGGGTCTGCGCGCCTCGGTGATGGTGCACCTGCCCGCTTTGGTGCTGACGCGTCAGGTGCAGCAACTGTTTCACGCCCTGGCCCAGATTGGCGTGGTCGTCCGCGGTTTGTATGGGGAAGGCACTGAAGTGGTGGGCAATCTTTTTCAGGTCTCGAACCAAGTGTCGCTGGGGCTGACCGAGGAAGAATTTGTGCACAATCTTACCGTAGTGGCCCAGGAAATCGTCGGACGCGAGCGGCACGCCAGGCAACTATTGACCCAAAGTCACCGTCTGGAGGTCGCCGACCGCGTGGGCAGGGCCTGGGGAATTCTGACCCACGCGCGCATCATTTCATCCGACGAAGCGCTCAAGTTGCTGTCGGAAGTCAAGTTGGGACAGGACCTGCAATTCGTGAAGATCCCAGGGCATACCACGTTTTCTGAACTGGCGCTGATGACCAGACCCGGATACTTAATGGACCGGGCCGGCCGGGAGCTGCAGTCCATGGAACGAGACGAACTCCGGGCAACCATCTTGCGAGAAAAGCTATTGGCCACCCGGGAAGATAAGGAGGAGCGCTAATGTTTGGACAATTTACAGAAAAGGCGCGTCGCGTTGTGATCCATGCTCAGGAAGAGGCACGGAGAATGGGTCACAATTTTGTCGGCACCGAGCATTTGCTCCTGGGCTTAATCCGTGAGCAAAATTCGTTGCCCGCCAAGGTCCTGCAATCGATCGGCCTGGACCTGGACACGGTACGCGCCGAGGTCCTCAAAGCCACGGGGCGAGGACCGGCGATAGGGCCAAACGAGGAAGTGGCGTTCACGCCCCGGGCAAAAAAAGTCGTGCTCGAACTGGCCGGGGAAGAGGCGCGCTCCCTCGGACACAACTACATTGGTCCCGAGCATTTGCTGTTAGGGCTGATTCGCGAGGGCGAGGGCGTAGCCGCGCAGGTTTTGTTGGCTTCGGGGGCAGACCTCAATAAGGTCCGCCACCAGTTGGTGCAATCCGGGGGCGGAGTGCAGGCGCAAAACCAACCCGGTGCCGAGGCGCCGCAACCCGTGCAGACGCCGACCCTGGATCTGTACGGACGGGATCTTACCCAGATGGCCCGGGAAGGCAAATTGGACCCGGTGATCGGACGGGACACCGAAGCCGAGCGAGTGATCCAAATTCTTTCGCGGCGCACCAAGAATAATCCCGTCCTGATCGGCGAGCCGGGAGTCGGCAAGACGGCCGTAGTAGAAGGGCTGGCGGAACGGATTGTCGAGCAAAAAGTGCCTGAGATCTTGAAGGACCGCCGCGTGGTAGCGTTGGACCTGGGCGCTATGCTGGCGGGATCGAAATATCGGGGGGAGTTTGAAGACCGTCTCAAACGCGCGATGAACGAAATTCGCGAGGCCAAAAACGTCATCTTGTTCATCGACGAAATGCACACGATTGTTGGGGCAGGGGCGGCCGAAGGCGCGATTGACGCGGCAAACATTCTAAAGCCTGCGCTTGCCCGCGGCGAACTGCAGACGATCGGGGCCACCACGCTCGATGAATACCGCAAGTATGTCGAGCGCGATCCGGCCCTGGAGCGCCGGTTTCAACCCATTATGGTGGAAGAGCCGTCACCGGATGAAGCCATTCAGATTTTGGAGGGGCTCCGGGATCGCTACGAGGCGCATCATCGGGTCCATATTACTAGGGACTCGATCGAAGCGGCGGTGCGCCTGTCCGACCGCTACGTATCCGACCGCTATCTTCCCGACAAGGCGATCGACCTGATTGATGAGGCGGCCTCCCGCGTGCGCTTGAAGAGTTATGTGGCGCCGCCCGACCTGAAGCAATTAGCCGATGGCCTGGAAGAACTGCGCAAGGAAAAAGAAGCCGCGGTGCAAGCCCAGGAATTTGAAAAGGCGGCCCAGATGCGCGACGAAGAGCAGCGCCTGCGCGATGAACTCGAACAAGAAACCCAAAAGTGGCACACCCGGCAGGGCACCGACCCAATTACCGTCACGCCGGAAGATATCGCGCACATTGTCTCCTCGTGGACAGGGATTCCGGTCGAGAAACTCAAGGGCGAAGAAACCGAACGCTTGCTCAATCTGGAGACCGAGCTGCATCAGCGCGTAGTTGGTCAGGATGAAGCCGTGGAAGCCGTTGCGCGGGCCATTCGGCGGGCGCGGGCGGGCCTTAAGAGTCCCCGCCGCCCCATTGGGTCGTTCCTATTTCTGGGACCGACCGGCGTAGGCAAGTCGGAACTGGCGAAGTCCTTGGCCGGAGCGCTGTTCGGGGACGAGGAGGCGATGGTCAGCATCGACATGTCCGAGTACATGGAGCGGCATGCGGTATCACGGCTCGTGGGCGCTCCCCCTGGCTATGTCGGATACGACGAAGGCGGGCAGCTCACCGAGGCCGTTCGCCGCCACCCCTATTCCGTGGTGTTGTTGGATGAGATTGAAAAAGCTCATCCCGAGGTGTTTAATATCCTGTTGCAAGTGCTCGAAGAGGGACGCCTGACGGAGTCCAAGGGACGTACGGTCGACTTCCGCAACACGGTGATTATCATGACCTCCAACGTGGGTGCCGAGGTGATCCGTCGCCAAAGCACGATCGGGTTTCGCCCCGCCAGCGAGGAAAGCGAGTACAATGACATGAAGACGCGGTTGATGGAGGAGGTCAAACACACATTTCGACCCGAGTTCATTAACCGAGTGGATGAGATCATCGTCTTCCACGAACTGAATATGAGCCATCTGGCTGAGATCGTGGGCATCATGGTGAAGGAGGTTACCGAGCGCGTCGCCGAAAACGGATACCAGTTGGCGGTGACGGACAACGCCAAACAAGTGATCGCCGAAGCGGGTTATGACCCGATCTTTGGTGCCCGACCGCTTCGACGCGCGATTCAACGGCTCGTGGAAGATCCCTTGGCCGAAAAGATCTTAGCCGGGGAATTTCCCGAAAAGAGCCTTATTGTGGTCGACGGCCATGACGGCAGCCTCGGGTTTAAGGCGGAGGAGATGCGCGAGACCGTTGAGGCAACCCGTCACCAGACGCCGTCGTGATCTCTGCCCGCCGCAGGGCCCCGGGACTGCCACAGCTCGGAGACCGCAAGGGTCCAGGGATAGGCGGGAGGAAGGCCGGGCGGTGGCGGGATGGGAACCATTGCCCGGTGGATGGATCGAAAGAAGGGGGGCTGGCGGCCGGCATCGAGGGTAAATGGACCGGCCGCGAACTGTGGATGGCAAAAGATCATCGACCGTCGCGTTATGTTTGCCAAGAGTGCGGCGGGACGAGTGCGCGCTGGATGGGGCGCTGCCCCAGTTGCAGTCAATTTAATACCATGGTCGAAGAATTGCTGCCCGCTAGGTCAGCAAACCAGACCGGGCAAGCGTCGGCGCGGGTGCCGGTGCCTATCGGCCGCGTGCCGCCGCAAAGCCTTCAGCGCATTTCGACCGGCATGGACGAGGTCGATCGGGTGCTCGGCGGTGGGATCGTCCCCGGTGGGTTCATATTGCTCGGCGGCGATCCGGGGATTGGCAAGTCGACCTTGTTACTGCAA